>JBDSVW010000292.1:0-4145 GCA_039927015.1 Gemmatimonadaceae bacterium | reverse complement strand
TGTTTCCGCGCTGGAGCAATACGCCCATGTTGCCGAGGTACGTCAGCTCCAGCGGACGTGATTGGGCGCGGAGCGCCCGGGGAGATGCGCTCGTGAGCATAAGCCCGACTGACACTGCTACAAGCGCCACGGTTCGTTGCATTGTTTGCCTCCCGACTTCGTTCGTGGCGGTAAGACGTTCGCCAACTATGCATCTCGAATTCCTCCGTCGGCCATCTGTCACGGAAGGTGGCGGCGCACATAGGTGACGCACGCCGGCCCGCATCCACATAAGACGCGGGCCGGCGAAGGAGCGGCTGCGATCGCGCGCCTCACGACGCGCGATCCATACTACGCGACGCTCACTGCACCGCGCGCCACGCGTTCACACGTCCGCGCCCGTAGAAGTCGTCGTTCCCCGGCTTTCCCAGGTCATCGGCCGACTGCCGAAGTTTCGCTTCCAGCTGCGCAGGTTCCATGGGGCCGTACTTTCCGACGATCAGGGCGGCGACTCCCGCGACGGCTGGCGACGCCATGGAGGTGCCAGCGGCCCAGCAGTAGCTGCCGTTGCTGGTGGGAAGCGATCCTCGGCACGGGGCCATCACCATATCCATGACCCAGCAGAACTGCACCACGCTACCCGAAGGGAAGCGCGGCTTGGTGCAAACCTGGTTGCCAGGAAGGGCGAAATCACCGCCCGGACCCGCGAACGTGATGGCCGACTGCCCGTAGTTGGTATACGAAGCCGGGCGGTCGAGATCCGTGGAGCCGAGCGCCCAACCCATCGGACCGGTGGCCGACACCGCAATTACGCCGACCGACTGCGCCGGAACGAACACGAGATTCCCGGTGTGATCGAGGTCGGCCGCCGAGTTGCCGGCGGAAGCGATGACCGTGACCCCGTTCTGCCTGGCGTACGACGTGGCGCGACTGAGGGCATTGAGCAGGTGCGCGATGGCGGAGCCGCGTCCGTCAATGCCGGCACCGAGGCTCATGTTGATGATGTTCGCCCCGGCTCCCCCCTGCGCGATGGGCGTCGCCGCGTAGTAGATGCCCTGCATGACCCACGAGAATGCCCCGCTGCCATTGTGCAGCACCTTCACGCCGATGAGAGTGGCCTGCGGCGCGATGCCAACGGTGCCCACGTTGTTGGCGGGTGCAGCCACAATTCCGGCCACGTGCGTGCCATGCCAGAAGGTGCCGAGGTCAAAGTTGTACGCCTCGCCAGGAACGAAGGAGGCCGAGCGCGCGACGTCCAGGTTGGGCGCGATGTCGATGTGCGTGCTCCGAATGCCCCCGTCGAGAATCGCAACGCGTGCTCCGGCACCTTGGTAGCCGGCGTTCCACGCGGCGGGCGCGCTGATGGCGTCGGGCGCCCACTGCAGGGCACGGAATGTCTCGACGTCACCGACGCCGGCGGCCGCAACCGAAGCACCGGCTGATCCCTCGTCCACCTCACCGTAGGTCGTGGGCTGCTCGAAGTTCAGCACGACGTCAGCGTCCACGCTCTGGACACCCTTGATGGATGCCGCACGACTGGCGAACGCCGGGTCGCTGGACGTCGCAATGGCGACACCGATGCCCCCCATCGCGTTTGTGAGGGAGCCCCCTGCGGCGGTGACGCTCGCCGCAAGGTTGGCGGGAAGAGAGTTGCCGCCACCGAGTATGACGTAGGTGCTGGTTGCCGAGGAGGAACTGGTGAGCGGGGCACCCACCATGGGTGCGGTGGCATCGGTCTGGACGCAGGCGGCGACCAGTAGCGTTGCGACCAACGCGCGAGACGCGTGGCGGATTCGCATGTAGGAAACTCCTTCTAGGCGTGCGGGGGGATGGAAAATTGGGGGATTCCAACGCCACGAACCTGTGCCCCTCGCGCACACACGTCAACCCGCGTCACCCCTCGGAGGCCGCCCCGCCTGCGCCTAACGAGTGTGTCGCGGAGGCATGTCTGAGCGGAGTGCCCGAACCGGCTCATTCTTATGCAGTGCAGCACGCGCACTGCGCTCCACCTTCCACGCCTCCGTCCGCCAGTCGGACGACCGCTACCGCCCCCAGCAGCGGGAGTGCAGCGCGGGGTACTCGCGCGGCGCCTCGCACGCGGAACGCTCGCTTCATCCCAGCGGGCTGGCGACCTCTCGCTGGGAGGCGTACGGTGGAGCCGATTGCGCCGGGGGGCGTGTCCACTCTTCTCTCGAGGTCTCGCACCATGCGGCTCATGCTCGCCGGACTTGGACTCTCGTTGCTGGCCGCCCTACTTCCAGCACAGGCGCCGGGTCGCTTCCCGCCCGAATCCCTCTTCAACACCCACGTCATTCCCCGCAACACGCCGGTGACGCAGGTCATCGGCATGATGCGCAACTTTGCCGGTGACCTGGGAGTGCGCTGCCAGTTCTGCCACGTGGGAGAGGAGGGCATGCCACTCGAGCGCTTCGACTTCGCCAAGGATCAGAAGCGCACCAAGCTCGTGGCGCGCCAGATGATGCGGATGGTGGCGGATATCAACCGGCGGGTGGACACGCTTCCTGGTCGCGCAGCAACCGACCCTCAAGTCACATGCCGCACGTGCCACCACGGCGTCAGCCGGCCCGTGCCGCTTTCGACTCTGCTGGCAGAGGCGGCGCAGGCATCGGGCGCCGACTCCGCGGTGAAGGCCTACCAGGCGCTGCGCGCGCGCTACTACGGCCGCGAGGCCGTGCGCCGCGACTCGACGAACGCCGAGGCACGCGGTCGCTTGCAGGCTATCGGCCAGCGTCCTGTCGCACCTGACTAAGTGCAGCTGTCGGTAAAGAGCGGCCGTCAGCTCACGCCGCGCGCCTTCACCCACTGATCCAGCCACTGCAGTTCATTCAGCATACGGTGCACCTGGTTCCACGATCCGGTGATGCCGTGCGCCATGCCTTCGTATTGAATCATCTTTGCCGGCACTCCGTTCTTCTTGAGTGCCACATACATCTGTTCCGCTTCGGAATAGGGCACGCGCTGATCCAGCTCACCGTGAATGAAGAGGGTGGGCGCCGTGGCGCGGTCGGCATAGGTCAGCGGTGATTGACGGATCATCGTCTCGCGCGCTTTTGGGTCCCACGGCGCGCCGTAGAACTCGGTCTCCTTGGTGCGGGCCACGTCGGCGGTGCCGTAGTCGCTCACCCAGTTGACGATGCCCGCGCCGGGAATGGCGGCGGCGAATCGGTCGGGATACTGGGTGATGAGCCAGTTCGTCATGAAGCCGCCATACGAGTGGCCGATGGTCGCCACCTGCGAGCGGTCGATGGGATAGTGGGCGATGGCGTAATCGATGCCCGCCATCACGTCCTCGCCGTCCTTGGTGCCCCACGCGCCCCACGTGGCCCACAGGAACTTCTCCCCATAGCCTGTACTGCTGCGGAAATTCACCTTCAGTACGAAGTAGCCGTTGGCGGCGAAAAGATGGCTCTTGAAGTCGAAGGCGTAACCATCGGCGCTGTGCGGGCCACCGTGGTTGCTCACCACCAGCGGGTACGGTCCACCGTCGGCGCGATAGCCATACGGCAGTGCCAGCCATCCTTCCACCGGCGTGCCGTCGGCACTGCGGAATTGCAGCCGGTCGGTCGCGCCGAGCACCACGTCGCGCTCCACCGCCGCATTGACGCTCGTCAGGCGGCGTTCGTCCAATCCGTCGATGTTCGCGACATGAATGTCAGGAGGCGATTCGTTGCGGCCCACCGTGTATGCCATGCGGGTGAACGCCCGGTTGAAGCTCACGGCCGCAATGCGCCGCTCGCCCTTGGTGACCTGCTCGACTGCCCCTCCCTTCGCCGGAACCCGGAAGAGATGGGTCGCGCCCCCGATGCCGCCCATGAAATAGATGTAGCGACTGTCGGGACTCCACTCGGCGTTGCTGGGCAGGAAGTCCCACTCGCCGGTCAGCAGGCGCTCCGGGCCGCCGTCCACGGGCACGATCGCGAGATCCGTGGGGCCCCCGTGATCGAGGCGATCGCGGAGGACGGCATCTGTGGAGAGCTGCCGCGAATACAGAATCCAGCGGCCGTCCGGCGAGAACGACGCGTTGGAATGCTGGTAGTCGCGCTGCGGGGTGGACGAGCGCACGGTGCCATCGGTGGACACGAGAAAGACCGCGCTGGCTCCATAGCGACGCTCGTCCCGATAGGCGGAGTCGGCGGTGAAGAGGA
>JBDSVW010000291.1:0-7707 GCA_039927015.1 Gemmatimonadaceae bacterium | reverse complement strand
CGATGCCATGATCGTCAGCTCGGTCTCATTGAAGCCGCCGCCCCCCTGATTGCCGGGAAAGCCGACGCCATATTGCGCCACCGCATTGAAAAAATTGATGCCGACCAGTCCGGCCCCACCGAAGCTCACGGGCGTCATGCCCAGCGGATTCAGGTAGCTGTTGAGCAGCGGCAGGTCCACCTGCCAGTAGAGCCACATCGTCTGGATGCCGGCATAGTAGAACGGCAACGAGGTAGGAATGTCCATGTTGCCGGTCGGCGTGGACGTCACCTTGAACGTCGGGATGCTGACCGTGGACGGAATGGGGGGGATGACGCCGCCGTCGCTCTTCGCCATGAACCATTCTCCGGTGCAAGTTCATCGGCCCAGCGGATATTCCGCGCGCCGATGCCCTACCGACTTATCGCCGAAATCGGCCTCGCGCAATGTGCTCCTAACCGCTGCCGCTGTTTTGGTGCGGAGTTGAGCAAACGGAGAACTGCCACGTTGTATCCGGCGCCGACGCTGCGCCGCTTCGCGTCGGTCGGTATCGTTGTGCGCACATGAAATCGCAGCCGACCCCCGACGAACTCGCCAAGCGTCTTACGGCCGCGCTCGCCAGCACCTTCGCCATCAAGGGAGAGCTGGGAGGCGGCGGCATGAGTCGCGTCTTCGAGGCAGAGGAGATCGCGCTGGAGCGGTCGGTGGTCATCAAGGTGCTGCCCGCGGAGTTTGCGGCTGGGGTGAACGCCGACCGCTTCCGGCGGGAGATCCAGCTCAGCGCGAACCTCCGGCATCCGCACATCATTCCGCTCCTGAGCGCGGGTGAAGCGGCCGGCCTGCTGTACTATACCATGCCCCTGATCCTCGGCGAGTCGCTGGAAGCGCGGCTCGCCCGTGCTACCGATGGACTGCCGGTTGCCGAGGCGGTGCACCTGGCGGAAGAAGTGGCCGATGCACTGGATTACGCGCACCAGCAAGGGGTGGTGCACCGGGACATCAAGCCGGCGAACATCCTGCTGGAGTCGGGTCATGCCGTGGTCGCCGATTTCGGCATCGCCCGCGCCGTGCACGCGGCCAGTGCACGGCCCGACAACGCACTCACGTCCGGCGGCATGGTTCTCGGCACGCCGATGTACATGAGTCCCGAACAGGGCAGCGGCGACGACATCGACCATCGCAGCGACATCTATTCCCTCGGCTGCGTGCTGTATCGCATGCTGGCGGGTCGCCCGCCCTTCGTGGGTCCCACCGCACAGTCCATCATCCTGCAGCACTTCGTGCGCGAGCCCCCGCCGCTCCAGCGCACCGACGTGCCCCCGGCGCTCTTGTCGATCATCGCGAGCGCGATGGCCAAGCAACCCACGCGCCGCCCCGAATCGGCGGGCGCCCTGCGCGACGCCCTGCGCACGCTCGACACCCGTCTCGTGACACCCTCCGCTCCCTCGGTTGCGGTCACCTCCGGCAGCGGACGTCGGTACGTCGCCAACGCGCACGCCACGACCTCGGGTCCGATCGATTCGCTGGCGGTGCTTCCCTTCGAAGGCGCTGGCGTGAACGCGGACGACGAGTATCTCGCCGACGGCATCACGGAGAGCATCCTCAACAAGCTCACGAAGGTGTCCGGACTGCGCGTGGTGCCGCGCTCCACCGTGTTTCGCTTCAAGCACCGGGCGCTCGACATCCCGCTCGTCGGCGCGGAATTGCGCGTGCGCGCGGTGGTCACCGGCCGCGTGCTGCAGCGCGGGCAGCACCTGACGGTGAGCGCGGAACTCACCGACGTGATGTCGGAATCGCAGCTGTGGGGCGACCGGATCTCCCGACCGGCGGACGACATCTTCGCGGTGCAGGAGGAAATTGCGGGAGAGATCGTGCGGTCGTTGCGCGTGCGCCTGTCGTCGGAGGAGCGCGCGGCACTCATGCGGCGATACACGGAAGATTCCATCGCCTACCGCGCATACCTGCGGGGCCGCTACCAGTGGAGCAAGCGCACGGCCGAGGGCTTCCATCTGGCGATCGAGCATTTTCAGGAGGCGATCGACCGCGATCCCACGTATGCCCTCGCCTACGCCGGGCTGGCCGACGCGTACAACGTGCTGGGCTACTACAACTACCTTGCCCCGCGCGATGCGTACGCCCGCGCCAAGGTGGCCTCCACGCGTGCGCTCGAGATTGACGAGACGCTGGCAGAGGCGCACGCATCGCTGGGATATACGCGGCTCTTCTTCGACTGGGACTGGGCGGGTGCCGAGGCCTCGTTCCAGCGGGCGATCGAGCTGGACACGCTGTACGCCAGCGCGCACCAGTGGTACGCCTGGCACAAGCTGGTGATGCATGAGCTGGACGAGATGATCGAGCTGATGCGCATGGCGTTGCAGCTGGACCCCCTCTCGCTGATCATCAATGCCCACATGGGCTATGCGTTCTTCTGGGCCGGCCGCTTCGACGAGGCGCTCGAGCAGCTCAACAAGACGCTCTCCCTCGATCCCACCTTCGCCCTCACCTACTGGCCGCTGGGCGCGGTGTACATCTACATGGGGCGCGCGGAAGAGGCCATCGCCGCCTTCCAGCGCATGGTGGAGCTGTCCGATGGTGCCGTGGGGCTGGGATATCTCGGCATCACCGCCGGCGTGGGCGGGCGTCCAGACGTCGCTCGCGAGGCGCTGGTGCACCTGCAGGAAGCCGCCGCCACCCGCTACATCTCGCCCCTCGACCTGGCGCTCTGCCATGCCAGCGTGGGCGAACTCGATGAGGCCTTCGTGCAACTCGAGGCCGCGTACGTGGAGCGGGTGAGCGACCTGGTGCGGCTCCGCATGCTGCCCTTCCCCACGAAAATGCGGAACGACTCGCGCTATAAGGCGCTCGTCGCGCGCATCGGGCTACCGGAGCCGAAGGCAACGTGACGCCATGCACGACGCCACCTCCCGCGCGCACTGGCTCGGGAGGTGGCGGTGGCGCGGCCGCGGTGTGGCGGCGTCGTGCCCGTGGCTGCCTAACGCCTCCAGCGCGGCGAGGCGATCGCGCGCTTGTACAGCTCCCGGTACTTCGCCTCCGAATTCTCCCAGCCGAACTCACGCGACATGGCTTCCTTCACCATGCCGGTCCACACCTGCGGATACCGGTAGTGGTCGATGGCCCGCGCGCACGCCTGGATGAAATCGGCCTGCGTGTAGTCGTCGAACAGGAAGCCCGTCACGTTGTCCTCGATGGTGTCCGCGAGGCCGCCGACGCGCCGCGCCACTGGCAGCGTGCCGTAGCGTTGCGCGCGCATCTGGGTCAGCCCGCACGGCTCGTACTGCGACGGCATCACGATCATGTCGGCACCCGCCAGCAGGCGATGCTCCTGCTCGACCGTGAAGTCCGTCTGGACACCGATGCGGCCCGGCACCAACTCACCCAGCTCGGTGAGCACGTCGATGTAACGCCGCTCGCCCTGGCCAAGGAACACGAACTGCGCGTCGAGCGAAAGGAAGCGGGGAGAGCCCAGTATGAGGTCGAGTCCCTTCTGCGCCACCATGCGCGCGCTCATCCCGATTACCGGCGTGCCCGGCCGCTCGGGCAACCCGAACAACCGCTGGAGGGCCGCCTTGTTCTGCCGCTTGGGCGACAGCTTGGTGCGAGAGTAGTTGTACGCGATGTGCTGGTCGGTGGCCGGGTTCCAGTCGCTGTTGTCGATGCCGTTCAGGATGCCCACGAAGCGCTCGCGCAGCGCAATGAAGTGGTCGTGCAACCCGAACCCACCCGCCGCCGTGCGCAGTTCGTGCGCATGCGTCGGGCTCACCGTCGTCACCGCGTCGGCGCACGAGATGCCGCCCTTCAGCATGTTCATCTGGCCGTACCACTCGAACATGTGATGGTTGAAGAACTCGTATGGCAGCCCCACCTCCGCCATCGACTCCGGCCGGAAGTGTCCCTGATAGCCGGCATTGTGCACGGTGAGCACGGTGGACATGCTGCGGAAGAAGTCGTTGCCGGTGTCGTACGCGCGCAGATACGCGGGAGCCAGCGCCGTGTGCCAGTCGTGGCAGTGCATCATCGTCGGCGCGCTGGTGATGCGCGGAATGGCATTCAGCGCGGCGAGGGCGAAGTGTGCCCAGCGGCGGTCGTTGTCGCCGTAATCACCCTTCGAATCGCCGTAGATGCCCTCCCGGTCGAAGTACTGGGCGTTGGCCACGAAGTAGACGCGCGGCTTTCCCTCGATGGCCCGTTCGCGCAGCGATGCGGACTCGAAGAGTTGTGCCTGCTCGACGCGCGATCCCACCACCACCTGGTACGGATCGCCCACTGGAACGAGATCCTTGGCGACGTCGCGCACCTGCCGGTACAACGGCATGATGAGTGACACCGAGAGTCCCGCCCGCACCTGCGACAGCGCGAGGTTGGCCACCGCCTCGCCCAGTCCGCCGGTGCGTGCGAACGGCGCGAGCTCCGCCACCACGTGCACGATGGACACCGGCTTGCCCTGCGCGGAGAGCAACGGATAGGTGCTCACGCGGCCGGAAGCCGCATTCGCGGGCGGAGCAAACGCCATTGGGGCGGGCGGCATCGCTGCCGCAGCCATCGTCGAATCCGCCGCCGACGGCCTCGGCGTTGGCTCCAGCGCGGCCGCCGCGACCGGCGCGACCGCCGCAGCGTCCCGATCGGGCTTCGCCGAGCGTGCAGCGCCGGCCTTCTTTGCCGACCCCTTCTTCTTCGGCGCCGTCTTCTTTCCGGACCCGATCTCCGCTTTCGCGTTCGCCTTCGCTTTCGCTTTCGCTTTCGCTTTCGCTTTCGCTTTCGCTTTCGCTTTCGCGGGCGACTTTCCGGCAACCTTCGCGGTCACCGGTGTCGAGTCAGCGCCCGCCGCACCCTTCTTTGTTGCTTCGGTGGTCGGCTCCGTCACCGACGCAGCCCTGGTCCTTGGCTTGGCTTTCGCCATGCACTACCTCATCCGATCGGGGGATCATCGCCCTGCAAGTCTCCCCGCATCGCGGGGGCATAATACGAGTTCGCGTAATTCTGCAGCATGCGACGTGATGTGAACTGCTGTCCCGCGACGCGAATCGCGTGCTTCATCTTCTGCAACCAACCCTGCGGAATGCCGCGGTCGTCCTGGGTGTAATAGAGCGGAATCACCTGCTCCTCGAGCAGCGAGTAGAGCCGCTCTGCATCCCATTCATCTGGTGTGGCACGCGATGACGCCGGCGGAATCGCCCAGCCGTTCAATCCATCGTAGCCCTCATGCCACCAGCCGTCGAGGGTGGAAAGCTGCGGAACACCATTGAGCGCCGCCTTCATGCCACTGGTACCGCTCGCCTCCATTGGCACACGCGGCAGGTTCATCCACAGGTCCACGCCGTTCACAAGGCGATGCGCCAGGTGCAGGTCGTAATCCTCAATGAACGCCACCCGCCCCTCGAGCTTCGGATCGCGGGTAAAGCTGTACACGGTGCGTAGCACCTCCTTCCCCGGCGTGTCCGCCGGATGCGCCTTGCCCGCGAAGATGATCTGCACCGGTCGCGTGCTGTTGGTCAGCAGCGCGCGCAGGCGCTCGGTGTCCGAGAAGATCAGGTCGGCACGCTTGTAGGTCGCGAAACGTCGGGCGAAACCGATGGTGAGGGTCTTGGGATTGAGCAGCGTGCCGGCACCCACCACGTGGGTGGCTTCCTTCCAGTGCCGCGCCCAACGCCGACGGGCCTCCTCGCGCACGAAGTTCATCAGCTCCGTCTTGAGTGCAGCGTGCATGTGCCACAGTCGTGCGTCGTCGATCTCGAGCACCTCCTCCCACAGCGCGGGATCCTCCACCCGATGGCCCCAGTCGTGGCCGAAGTGATGGTCGAACAGCTCCATCATCTCGCGCGACATCCAGGTGCCCTTGTGCACGCCGTTGGTGACGTGCCCGATCGGCACCTTGGTCACGTCGCGCCCCTTCCACAACGGCGCCCAGATCTCCCGCGACACCTCGCCGTGCCGGCGTGCGACGCCATTCACGTGGCGTGACAGCCGCAGCGCGCAGACGGTCATGTGGAATTGCCCCTGCTGCTGCGTCGGATGCTGCCCGATACCGAGGAACTGCTCGCGATTGATGCCCATCTCGGTCCAGATGGGACCCGCACACTCCTGCACCTGCTCGAAGGAAAAGGTGTCGTGTCCCGCGGGCACCGGCGTGTGCGTCGTGAAGACGCTCGTGGCCCGCACCTGCTTCACGGCATCCTCGAAGGTCATCCCGCGCGCCACCAGCTCCCGCACGCGCTCCACGTGCATGAAGGCCGCATGGCCTTCGTTGGCATGCCATGCCGCCGGCTGAATGCCCACCGCACGCAGCACGCGCACGCCACCGACGCCAAGGATCCACTCCTGACGCAATCGCACGTCCGGACCGCCGGTGTACAACTTCGACGTCAGGTCGCGGTCCGTCGGATCGTTCTGCTGAAGGTTCGTGTCCAGCAGGTAGACGGGCACACGTCCCACCATCATCCGCCAGGCAGAGACGTAAATGTCCCGGCCGAAGGTGCAGACCTTGGTGAGGTACGACTCGCCACTGGGGCCCAGCACCTGCGTGAGCGGCGTGTTGGCCACGTCGAACTGTTCGTCCGAGTCTTCCTGCCATCCGTCCAGCCGCAACTTCTGGTCGAAGTAGCCCCGCGTGTAGTACAGGCCAACGCCCACCAGCGGAATGCCGAGGTCCGACGACGACTTGCAGTGGTCGCCCGCCAGCACGCCGAGCCCTCCCGAGTAGATGGGCACGGAGGCGTGCAGCCCGAACTCGGCGCAGAAGTACGCCACGCGCTTGTCGCGCAGGTCGGCGTGCTTGTCGGAGAACCACGTGTCGTCGAACGACTGTACGCGGTAGTACTCCTTCATCACGCGATCGTACAGGTCGAGAAAGCGGGGGTCGCGCGCGCAGACGCTCAAACGCTCGGGGTCGACGCGACGCAGGATGGCGATGGGATTGTGTCGCGTGAGGTGCCAGAGCGGCTCGTCAACCATCGCGAAGAGCGCGCGCGCATCGCGGCTCCAACTCCACGCGAGATTGGTCGCGACGAGCCCGAGGCCTTCGATGCGCTCGGGAAGGTACGGAATTTTGTCTCTGTCTACGGGCATCAGTGAACTTAGCGAGGCCGTTCACCCGCACGAAACCGCACGGCCGCAATCAATCCATCCAACCGTCACAGCGTGCGCCAATGCCTCCCTCTTCACGTCCACGTCCCCATCATCCGTCCGGAAGCTCGTGACACAGGCGCGCAGAACCCAGCCCCGATAGGGCAGGTGCACGGGCGAGATCCACACGCGTGCCGGGACATGTGCGCGCGCCACCAGGGCCGCCACGGCGTGAGCTCGGTCGCCCATTTCGGATCGATAACCTATCAAATGCCCCGGCCGGTCATTCCATGCTCGGTTTAGGCTTATAACAGCTTGAACCCGATGAAACGGCGCGACCAACTCCTGTGACCAACTCCAAGGACGTCGTGTACAAGACCACCGCGTCCGCCCCTGTCGGCGGCACGTAACCGGTGTCGACCCCGTATGCCCGTTGCAGCGCCCCCCCCTCCTGCCTGCAGAAGAGCGTACCCGCTCCCAGCGGCACTGACAACCACTGGTGCGCATCACATATGAGTGAATTGGCGCGCACAAGCACCTACGGCGCCGCCGGCCGGCCCCGCTAGTGTGGTGTCCCGTTAAGAACTTTCGCAAGTCGCTCCAATTTCGCGAGGATCGCGTCCGCGGTGGCGGTCCAGACGAAGGGGC
>JBDSVW010000290.1:0-2794 GCA_039927015.1 Gemmatimonadaceae bacterium | reverse complement strand
GCTGCACCTTGACGACCTGTCCGCAGCGTCGGTCGACCTGGCTGCGACGCGCGACCTGGTGGTGGTCGTGGACCGCGTCAGCATCGCGCCCGACGCGCGCGGGCGCATCGCGGAAAGCGTGGCGATTGCCTTTCGCGAGGGCGAAGGGGACGCGGTGGGCATCGTGGCCGAGGAACCCCCGCGCCTGCTGCGCTTCACCGAGCGCTTCGAGTGCCCGAACGACGGCACTCGTGCGCCGGCGCCGTCTCCGCAGCTCTTCTCGTTCAACAACCCGCGCGGCGCCTGTCCGACCTGCAACGGCTTTGGCGCGGTGCTGGAATATGACGAGGCACTCATCGTGCCTAACGCTGAGCGGACCGTGCGCGACGGCGCCATCGATCCGTGGACCAAGCCGCGCTACGAGGGGAAGCGGCGCGCCCTGGCCGAGTTCTGCCAGAAGGAGGGCGTTCCCCTCGACGTTCCGTGGAGCGCGCTCACGGCCGCGCAGCGCGCACCGCTGCTGCACCGCACCGGGCGCGGGTTCGTGGGCATCCTGCCCTTCCTGCGTGCGCTCGAGGAGAAACGCTATAAGCAGTACATCCGCGTTTTTCTGCGGCAGTACCAGTCGGCGAAGGAATGCCCCACGTGTCACGGCGCCAAGCTCCACGTGGATGCGCTGAACGTCCGGGTGGCCGGCCTCACCATCGCCGACGTCGCGGCCCTCCCGGTCGACGGATTGCAGCAGTGGCTCGAGACGCTCGCGCTCTCCGCGTTCGAGCAGCAGATCGCCGATCACATCCTGCGCGAGGCCCGCGACCGCGTGCGATTCCTGAGTGACGTGGGACTCACCTATCTCACGCTCAACCGGTCGATGCGCACGCTCTCGGGCGGCGAGGCGCAGCGCATCACGCTCTCCAATGCCCTCGGATCGTCCCTGGTCGACACGCTGTACGTGCTGGACGAACCCTCCATCGGGCTACACGCGCGCGACCTGAACCGCCTGCTCGCCCTGCTGGCGCGGCTCCGCGATCGCGGCAACACCGTGCTGCTGGTCGAGCACGACCTGGAGGCGATCCGGATGGCGGACCACATGATCGAGCTCGGCCCAGGCAGTGGCGAGCAGGGCGGATACGTGGTGTTCGATGGCCCCGTGTCCCGCGCCGCGGAGAGTCCACTCACCGGCCAGTACCTCACCGGCGCGCGGACGGTCCCACTGCCCGAACGGCGCCGCTCGTTAGGACCCCGCTGGATCACCCTCACCGGCGCCCGGGAACACAACCTGCGCAACGTGGATGTGAAGGTGCCGCTGGGTGCGCTCACGGTGGTCACGGGCGTGTCCGGCTCGGGGAAGAGCACGCTGGTCCACGACGTGCTCTATCGCGCCCTCGAGCATCGCGTAATTGGGGAGCACTCGGCCAAGCAGCACCTCGGCGAACGGGTCGGTCAGTACGCGACCCTCACCGGCTCCGACGCGCTGGACGACGTCGTGCTCGTGGATCAGGCGCCCATCGGACGTTCGCCGCGTTCGAATCCCGTCACCTACATCAAGGCCTACGACGAGATCCGCCGCATCTTTGCCGCCGTGCCGCTGGCGCGGCAGCGCAAGTACACCGCCAGCACCTTCTCCTTCAACGTGAAGGGCGGACGCTGCGAGAAATGCGAGGGCGCCGGGTTCCTCGAGGTCGAGATGGTGTTCATGGCCGACGTCTTCGTGCCCTGCGACGAGTGTGCCGGGCGCCGCTTCAAGGCGGAGGTGCTCGAGGTGCAGGTCAACGGCCGCAGCATCCACGACGTCTTGCAGCTCACGATCGACCAGGCGATCCGGTTTTTCCCCTACGAGGAGAAGCTGGGCCAGTCGCTCTGGCAGCTCCAGCAGGTGGGACTCGGGTACCTCCGCCTCGGACAACCCGCCACCACCCTCTCCGGCGGCGAGGCGCAGCGCGTGAAGATCGCGCGCGAACTGGCGCTCTCGGCCAAGTCCGATGGCCGCAAGCTGTACATCATGGATGAGCCCACCACCGGGTTGCACCTGGAGGATGTGCGCAAGCTGGCGGGCGTGCTCGACCGCCTGGTAGACGCGGGTCACACCGTGCTCCTCATCGAGCACAACCTCGATGTCATCAAGCTCGCTGACTGGGTCATCGACATGGGACCCGAGGGAGGCAGCGGAGGCGGCACCGTCGTCGCCATGGGGCGTCCGGAGGAGGTGGCCGCCGTGGAGGCCTCGCACACGGGTCGCGTCCTGCGCGATGTGTTAGGCAGCGAGGCGCGTGGGACGCCGCGCGCTAAGAGCGGCCCGCGGGGACGCCAGCGCGTCGGCTGAGCACACCCGACGCCGGCCCGTCGCGCTACGGCAGGCGGGACTCCTGGATGCGCCGCACAAACTGCGCCGTGTATCCGCTCGGCATATGGCGCCCAAGGAAGGCCGCGATGCGGTTCGCCATCCCGGGCACCACCACGCGCCGGCCACCCCGCGCTGCGCGATAGGCCTGGAGGGCCACCTCGCGGGCCGACAACAGTTGCGGCCCACCCGGCCGACGCCCCGAGGGCACGCCGGACGCCCGCTGGAAGCCGGTCTCCGTGGGACCGGGGCAGACTGCGGTGACCGTGACGCCGGATCCACCGTACTCGTTATGCAACGCCTCGGAGAGCGACAGCACGTACGCCTTGGATGCGTAGTATACCGCCATCAACGGGCCCGGCTGGAACGCCGCCACCGACGCGAGATTCATGACGTGCCCGCGCCCGTTGCTGCGCAACCATGGCAGTACCCGCTTGCTGAGGTACGTCAGGGCCACGATGTTCACGTCCAGTT
>JBDSVW010000289.1:0-13378 GCA_039927015.1 Gemmatimonadaceae bacterium | reverse complement strand
CCCGCCGGCTGGCTGCGGAGGCCCTGGGAACGTGCCTGCTGCTCGTGCTGGGCGCCGGATGTGTGATGACCAATGTCATCGCGCAGGGGGCGCTGGGGCTCACGGGCATCGCGCTCACGTGGGGGTTCCTGGTCACGGTCATCATCGCTACCATCGGCAGCATTTCGGGCGCGCACATCAACCCGGCCGTGACGGTGGCGCTCACGATCACGGGGAAGTTCCCGGCCCGCGAGGCGCTCCCGTACATCGTCGCGCAGTGCGCCGGAGCATCGCTGGGGTCGCTCGTGCTGCTGGCCACGTTAGGCAACGTCGCCAACCTGGGCGGCACGATTCCCTCCATTGCCATCGGGTCGGCGTTCGCCGTGGAGTTCCTGCTTTCCTTTCTCCTCATGGCCGCCGTGGTCGGCGCCACGTCGGACGAGCGGTGGGCCGGCGGCGGCGCGGCCATCGTGATCGGGATGGCGGTCGCGCTGGACGTGCTCATGGGCGGTCCCCTCACCGGCGCCTCCATGAATCCCGCGCGCTCGTTTGGTCCCTCACTCATCGGCGGCCGCTGGGACGCCCACTGGATGTACTGGCTGGCGCCGATGGCCGGTATGAGCTCCGCGGCGCTCGTGCTGCGCTGGTTGCCCGGACGTCGCTGAGCAGCGCACGGGCCCGGCGTCCCCATGCGAGTACTCGTCCAGCGTGTGTCCCGGGGCGAAGTGCGCATCGTGCGCGCGGATGGCACGCGGCACGTGTCGGGTGCCATTGCGCGTGGCTTCGTGCTGCTGGTGGGATTCACGCACGGCGACTCGGACGAGCAGGTGCGCTGGATGGCAGAGAAGGTCGTGTCGCTGCGCGTCTTCCAGGACGGGCAGGACAAGATGAATCTTGCGTTAGGCGAAGTGGGGGGCAGCCTGCTGGTCGTGTCGCAGTTCACGCTCTACGGTGACGCCGCCAAGGGCCGCCGCCCGTCGTTCATCGACGCGGCGCGGCCCGAGCAGGCCATCCCGCTGTACGAGCATTTCGTGTCCCTGCTGCGCGCGACGGGCACCCGCGTCGAGACGGGAGAGTTCGGTGCGTCGATGGAGGTGGATCTCGTGAACGAGGGACCGGTGACGCTGTGGCTGGAACGATGACGACCCCACGGATCATCCTGGCCTCGCAGTCGCCGCGCCGCCGCGAGTTGCTCACGCTGATCGGCGTGGCGCACGAGGTGCGGCCTGCCGACATCGACGAATCCTACCTGCCGCATGAGACGCCGCCGCCGCACGCCGAGCGGCTGGCGCAAGAGAAGGCCCAGCGATTGGCGCAGGCGAATCCCGACGCCGTGGTCATCGGCGCCGACACCATCGTGGTGATCGACGGCGACCTGTTGGGCAAGCCGGCGGACACGCAGGACGCCCACCGCATGCTCACTCGCCTCAGCGGCCGCACCCACACCGTGCACACGGCGGTGGCGGTCGCGCGCGGGAATCGCCTGACGTCGGGGCTGGAGAGCGTGGAGGTCACCTTCCGGCCGCTGTCGCCGGAACAGATCACCTCGTACATCGCCACCGGCGAACCGATGGACAAGGCCGGCGCGTACGGCATCCAGGGCTACGGCGCGACCATTGTCGAGCGCATCCACGGCGATTACTTCGCGGTCATGGGCCTCGCGCTAGGGCTCCTGGTTTCGCTCCTGCGCGAGGTCGGCGTGGCCTACGACTTCCACGGCCTGCGCGCCGGCGAATAGAAAGCGGTCCGCCGGGAACCAGCTCCCGACGGACCGCTTCTGTATTGCCTCTCCTGCGCGATGCTCCCTGTCATCGCGCAGGAGAGGGGAAATCAGTCGCCGCGACCGCGCCGCTGCATGCCTTCGCGCATTGTCGCGAGATTCTTGTCGAACGTGACCCGCTGCTGGGCGGTGAGCACCGCGCGCATTTCCGCGTGTTCCTTCGCCTGCACCTCGCGCCGCTTGGTCATCGCCGCCTCGTCCGGACGCTCGCCGGGAGTCATGGCCGGCATCTCCTTGGCATACTTCTCGTGAACGGCGTCGAACTTCGCTTTCTGCTCGGCGTCGAGGGTGATGTCCTTCATGAGCATCTCCATCATGCGGCCCGCTCCTCCTCGCATGCCGCCCTGTCCGGCACCGCCACCCTGCGCCTGCGCCGATGGAGCCGCGACGGCCAGCCCGACCACGACGGTCGCAAGGTACATCCAGCTTCTCTTCACAAATCCTCCTGGGATTGAGCGGGAACGTGACGACGGGTCACCGTTGCGCGGACCGCGAAGCCCCATGCGGGATCGGTCCCTTGCACAACTCCGCTATTCTCCGCCGGCGAGGGAGACGCAACAAGACGGCACAACGTTAAGGATTGGTCCACAATCACGAAGCGCGATAACCGTACGAGCGCTGCCAGGCCTCGACCTTGGCCAGGACATCGTCCACCCCGATGCGAGGCATGCGACCCGGCCGGTTCTCCATGCTGATGGGATAGTCCTCTCCCGGATCGCCATAGGCATCGATCATCAGCTCGTGAAAGCGGCGATAGGGTCCGGTGCGCTTCGGGTTGGTGTAGCCGAGCAGCGAGATCACCGGCCGGTCGAGCGCGACCGCCATGTGGAGCGGGCCGGTATCGGGCGCGAGCACGAGGGCGGAACCATCGAGGATGGAGACGAGCCGGCGGAGGCCGCTCCCCAGCGCGGAGACCGGCTTGTAGCGCGTGCGCTCCATGATGATGGCCTCGGCGGCCAGTTCGCGCGGCGAGCGTCCGCCCACCAGGACCGGCTGCAGGCCGTAGTCCGCGTACAGCACGTCGATCACCTGCGCCCAGCGCTCCGGCATCCAGTCCTTCTCCGCCTTGCTGGTGGCCACGACGATCGCGGCCGTGGGACGTTCGATAGGGGCGAAGAACTGTCGCTGCCACTCCCGCTCGTCATCCGTCGGCCCGAGGTGCCACGCCATCGGCTCGTGCGGGATGCCTAACGCCTGCAGGAACTCGAAGTACTGGTCCTGCACGTGCCGGCCCGCGGGACTGGGCGGGATGCGGTGCGTAGTGAAGAGCCAGTTGAGATCGCGCGCGCGTGGCTTGTCGAAGCCCAGCTTGACCGGGGCCTTGGTGAACGACGTGACGATGCCGGCCTTGAGATAAACCTGGAGGTTGAGCACCAGGTCGAACGGGCGCTGGGCCAGCTCGCGCTTGATCTCGGTAAAGGCGCGTCGCCCCCGCGTGCGGTCGAAGATGACGATGTCGTCCAGGTGCCGGTGCCCGCGCACGAGGGTGGCGGGACCGGGCTGCAGCACCCACGTGAGGTGGGAGTCGGGACGATGTCGCTTGAGGGCATGCAGCACGGGCAGCACGTGGACCGCATCGCCCACGGCACTCATCATCACGATCCCGACGCGATCGAGCTTCGCCTCGATCATGGCATGTATTCTTCCATCGCGATGGCCCGGTGCGCCGCCTGGATGGCTTCGTCGCGCAGCAGCAGCTGCCGGATGTCCTCCAGCTCATCGTCGGTGAAGCCGGCGCCGTGCAGCGCACGCCACTTGGCCACGGAGCGCGCCATGCGCTGGAAGTTGGCCTCGCGCAGGTTGGGGTCGCCGGGCGGCACGAACGACACGCGATCGACGTCGAGCACCGCCGGGTGCAACTCGCCGGCGTCGTCGGGCACGAGCAGGATGTTCTTCACGTTGAGGTCGGGATGCCAGGCGCCGGCCTGGGTGAGCGCGCCGAGCGCAACGGCCACGGCGCGCGCGAGTGGCAGCCGCCGTTCGGCACTCGTCGCCTCCCGCAGCGCCTGTCCGAGGTCGTGCCCCGGTAGCTCGATGGTCACCATGTCCACTCGGCGAAGCAGGGGGCCGGCGCGGTAGAGCACGTAGCCCGCCACCGGCGGCGTCGGGACCCCCGCCTGCGCCAGCACCAGCGAAATGCGCAGCTCCCCCGGTGCGCGTGTCGGCGTGAGGAAAAAATCGCCCAGCAGGGGCGCCAGCAGGCCGCCATGCCGCGACCGGCGCACCACCACGCGAGGTCCATCGTCGGACAACGGCGCCGAATACACAGGCCGGCGCCCTTGCAGCTCACGGCGCGCGGGATGAGCGGCGGCCCAGTCGTACAGCGATCGCTGGCCCTCCAGCGCCGCCTGGAGCGCGGGTGCCAGCCCCTGGTGCGCCACGAGGCGCGCCCCGCCCACCTCATGCACGACGTAACCCGCGGGAGCGCGCCGGATCACCGGAGCGCCCGGAACACGGGAACCGGATCGGCCTTGCCCCGCAGGGCGAGCGGTTCGCGAGCGCCAAGCGCATGCTCGCGGGTGAAGGCGTCGCGCAGGCTGTGCGACACGAGGATCTCGCCGCCCTCGGCCCAGGCGCACAGGCGATTGCCGGTGTTGATCGTGTCGCCGATCACCGTGTACTCGAGACGCCGCTCGGAGCCGAGGTACCCGGCAAAGGCGTCGCCGTAGTTCAGCCCGATGCCCACCTGGATCTCCGATCGTCCCTCCGACCGCCACTGCGCATTGAGCCGGTCCACCGCGTTCATCATGTCCAGCGCGGCCTCGAGGGCGCGGTCTGCGTCATCGGGCTCGCTGATGGGCGCACCCCACTGCGCCATCACCGCATCACCGATGAACTTGTCCAGCGTGCCGCCGTGCCGGAACACGCACTCCACCATCTCAGTGAAGTACTCGGTGAGGAAGCGGGCTGTTTCATCCGGTGCCATGTGCACCGCGAGCGCGGTGAACCCACGAATGTCGGCGAACAGCACGGCCACGTTGCGCCGCTCGCCACCCAGCCCCAGCGCATCGGGCGCGGCGGCGATGCGGGCCGCCAGCTGCGGCGTGAAGAAGCGCTCGAAGTTGTCGCGAATGTGCGCTTCCTGCCGGATGCGCTCTCCATACCGGATGTTGTCCAGCGCGACCGCGCCGATGCCGGCGAAGGCGACGAGAAAGTCGAGGTCCTCGTCGGTGACCCTGGCCGCGGCGGTGAGGCTGTCCACGTAAAGCACGCCGAGCACGCGACCCTCGCTGGCGATGAGCGGCGCGCAGGCGGCGTTGCGGGCGAGATCCATCGTGATGGCGCTCAACTCGCGCGGGGTGGCGCTGCTGGCGCTGGTGGCATCGGTGGAGAAGTCGGAAAGCACTGCCACCTTCTGCTCGACCACCGTCTGCGTGAGCGTGGGCGACACGTCCGGCGTGACCGGCTGGCCGCCGCGCGCGCGCGCGATGCGCGGCACCAGCTCGTGATGGCCGTCGAAGAGCAGGATCGTCACCTGGCCGACGTCGAGCAGGCGGAAGGTGAACTGCACCATCTTCTCGAGCAGCGAGTCCACGTTGGCGGTGCGCGTGAGCGCCTTGGAGATCTCGAGCAGCAAGGTGAGCTTGAGCCGGTCCCGCTCGATCTGCGGCAGGGCGACGCGCGTCTCGTCGATGATCTTCTGCACGCCGCTGGCGCGCAACGCGAGTTCCAGCGCCTGGTCGGCATCGGGCACCGGCACGGAGCGAATGATCGTCGTGCCGGCCCTGGCGGCGCGACGCACGCCGGCGGCGCTCGCGTCGTCCACCATCATCGAGCTCACTTCACGCACCTCGAACGACACCTTGCCGAACACGATGCGTTCGCCAGCCGTTAGGCGCGCCGAGCCCACGCGGGCGCTGTCCACGTACGTGCCGTTGCTCGATCCGAGGTCGCGAATCGAGACCCCCGTCGGGTCAGCCGTGAGCTCGGCGTGGCGACGGGAGATGGTCGGGTCGAGGACCGGCAGGTCGCTGTTCAGCGCCCGCCCGAGGATGAGCGGCATTCCCGGGCGGAGTTCGAACTGGATGCTGCCGTCGGAGGTGACGATACGGAACGTCATGCACGAGGGAATATGGCGGCCCCGACGTCCCGCGCCTACCGCCCGGGAGAAATCGGAGCGGGGAGCGCGGCCGCCCGCGCCCGGCCAATGGCGGTGAGCATCGCCCGGGCCTTGCTCTCGGTTTCCTCCCACTCGCGCTCGGGCACCGAGTCGGCCACGATACCGGCGCCCGCCTGCACGTTCGCCACGCCCCCCGCCACCACGCACGTACGAATGGTGATGGCGAGATCCATGCGCTGGTCGCCCGCCGCGATGTATCCCACCGCTCCCGCGTAGGGACCGCGCTGCTCCGGCTCGAGTTCGTCGATGATCTGCATCGCGCGCACCTTGGGCGCACCGGTCATGGTGCCGGCGGGAAAGGTCGCCCGAAAGGCGTCCAGCGCCGACAGTCCCTCGCGCAACGTGCCCTGCACCTCGCTCACCAGATGCAAGACGTGCGAGTACTTCTCGACTGTCATCAGCTCCGTCACCTGCACGCTGCCGTAGCTGGCGATGCGCCCGACGTCGTTCCGGCCCAGGTCCACCAGCATCACGTGCTCGGCGCGCTCCTTCTCGTCCGCCGAGAGCTCCGCCGCCATCTCGTCGTCCTCGGCTGGTGTGAGGCCGCGCGCACGTGTGCCGGCGATGGGTCGCACGGTGACGTGGCCGCCCGCCACGCGCACCAGCAACTCGGGCGACGACCCCACCAGTTCCACCCCGTCGAGCATGAGGTGGAACATGTAAGGCGAGGGATTCAATACGCGCAGCGCGCGATAGAGCGTGGTGGTGTCGAAATCCAGCGGCACCTCGATGCGACGCGCGAGCAGCGCCTGGAAACAGTCGCCCGCGAAGATGTACTCCCGAATGCGCTCCACGTCGCGGATGAATGCCTCGCGCGTGTAGGTGGACCGTCCCTGCGCGATGGGGGCGGACGCGTCGAACGACACATGGGGCAGGGGCGACGGCGTGCGCAGGCGCCGGTCCAGTTCGTCCAGCACGCCTAACGCCTCGTCGTACCGCGCCCGCAGGAGGTCGGTGCGCGCCGCGGCCGGCTGCGTCGGTGCGTCGCCCGTCTCCACCGACGCCACCAGCCGCGCCTGCCCGCGAAGGTTGTCGATGATGACTAACGACCGGGTGAAGACGAACAGCGCGTCGGGGGCGGCGATGCCGCGCACGGGCGGCGAGGGCAGGGATTCGATCGTCCGCGCCACGTCGTAGGAGAAGTAGCCCACCGCGCCGCCCCAGAACTCCGCGAGTTCCGGCACCGTCGCCGGATGATCGGCGCGCAGGATGCCCTGCAGGTCTGCCAGCGGATCCGCTACCTCACGGGCGCCGTGCCAGCCCTCGGCGGGGCTCCAGCGCTCCACCGTGCGACCCGTGAGCCGCCAGGCGCCCCGCGGCTCCGTGCCGATGAATGTGTAGCGTGACCACGTCTCCCCACCCGCCGGAGCGGACTCGAGAAGGAACGCGAACGGTTCCCGCCGCAGCTTGGCGAACGCCGAGACCGGGGTGTCGGTATCAAGAAGCACATCGCGCCACACGGGCACGAGGTTACCTGTGGCGGCACGCCGTTCGAAATCTGCAAAACTCACGTCACCCTGCTCCGCTTGCTGGCGCTGGATGCGCCCGATGATATTCGCCCATGCTCTTGAGACACGCAGTGTTCCCCTTGGTGGCAGGTGCGCTCGTCGCGCTCGCCCTCGCGCGACCCGTTCAGGCGCAACGTGCCTGGAACGATTCTGTGTCGCGCGCGCTGGTCGAGCGCGCGACCGAGCGGCGCGCCCGGCAACTCGCCGATTCCGGGCTGGTGGACTACGCCGCCTCCGCCCACGGCTACGTGACGTTCCTCGCACAGGTGGGTGAGGGCTTCCTCCTGCCGCCGAAGATCGTCAAGGCCGATGAGCTTCAGATGGAAGTCTATTGGCGCGCGCCGAACCTGAGCAAGCAATGGATCGTCGGAAGGCGCGACACGCTGCTGCTGCCCACGGACATCAACTACCATCGCGATCACCTCGGCATCATCCAGAACAACTTTCCCGAGATCATACGGCTCGGCGACGGCGACGAGGTGCGCGACGTGGCGCATCCCCTCTCCCCGTCGGGTCTCGCGACGTACGAATTCCAGCTCTCCGATTCCCTGCGGTTCGAGATTCCCGGGCGGACTATCGACGTCTACGAGGTGAAGATCCGCCCCCGCGACGACCGCGCCAGCGCGGCCGTGGGCGCGATCTATATCGCGAAGGACGACGGGCAGGTGGTGCGCATGGCGTTCTCCTTCACGCGGGCGGCGCTCAAGGACAAGCAGCTCGAGGACGTCTCCATCGTGCTCGAGAACTCGCTGATTGAAGGCCGCTTCTGGCTGCCGTACCGTCAGGAGATCGAAATCCGGCGGACAGGGAGCTGGATGGACTTTCCGGCGCGCGGCATCATCCGCGGGCGGTGGGAGATTAGGGACTATCAGGTGAACTCGGGCAACACCGTGGCCCAGGGGCCGGGGCCTGAGATTTCCCTGGCGCCGCCGGAGCGCCGAGCGAGGCACACCTGGGGGGCAGCGTCCATCCTCGAGACGCTCCCCGATGACGTGCGCCTGGCCACCGACGACGACGTTCGCCAGGTACAAGAAGAAGCCCGCGCTCTCGTGCGCGCGCAGGCGCTGCAGCGCACCCGCACGACCCTCCCCTCAGTCCGATCATTTTCTGACGTGGTGCGCGTCACGCGCGCCGAGGGACTGGCCGTGGGCGGTGGGCTGCGGCGTCGGTTGGGAGGGGGCGTGGATGTGGGGGTGCTGGGTCGTTTCGGCTTCGGGGATCACGAAGCGAAGGGTACCCTTTCGCTGGGATGGGAGCGCGCCGACGGCGCGTCGCTCCGGCTGCGGGCCTTCCGCGAGTATCGGGACGCGGGCGACGAGCCCGAAACCTCGCGCGTGCGCAACACGATCGCCGCGCAGGAGTTCGGAAGTGACTACACGCAGCCCTTTGATACGCGCGGCGTAACGGCGTCGGTGCATCTTGGCCGTCATGCGGGACTGCTGTGGCGACTGGATGGCGGCTACGAGTGGCAGGAGTCGGTGGACGTGGCCGCCCGGCCGTCCCGAGGACGCTACGAGCCCACCATCGACGCCCTCGCGGGCCGCGGACCTCGCGCGGTGCTTGCCGTGGAACGGCCCAACGCGCCGTGGCTGGGCGGGAGCGAACTGCGCCTGCGGGGAGAAGTGCGCGCCGGGGTGCTGCGCACGTACCGTGACGATCGGCTCGGCGCACAGGAGACGGCGACCATCAACGACGAGCCCGGTAGAATGTTCCGCGCGTTCGTGCTCGCGGAATGGTTGCGGCCAGCCGGCCGTACCGCGGTGCTGGCGCGCGTCACCGCCGGTGCCGCACGCGCTCAAGGTCCCGTTCCGGCCCAGGAACGCATCTACGCCGGCGGGCCTGTTTCCGGACCGGGCTACGACTACGCCGCCTTCGCCGGCACCACGCTCTCAACCCAGCATCTGGAATGGCGCTTTCCGGTGCCGTTCATCCCCATCCGGCTCGGCCGCTGGGGGCGTATCCCGGGGCAGGCGAAGATCGTCCCCTTTATACATGGGGTCGCGGTCTCCACGGAGAGCGACGGGTCGAGCGGCGGCTGGTTTCCGTCGGTGGGTCTCGGCGGCATCGCGCTGTTTGACCTGCTGCGCGTGGACGTGGCCCGCGGCCTGAAAGGTGGGCGGTGGACGCTGAGTCTTGACGTCTCGCGCGATTTCTGGCCGATACTTTAGCTGTCAGGTATCGTGACTGAGGCGAGGGGGCGGGGTGGTCGGGACTGGTAGGAAATCCCCCGGGCGGTGGCGCCGAGAGATGGAGCAGGCATCGCCACCTTTCCACACGTTCTTCCCCCGTAGTTTGTCTCCCTTGCCGGAGTTGTTCCTATTATGTCGCTGCGCCCCACGCGTGATGACTGGCTCCTTCCCACGTTGGAAGGACTGGTGGACGAGCACGCGCTGGCCGAACTGAGGAACGCCGACGAAAGCCTGTGGACCGTCGCGGTCGGGCGAGGCTTCGTTACCGAGCAGGCATTGCTCGCCGCCCTGTCGGCGCGCTTCCGCATGAAGGTCGCCGATCTCGGCCAGGTGTCGGCACGCGCACGCGAGGTCGTGCCGGAGACACTGGCGCGCAAGTACCGCATCCTGCCATTGCAGGTGACGGAGTCCACGCTCGACATTGCGACGGCCGATCCCCACGACCTGGATTGCGAGAGCACGCTGGCGTTCGTCACCGCCCGCACGGTCCGCATGAGCCTCGCCTCGCCGGCGCGGCTGGTGGAACGCATCGAGGAGGTCTATCGTGCCGATAGCGCGGTGGAGAAGCTGCTCGACGGACTCACCCAGTACAACGTGGAGTCCATCACCGAGATCGTGGAGCCGACCGAGCTCGATCTCGCGTCGGACAAGGCGCTCGAGCGTCCGATCATCCGGCTCGTCGACCACATCATCGCCGAAGGCATTCGCCAGCGCGCCAGCGACATCCACATGGAGGCGCAGGAGCGTGGCGTGCAGGTGCAATACCGTATCGACGGGGTGCTGCGCGATTCCATGACGCTGCCGCGCGCGGTGGGCATCCCGCTGGTGTCCCGTATCAAGATCATGTCGGGGCTCGACATCGCCGATCGCCTCCGCCCGCAGGATGGCCGTGCGCGCGTGTCGGTGAACGGGAATCGCGTGGACCTGCGCGTCTCCACGCTGCCGGCGTCGGCGGGCGAGAAGGTCGTGATTCGAATCCTCGACTCAAGCAACAACATCCTCTCGCTGGACAACCTGGGCCTGAGCGCGGGCGACCTGGAGCGGATCCAGCAACTGGTGAACCTGCGTGAAGGCATCGTGCTCGTCACCGGCCCCACGGGTTCGGGCAAGACGACCACTCTCTACTCCGCGCTGCGCACGATCCTCACGCGTGGTGTGAACATCGTCACCGTCGAAGATCCGGTGGAGTACAAGCTGGCCGGCGTGGTCCAGGTGCAGGTGAACGAGAAGGCGGGGCTGACCTTCGCGGCGGCATTGCGCTCCATTCTGCGACAGGATCCGGACGTGGTGCTGGTGGGTGAGATCCGCGACGAGGAAACGGCGGGTATCGCCATCCAGGCATCGCTCACCGGCCATCTCGTGCTCTCCACGCTGCACACCATCGACGCCGCGAGTTCCGTCGCCCGACTGCAGGACATCGGCATCGAGAGCTACAAGCTGGGCGCCGCACTCAAGGGCGTCATCGCGCAGCGACTCGTCCGTCGCCTCTGCCCGCATTGCAAGGTTCAGGCGACGACGCCTCCCTCGGAACGGCTCCGGCGCTGGCTGCCGGCTGACACTCCCATCTACACCCCGGTGGGCTGTGCCGAGTGCACAGACACAGGTTACCACGGCCGTCTCGCACTGCTGGAGGTGCTCGTCGCCGACGCGGAGGTCGAACGTCGCATCTCTACCGGCGAGACGACGGACAAGATCGTCGAGGCCGCCCGGGCGGGAGGCATGCGTTCCCTGTGGGAATCCGGCATCGATCACGTGCGCGAGGGTAACACCGATCTCGAGGAGCTGCTGCGCGTCATCGAGATTCCCCTCGACCTCCCGGCCCCTCCGCGGAATCGCAAGGCCGACCAAAAGGTCGAGGCGCCGGGTAGACCGGATTCTCGGACGCCGCTGCAGTCCGCAGCGGTGACTCCACCGCCGCCCGTCAGCTCCAACCGCTCCAGCGCCCGCACCGGGGCGTTTCTTCCCGAGGACGTGTTGGAGCTGGTGGATGACCTGGCTCCGTCCGACCGCAGGCCTGGCCGGTTCACGGTGATGCTGGTCGAGGACGAAGCGCCCCTGCGCATGGTGCTGCGCGACCTGCTCGAGCGAGAAGGCTTCAGCGTGGTGGAAGCCGCGGATGGCATCGCCGCCCTCGACGAGATCGACCGCAACCCGCCAGACGCGGTGGTGCTCGATCTCAATCTCCCGCGGCTTGACGGCTACGGCGTGCTCGCCCGCTTGCGAGCGCGCGCGTCCACCGCGAACATCCCCGTCATAGTGCTCACCGCACACGGGGACGAGGACAGTGAAGTTCGGGTGTTCCAGACCGGCGCCAGCGACTTCCTTACGAAACCCTTCCGGCCGCGTGCCCTCTCGGCGCGTCTGCACGCGCTGCTGCGTGCGTAGCTGCGTGCGTAGCTGCGTGCGTAGCTGCGCCGGCCCGGAAGAATCGCGTCGGGAGCACGTGCGGTGCTCCCGAGTTTTCTTGGGAGCACGGCATGTCTGAGCTGAAGGTGGGCGTGGTGGATGTCTTCGTCGTCGATTTGCGCCCCGAGGGGTGGAAGATCCTCGTGCTGCGGCGCGCCGCCGGTACGCGCTGCACTGGTGCCTGGGAAGTGGTCCACGGACGCATCGAGGAGGGGGAGCGTGCGGCCGACGCGGCGGCGCGCGAAGTGGCCGAGGAGGCGGGCGTGCGACTCCAGCGGCTCTACAGCATCACTTGCCACCCCTTTTACCTCCACCACACCGACACGGTGCAGGTCGCCGTCGTCTTTGCTGCCTTTGCCGACAGCGACGAAGAGGTCATCCTCGGCGACGAGCACGACGTGGCGGAATGGGTCACGGTCGAGCAGGCGCAGGAGCGGCTCGTCTGGCCGCGCTCGCGGGCATCCCTGACGGATATTGTCGCCCTCCTTGGCGGAGGGGATGCGGGGCCGGTGGAGGACGTACTGCGCGTCTGGTAGCCGGGTGAGCCACCCGCTCCTCGCGCACGGCGCAAGCTAGGGAGCGGATCCCCGGTCGCGGCTGGCGGTGCCCAGCACGTCGGCTGACGCCGGTGCGTTTGGCTTGACGCGCACGCTCTTGGCGGGAATGCCGACGTTCACGTGGTAGGGCCGGACATCCTTCGTGGCCACCGCGACCGCTCCCACCATGCCCTGCTCCTGCACCCGCACACCGGCCAGCACCGTCGCGTGATAGGTGATTCGGACGCCGCCCTCGAGCGTCGTCACCGCGTTCGTCACCTCGGCCTGCTCCACGATGCTGTGGGTGTGCGAGTAGACGTTGGCGTAGTCGCTGATGGACACCTTGTTGCCGAGCACCAGGCCGCCGCGGTCGTCCAGCAGCACGTGCCGGTGTACCACCACGTCGTCGCCCACTTCCATGTTGTAGCCGAACGAGAACTCCACGTGCTGGAATGCCTTGAAGTTCCGGCCAACCCGCTTGAAGATGTGCGGCGCCAGCGCACGACGAAGGCGCACGCCGAGGTCGACGTGCTGCCCGCCGAGCGGGGACCGATCGAAGGAGTACCAGAGCCAGAGGAGCGGCTTCACACGCTGGAAGCGCGCGTCGTCGCACTCGGCGTAGTACTCGGGCTCCATCGTCATGTTGCGTGGATCGAGCAGCGACATCGCGAGCCGGGTGCCTAACGCGATCTCGCCGTCCTCCAACGCGGTTTCGAAGTTCGCGGCGTAGGTGGGATAAAGAAGTTCGGCGAGTGTATCACGGCAGAACAGAGCGCGGTCGGCGGCGGGATCGGCCAGCGTCGCGGAGATACGCTCGAGCCAGGCGTCGACCAGCGTTGCATTGCTGCGCTCGCCGAGCT
>JBDSVW010000288.1:0-5779 GCA_039927015.1 Gemmatimonadaceae bacterium | reverse complement strand
ACAATGGCTTCAACGCAGGGTCGGCCTTGTGGTCCACCGCTTGCCTTAGACAGCTCCGAGATCGATCGCATCATCCGACGCTCCCGCACCTCCCCATTCGTACACCCGGAGAACCACCATGTTGAACCAGACTCGCAAGGGATTCACGCTGATCGAGCTCCTGATCGTCGTCGTCATCATCGGCATCCTGGCCGCGATCGCGATTCCGAAGTTCGCCAACACGAAGGAGAAGGCGTATCTCGCCTCCATGAAGTCCGACCTTCGCAACATGGCGACCACGCAGGAATCCTACTTCGCTGACAACCAGGTCTACATCGGCGGTACCGCTTCGAACACGACGGCTGGTACGAGCTCGGTCTACGGCTTCGTGCCGTCCGCTGGCGTGACCGTCACGGCCGCCGCGACCGCGGGTACGGGCTGGAGCTCGACCACCGCGCACACCGCCACCACCAAGACCTGCGCCATCTTCGTCGGCGTCGCCGCCGTATCGCCGGCCACCGTCGAAGCCGAGCCGAAGTGCAACTAGGCTGATCCACCCGCAGCAACCTCCTCCCTGCTGCGACGTTCAAGGGTGGCGCCCCCCGGCGCCACCCTTGAACACGTTCAGGGAACGCGCGCGATGGCGCTTTCGGCACGGCACGCACGAGAACGATGATGCAACGAAGCGAGGGATGCCTAACATCGGGCATGCCTCGCTTCCTCGTTCCCGATCCAGCCTCCTCCACGGCCACGCGTTCCGGCTTCTCGCTGGTAGAGGTGGTCATCGCGATTCTCCTCCTCACGATCGGTGCGCTCGGAGTGGCATCCACCGCGACGGCGTCGGCTGCGCTCGCTGCTTCGGGCCGCAGCCGACTCTCCGCCTCCAACGCCGTCGCGCGCGTGATGGACTCGCTGCGTGCCACACCCTGTCCCCGTCTCGCCGCCGGGTCCATCACGCTGCCGGCAGGTCGCATCACCTGGGGCGCGGTCACGGGCCGCAACTCGGCGGACCTCACGGTCACCCTCATCCCGGCAAGCCCTCGCGTACGACGCTCGCTCAGCGCCCAAACCGTGGTGCCATGCGAATGACCCGCCGCGGACACTCCCTGGTCGAACTGCTCGTGGCCCTGACGGTCACGGCCTTCCTCGCCTCCGCCACCTTCCGGCTGGTCGATCGCACCCAGCGCTTCGCGATGGGCACCGCACTGGTCACCGATCAGCGAGGCCAACTCGCGGCCGCCTCGTTCGCCATCGCGTCCTCCCTCGAGGGAATCTCCGCCGTCGACGGGGATCTGCTGGCCGTCAGCGACTCCGCTGTGGCGTATCTCGGCGCCGTGGGCGAGGCCGTCGCCTGTGCGCTGACGCCGGCCGCCATCGACGTGCCCCCTCCGTTGCTCGCCTCGGGAGCTACGCTCACTTGGTGGAACGGTGCGCCGCAGTCCGGAGACCAGCTGATGCTCTTCGACGAAGGTCCGTTGCCGGGCGCACTGGACGACGGCTGGTGGCACGGCACCGTCGCCGCGGTCGCGCCGCTGCCTAACGCCTGCCTCGGCACCCCCTACGTGCATCCCGTGGCCGATGCGGGCAAGCGCGGGTGGCGCATCACCACCACCTCCCCTCCGCCGTCCACGGTGGTCGCGGGGGCGGCGCTCCGCGTGCGCCGACCGGAGCGCTTCGCGCTCTATCGCTCCGCAGGCGAGTGGATGCTGGGCTGGACGGAGCACAACGCCAGCTCCGGCACATGGAACATCATCCAGCCGGTCGCTGGCCCGCTCCTGCCATACACTGCCGCCGCCGGAACGCCGAGTGGCCTGCGCTTCGCCTGGCTCGACTCGGCGGGACTGGCGACGTCGATGAGACAGTCCGTGCGCACGGTGCGACTTGTCATCGCCGCTCCCACTCGGCGCGCCCAACACATGGACGGCACCCGCGGCGGATTCCACGAGGATTCCGCGACAGGGCTGCTGCCCATGCGCAACGCGAGGTGACCATGCGCACCCAGAACTCAGGAGTCCCACGCAGCCCCTGCCGCCGCCGCAACGGCGTCGCCCTGCTCGCGACGCTCGTCGCGCTCTTCCTCATCTCCATTCTCATTGTCGCGGTCCTGCGCGTCGCCACCATCGACGCACGCGCGGCGCGCGATGCGGCCACCATGCTCGGCGCCGCGAACGCCGCCGAGTCGGGTGCTTATGCCGTCATGCGTGACTGGGCGGGCCGCGATCATGAATCGCTCAGGGTGGGCGACATACTCGGCCCCGACACGCTGCAGAACCCTCTCGCTCGCTCGTTGACACGCACCATGCGCATCTCCTCCACCACCTTCTGGACAGTGAGCGAGGGCGAAGCGGGCGACTCCGTCGCGCGCACCCTTGCCCGCCGCGCCACCAACGTCGCCTTCCGCCTCGCAATTCCCGACGTGCTCATCGCGGCCGCGCTGACGGTGCGTGACAGCCTCACCCTGGCAGGCGGCGCGCGCGTGGTGGGTATCGATACCACTACTCCCGCGGCGAATGCCTTCTGTTCGCACATGGCCAGCCCGGCAGGGGTCGCGGTCGCGATGCCGGACACCTCGCGACTCTGCGATGGCACCTGTGGATCTGGCAGCGTATCCGGACGCGCCCTCGGTGTGCCCCCTCTCCTGCGCGACAGCGCTTCGGCCGACAGCGCCCGCTACCTGCGCTTCGGCGCGGAACAGTGGAGCACCCTCACTACGCACGCCGCCGTTATCCTCGCTCCTTCGAGCGTGATCACCGCCGCGCCCGCCCTCACGCCCTCCGGGTGCGACCGGACGCGCAACGACAACTGGGGAGATCCCTCGGGCGCCGGACCGTGTGGCAGCTACGCGCCGCTCATCTGGGCGCGCGGTGACATCGAGCTGCGCGGCGGCGCCGGCCAGGGGGTGCTGCTTGCGGATGGAGACGTGACGCTCAGCGCCGGCGCCACCTTCGCTGGCGTGGTCATCACGCGTGACGACCTGCGCAGTGCGGGCATCGGCGGCACCATCCTCGGTGCGGTACTCGCTGCGGATGAGCGGGTGTCGGCCGGAGATCACTCCCGGCTCGACGGCGCCACGCTCGTGCAGCGTTCCCACTGCGCGGTCGTCCTCGCACTGGAACGCTCGGCGCGCCTGCTGCCCGTGCGGGGCAGGGCATGGGCGCCGCTGCGATGAGTTAGGAGAAGGACAACGCGGGCCCCTGGCCTGTCACGGGATCGGGTCGTCGCGTCGCCGGTGCCGGATCCGCGTGGGACCACGTGCTAGGCCGTTCGTGTGCCGTTCGTGTGCCGTTCGTGTGCCTGCGGGGCATCGCGCGACGGCACGTCGTGCCCTTGCGCCTCACGGAGTCGTCCTCGATGGAGCACGGACAATCCGACCGATCGTCGCCGGAAGGCAGCGCACCTGTCACGACCGCATGGTGACGTGACGCACGCTGGCGGAAAAACGCAACATCAACGGCATTCTGCTGTTACCAGTCGCAATAGGCGCTCGTGTGTAAGGCACAACTGACCGATGCTTAGGACATAGTGTCGTTCAGTCGGCAGCGGGCGCACTTCGCGCCCATGCCACGCACCATCTCCGCACACCTCGAAATCGCTATGGCGCTCTTCGCTCGCAAGAAGACGACGATCGGGCTCGACATCGGGTCGGGTCTCATCAAGGTCGCGGTCATCGACCATGGCCGGGGAGAACCGGAGCTGGTCAAGGTCGTCATCACGCCACTCCTGGCCGACGCCATCGTCGAGGGCGAGGTGATGGATCCCGGCATCGTGACTGAGGCGATCCGCAGCGCCATCGAACAGGCCGGGGTCAAGACCCGCGACGTGGTCACCGCCGTCGGCGGCCGCGACGTCATCATCAAGAAGATCCAGATCGAGCGCGTGAAGGAGCAGCAGGCGCGCGAACTCATGCGATGGGAGGCGGAACAGCACGTCCCCTTCGACATGGAATCGGTCGAACTCGACTTCCAGATCCTCGACCCCGACGCGGACGGCATGGACATGAGCGTGCTGCTCGTTGCCGCCAAGCGCGAACTGATCGAGTCCAAGATGCACCTGCTCATCGACGCCGGGCTCACGCCGTCCATCGTCGATGTGGATGCCTTTGCCCTGCACAACGCCTTCGAGGTCAACCACCCCGACGCCATGAGCGGCGTGGTGGGCCTCATCAACATCGGGCACGAAGTGACCAACATCAACCTGCTCGACGAGGGCGTGCCGATCCTCACGCGCGACCTCACGGTGGGCACCCGCAGCTTTCGCGAGGACCTGCAGCGCGAGCGCGGACTCAGCGCGGAGCAGGCCGACGCGATGCTCCAGGGCTACGACCGCTCCCCGCACATCGACGCCATCCTCGAGAACCGCGGCGAGGAAATCGCCATGGGTGTCGAGCGTGCCGCAGCCTTCCTGGCCTCATCGTCGCGCTCCGGCGGTCACATGCGGATGGTCTACCTCTGCGGCGGCGGTGCCCGCGTGCCGGGACTCGCCGAGGCGTTAGGCAAGCGCCTGCGCATGCCGGTGGAGCTGGCCAATCCGCTCGCCAACATCCGCGTGCGCGATGGGGCACTCGACCATCTCATCACCGACGAAGTCGCACCCCTCCTGATGCTTCCCATCGGCCTTGCGCTCCGCAAGGCTGCCTGAGCCCAGACGAGATCTCCTGCGATGATACAAATCAATCTCCTGCCAGGCGCCGCCAAGCGGAACAAGGGCCGTGGCTCCAGCCTTTCGCTGGGTGCGGTCTTCGCCCAGGCCTCGTCCCACATCCGGGACCCGTACCTCATCTCCGCCGCCGCCAGCCTCGTGATTGCGGCCGCCGGCATCGGCGGCATGCACTTCACGCAGAAGGCCACCGCGTCGGAGCTGGAAGTGCGTGTGGAGCAGGCGGTGCGCGACTCCACCCGCTTCGCCCTCGTGCTCAAGGAACGCCGCAAGGCGGAAGCCAAGCGCGACTCCGTCATGCGGCAGCTCGAGATCATCCGCTCCATCGACAACGACCGCTTCGTCTGGCCGCACATCCTGGACGAGGTCTCGCGCTCGCTGCCGCCCTACACCTGGCTCAAGTCCATCGCGCAGACGGAAGTCATCGCCCCGCCGGTGCCCGTCGCGGCCAACGGCGACAAGGAGAAGAAGAAGGACCCGGAGCCCAGCACGTTGCCGCTCCGCTTCCGCATCGTCGGCAACACGGTCGATATCCAGGCGCTCACGCGCTTCATGAAGCTCCTCGAAAGCTCGCCGTTCGTCGAGAACGTGCAGCTCGCTCGTTCGGAAATGGTGATGGTGGATGGAAAAGAGGTCACGGAGTTCCAGCTCGACGCGGAGTACCAGCGGCCGGACAAGGACGTGATCACCACCGCACCCGTCTCATTGTCGGTGAGGTAGTCATGGCCTTTCCTCCGAAGTCTCAGCGCGAGCAGGGGATGATGCTCGCAACGATCATCTCCCTCGCCCTCATCGGTCTCTTCTGGACCTACGTCTACTCCCCCAAGGGAGTCGAACTGGCCGATATGGCCACGCGCGTGGACACGCTCGACGCACGCAACAACCAGGCACGCGGCGAGATGGCCGGCGGCAACGTGGAGCAGATCACGACACGCTTTTTTTCCAAATGCCGCATCGCTCGGCGGCGAATAAAAGGTTCGGCAAGCTGGGGAATATCGATCGCGGACATAACGCGCGTGTAAACACCAACCTGTTCCAAAGCATCCTGCAAAACCACGGCGTTCATGACGGTTGCGAGCATTCCGATATAATCGGCGGCACCGCGATCCATATTTCCCGCCGATTTCGACACGCCGCGAAAGAT
>JBDSVW010000287.1:0-5295 GCA_039927015.1 Gemmatimonadaceae bacterium | reverse complement strand
GAATCGACAGCAGGTGCAGGTATAACGGAATGAATTCCTCCAGCTCGGGCCCGATCTCACGAACGCGGGCCAGCAGCTCGGCGGACGCAGTGCCTGACGAGTCACCATGTCCCAGACCCAGGATGCCACGCAGCGTCTCGATGAACGGGAGATAGGCGATATTCCCGCCATACGACTGGCAGCGGCCCTGCAGCACGATCACCTTGTCACCCTCGTGCGTCTGCCGGAACTCGTGCAGCAGCCGGCTCTTGCCCATGCCCGCCTCGCCGGTGACGGTGGCGAACTGTCCGTCCCCGCGCACCGCCAAGCCGAGACAGTGCGTGAGGATGGCGAGTTCCGTCTCGCGACCCGTGTAGGTCGTGAGACCCACAAGGTCCGCCGCCTCGAGCCGCGACTGGCGGCCTGACGCGGAGAGCACGTGATGCGGGATGACTGGCGTCTCGCGTCCACGCAGCGTCAGCGCCTCCCGCGCTTCCGTCTCGACGAACGCCGCAATCAGTCGCTGGCTCTCCGGCGTGATCCAGATCTCGTCGGTCGCCGCGAGCGCCGCCAGCTGCGCCGCCGCCTGCGTGCTGGCCCCGGCGATGCGATAGACGGGGTCCTCACCATCGGTGGAGTGCGCGGACACGAGACCCGTGTCGATGCCGGTGTGAAGCCGGATGGCTTCCGCCGTATGCGCATCCAGTCCCGCACTGCGTTCGCGCATGCGCTCGTGCAGGTCGAGCGCCGCGCGGGTGGCCCGCAGGCAATCGTCCTCGTGGTTGGTCGTAATGCCGAACACCAACACCATGTGGTCATCGCCGAAGCTGTTGAGCGTTCCGCCGTACCGGACAGCGATCGCAGCGGCGTCGTTGCGGATCTCTCCGAGCAGTCGCCCACGCGCGTCGGGTGCAAGGTGTTCGGCAAGGTCGGCATAACCCGATACGCAGGCGACCCCGATGGTCGCCTGACGCCGATCTCCGTCGGGCAGCAGGCCCTGCCCCCCCTCCAGCGCACCTGACGAGCGGGCCGCACTTGATGGTCCATTGCCCTCGCCCCGCGCGCCGCCGTTCGTCGTGCTCGCTCCCGCGGGCCTCACACGGCCACCGACGCGCAACCGCTCGAGCTCGAGCGCCAGCGACCGGATGCTGTCATATCGCTCTGAAGGTTCCTTCGCCAGCGCGCGATGTACGGCACTTGCGACATCGTGGCTCATGCCCGGACGAAGCTCCGACAGGTGCACCGGCTCCTGCCCAAGGATGGCGCGAAGCAGCACTTGGTCGTGCGCTCCCTTGAAGGGGCGCTGCCCTGCAAGCATCTCGTACAGCACCACCCCCAGCGACCAGATATCCGTGCGCTCGTCTACGGATTGTCCGCCGGCCTGTTCGGGACTCATGTACGCCACCGTGCCTGGCGTCGCGTCGGCATGCGTCCAGGTGACGGCGCTGAACTTCGCGATGCCGAAATCGACGATCTTGATCACGCCATCGCTGGTCAGCATCAAGTTCGCCGGCTTGATGTCGCGATGCACGATGCCGCGCTCGTGCGCCTTGGACAGGCCATGCGCGGCCTGGATGCCGAAGTGCAGCGCCTCGTCGATGGCGAGTGGCCCGGCGGCGATGCGTTGCTTCAGCGTCTCGCCGTCGTAGTACGGCATCGCGATGAACAACCGCCCATCCTCGGTCTCGCCCACCTCGTGAATGGTGCAGACGTTGGGATGGTCGAACGCGGCCGCCATCTGCGCCTCGGCGAGGAATCGCTCCTTGTACCGCTCGTCGTCGCTGAGGAATGGCGGGAGGAACTTGAGGGCGACGATGCGCCCCAGTCGCAGGTCGTGCGCCCGATGGACGATGCCCATGCCTCCACTACCCAGTTTCTCGAGCACCTGATAGTGCGAGACAATCCGGTCCGTCGAGTCCTCAGCACCAATGCGGGAAACCACGAGCGGGGCGATGACATCGGCCACCGGCCGGTCGAGGATGCCGGGTGATGCGTGCACCTGGAGCAAGGACTCCGCTTCGCGGCGCAGCAGCGGATCCCCGGCGCACGCGCCGTCGAGAAATGCCGAGCGTTCTTCGGGCGCACGATCCAGCGACTCCGTCAGGACCGTCTGCAGCTGATCCCACCGCGCGCGGGTCAGTCGCTCGCGCGATGCCCCGTCGCCGGCAATGCGTCGTTTGAGATGCTCGAGCAGACGGGAGAACATGGCGACGCCTACTCCGCCAGCTCGCGGTGCAGCCACGCGCGTGCCATGATCCAGTCGCGCTTGACCGTCGCTGGTGAACGCCCGAGCGCCTCTGCCGTCTCCTCGATGCTCATCCCGGCAAAGAAGCGGCACTCCACGATGCGCGCATGTCGCTCATTGACCTCCTCGAGCCGCGTGAGGGCCTCGTGCAGCGCCAGCAGTTCGTCCGAAGACTCCTTCCCCGGCAGATCCACCACGCTCAGGGAGATCTTCTGCTGGACGCCACCGCGCTTCTGCGCCGAACGGCTCACCGCGTGATTCACCAGGATTCGCCGCATGGCCTGTGCGGCAATGGCCAGAAAATGCGCGCGGTTCTGCCAGTCGACCCCGTTCACGCCGGCAAGCTTCAGGTAGGCCTCGTGCACCAGGTCCTTGCTGGCCAGCGTGTGATCGTCCCGCTCGTTGCGCATCTGGCGACGGGCAATGCGGTGCAGCTCGTCGTAGATGAGCGGCAGCAAGCGATCCAGCGCCTGACGGTCTCCTCCTGCCAAAGCGACGAGCAAACGGGTGACTTCCCCATCCTCACCCATTGCCGGTACTCCCCTGGTGGCGAGAGCGAGGTAAGCTACAGCGGGTCGGTGACGCAGGCAAACGACGCGCGGCGGCATACACGCGATTCGAGAGCGATGAGCCACTTTCGCCGGTTTTCCTGCCTACCAGGTATGACGCTGCCACATCACATGCCTGGAGCAAGAGGAGAAGCCATATGACGACGACCGCTGAACGGACTGCGAGCAGGGCATCAAGCGCGACCGCCAAGGTCGATCCCAATGCGCCCATCCTGTCGGAGGAGCAATTGCTGCGCTTTCAGGAGCGCGCACCCGTGTACGACCGCGAGAATCGCTTCTTCGATGAGGACTTCGAGGAACTCCGCGCATCGGGGTATCTGGTAGCCGCAGTGCCGCAGGAAATGGGCGGGCGCGGCTACACCCTCGCCCAGATGTGCGCCGCGCAGCGCCGGCTGGGCTACTACGCCCCGGCCACCGCACTCGCGGTGAACATGCACGTGTACTGGACCGGCCTGGCCGCCGACCTCTACCGAAATGGTGACAAATCGCTCGAATGGCTGCTGAAGGAAGCGGCGAATGGAAAGATCTTCGCGGCCGGCCACGCGGAGTCGGGCAACGACATTCCCGTCCTTCTTTCGACGAGCAAGGCCGAGCGCGTGGACGGCGGCTACCGCATCACCGGCCACAAGTTCTTCAGCAGCCTGACGCCGGTGTGGGACTACCTGGGCCTGCACGCCATGGACACCAGCGACCCAAGCGCGCCCAAGATCGTGCACGCCTTCATGCCGCGCAGCACCCCCGGCTACTCCATCGAGGAGACGTGGGACACGCTCGGCATGCGCGCCACGCGCAGCGACGACACGATCCTCAATGGGGCGTTCGTGCCCGACCGGCTCATCGCGCGCGTGGTGCCGGCGGGAGCAGCGGGCCTGGATGCGTTTGTGCTCGGTGTCTTCGCATGGGCGCTGCTGGGATTCGGCAACATCTACTACGGCATGGCCGAGCGCGCGCGCGATCTGGTCGTGAGTGGCGTCAAGAAGAAGACGTCGCTGGGGCTGTCACGCTCCATGGCGTATCACGCCGGCGTGCAGCAGGGCGTGGCCGAGATGGTGATCGAAATGGAGGGCATCGGCCCGCACCTCGACCGCGTGGCGCAGGACTACTCCGACGGCGTGGACTACGGCGCCGGATGGGTCATCAAGATCGTGGCCGCGAAATATCACGCGGTGGAGGGTTCGTGGAAGGTCGTCGACCGTGCCCTCGACCTCGCGGGCGGCTTCGGCATCTTCAAGCGCGGCCCGTTCGAGCAACTCTTCCGCGACGCGCGCCTGGGCCGCCTCCACCCGGCCAACGCCATGCTCACGCACGAGCTGTGCGCGAAGCTGACGTTAGGCATCAGCCCCGACGAGCAGCCGCGCTGGGGTTGACGCGACATCGCAGCACGGGGGCCGGAACTGCACGATCGCGAGCAGTTTCGGCCTCATCACGCTGCTGCTACTGCTTCTGGCGCGCCTTCCACGCGGCCAGCACTTCCGCCTCACGCGTCATGGACAGGCCATTGATCTCACCATTGAGCGTGGCATCCTGCTCCTTCTTCGGACGCGTCCGGTGCCAGTCGAGGGTATCCTTCGCGGTCACCGCCACCGGTCGGAAGGTGAGCCCCTTCGCGATGGCCTTCGACGCGTTGCGGCGCTGGTAGCCAGCCGTGCGCCCGTACGGCGGCTGCCACACCGTCATGTGCCGCCACGGCCGAATCTCCTGCTCCTGGAGAAATTCCCACGGCACCCACGTGAACTGGGCCCCCGCCGAGGTGATCGCCTTCACGCCGTACAGCATCTCGGCGATGGTGAGCGGCTTCTCCGGCCCGATGGCGTTGTACACGCCGAACTCTCGCGCCTCGGCCATGCGGATGGTGAACTCGGCCAGGTCGCGGGAGTCGATGAACTGGCATGGATCGTCTGGCTTGTCGGGGGCCAGCACTTCGCCGCCTTCGGCGATGCGCGCCGGCCAGTAGGTGAAGCGATCGGTGCGGTCCAGCGGCCCCACGATGAGACACGGCCTGATGACCGTGCTGATGCCGGGATAGTTGCGTTCCACCTCCTGTTCCGCGCGCGTCTTGAGCGCCCCGTAGTATCGCCCGGCATGCGTGGGATCCAGCGTGTAGGGATCGAGGTCCGCCGGCATCGGCGTGGTGGGACTCAACTCGGTGATCCCGATCTCGCTCTGGTCCGCATACACCGATGTGGTGGAGACGAAGATGTAATGCTTCGTGTTGCCCGCCAGCTGTCTCGCGGCGTTCCGCACCCAGGCTGGGTACGTCGTGGGGTTGTCGATCACGACGTCGAACTTCTTTCCGGCCAGTGCGCTGGTGTCGCCGCCGAGGTCTCCAATCAATTCCGCTGCCACGCGTCCGCCGAACATTCCGGGGCGCGTCTTGTTCCGGTTGAAGAGCGTAACACGATGTCCGCGGGCAATCGCGTACTCCACCTGCTCCGGCCCGGTGAAGCCTGTGCCGCCAAGGATGAGGATGTTGAGCGGCGCCGGAGCGCGCGCGACGTTGCG
>JBDSVW010000286.1:0-34715 GCA_039927015.1 Gemmatimonadaceae bacterium | reverse complement strand
GCCGGCCACACCGAACTGCAGCGGCGGCAGCTCCACACCCAACGTCTCGGACGCACGCTCCCGTCGTTCACGCATGTCGACGATTTTCGTGGCGACACGTTCCGGCGGGTCTCCGTGCATCACGTATGCGTCGCAGGCGCGAGCGATGAGACCCTTCGCCTTCTCTGACTCGCCACCCGCGTAGATGGTGGGACGGGGTCGCCGCACCGGCTTGGGCTCGAGCACGAGGTCTTCCACCGTATAGTACTCCCCTCGGTAGTTGAAGAGCGGCTCCTTCCACGCGCCGTTCACCACGTCGAGCCATTCCCCGGTCCTCGCGTAGCGGTCGTCGTGCGCGTCGAAGGCGGCACCGTAGCGCCGCGCCTCGTCCTTCCACCAGGCGGACACCACGTTCAGCGCGAGGCGTCCCCCGGCGATGCGGTCGATGTTGGCCGCCTGCTTGGCGAGAATAGCCGGCGGATGAAAGGAGGGTCGCACCGCGACCATCAGCTCCAGCCGCTCCGTCACCGCTGCCAGCGCGGCGGCCGTGGACCACGCGTCGAGCGACGGTGCCTCGATGCCCTTGATGTCGTTGAGCAGAAGCTCCGCGATGAGCGTCAGGTCGAAGCCGATCGCTTCGCTGCGCTGGGCCAGCCGCTTGACGTATGACCACGTCGCGTCCATGCCCTCGTCGTCGACGTTGCGCAGCCAACCACCAAACACCGGAAGCCAGTAGCCGTATCTCATGCGCCGGCCCTCCCTACCGCACGGGCTTCGAGATAATCGACGAACTGGCGCCAGGGATCGAAGCCGACCACGTGCACCGCGTCGGCCACGAAGTTGGAGAGCGCGTTGATGTCGTAGTAGTAATGGCGGTCGTCTCGGGCGTCGACGAGATACTCGATGCCGCCCACGTCGAGGTGTGCGGCCCGGGCGATGCGTTCGACCTCGGCGATGATGTGTGCCGGCGGCGTGGCGACTTCCACGCGAAGCCCGGTGGCGGGCGCGTCGAGGGCGCAGGCGCCGCGCACGAGCGAGACGCCGGCCGTGGTCAGGCACGCATCGGCGGGGCAGAGGTCGAACGATCCCTCGGCGGGATAGACGTTGATGGCGTAGAGATAGCGGCCGCCTAACGTTTCCACGCGGGTGATGTGCCCGCCGCGCAGCGGGGCGGCTTCCTGCACCAGGGCGGTGCCGTCCACCCCGAGGTCGACCTGCCCGACTTCCACCGCACGCGCGAGCGCGGCCGCATCGTCGTACCGCGTGATGCCGGCGCCTGACCCGCCCACGTTGGCCTTGACCAAAACGGGAAAGCGCAGACCCTCGGCGGCGGTGCGGGCGGCGGTGGGGGCGTTGATCACCCGGGAGGCGGGGAACGGAAGGCCAAGTTGATGGAGCAGGTCCAGCTGGCCCGCCTTGGAGAGCTCCAGCGCATAGGCGTCCGCGCCATTCACGACCGGCACGCCCAGCCGTTCCAGGTGCCGCAGGTAGTGCAGCGTGTAGAAGGTGGCCTGCGACTTCCCGCGCAGGTACGCCGACGGCGATACACGATTGACGAACAGGGAGTAGCCCGGAGCGGCCTCGCCCGGTTCATGCGCGTGCGACGCGGCATCGAGGCGCACATACGGAAGGTGACGGCGCTCGAGTTCCGCGAAGAGCGGCCGGAACCAGTCCGGATGCTCGTGCAGAATGGCGATGGGCGCGCGGGTGTCGGTGTGCGTCATGACGGTGTCCTCGAAAAACGGATCGCCTACACGCACGACGCCGGCAGCCGCCTCCCACTCGTGGGGAGGTCGGTGACACAGACGACGAAACCCGGGCTGCATGGAGGCGCCGCCCGGGCTCTCGCGTTTTAGCTCTTTGTTTTACGTGGCGGCAATAGGCGGCAAATGACCACGAGTTTCGATTATTCCGAACACTAGTCGGTTGCTGATTCTGGGTCAACGGGCCGGGACGATCTGCCGTATGCGATTCTGAGTGTCGAAAAGAAGGCCCAAATATGTATGCAATTCATTGACACGGATCGTGCCCACGGCACTTGTTAGCCACCTTCGTAAAGAGGGTGGCTTGCCGCGGCACTCACGCTTCCCCCCCACTCGTATGCATCCCCTTCGTTCGATCGTCCTGACGATGGTCGTCGCGTCGTCGCTTGGCGCACAGGTTCCGGCCGGATGGCCAACCGGCCAGGCCAAGGTGCGCTTCGAGGTGAACATTCCCGCCGCCGTGCGTGCCGAACCGACCACCGGTCGCGCCTTCGTGATCCTCAGCCGGTCGGGTGACACCGAGCCCCGCCTGCAGATCGGTCGCATCGGCACGCCGTTCTTCGGACACGATGTGGAGAGGCTGGCGCCGGGGGGCAGCGTGGTGGTGGGCGGTGCCGATCTCGGTCACCCGGTGTGGGACCTGGGCGACATTCCCGCTGGCGAGTACTGGGTACAGGCCGTGATCAACGTGTACAGCGAGTTCCGCCGTGCCGACGGGAAGGTGGTCTGGATGCATGACGACCAGTGGGAAGGGCAGCAGTGGAATCGCAGCCCGGGCAACCTGTATTCGACGCCGCGCCGCGTCACCGTCGATCCCCGGCGTGCCGCAACGATTCGCCTCGTGGCCGACCAGCGCATCCCCGCGATCGCCATGCCCGCCAACACGCCGTGGGTGGAGCGATTCCGCATGCAGTCGCCCACGCTCACGCGCTTCTGGGGGCGGCCCATCTTCGTCGGTGCGACCATCCTGCTGCCGCGCGATTACCATCGCGGCACGACGCGCTACCCCGTGTTGTACGAGCAGGGGCACTTTTCGTTAGGCAGTCCGCTGCGTTGGGAGGAAGGGAACGAGCTGGGTCGCGAGTGGGCCAAGGACGACTTTCCCCGTGTGATTGCCGTGACGTTCCAGCACCCCACGCCGTACTTCGACGACTCGTACGTGGTGAACTCGGTGAACAGCGGTCCCTACGAGGACGTCGTGATGCAGGAACTGATTCCCGAGATCGAGAAGCGCTATCGCACGATTACCGAGCCGTGGGCGCGCTGGCTGCATGGCGGGTCCACCGGCGGCTGGGAGGCGCTGTGGCTGCAGGTGCGGCAGCCCGACTTCTTCGGCGGCACGTGGGCCTATTGCCCCGATCCGGTGACGTTCTCCGACGTGGAAGGGATCAACATCTACAAGGACACCAACGCCTACTACAAGCAGGTGACCGAGTGGCACCGCACGCCCACCATCAACTCGCGCGAGATCAACGGCGAGGTGCGGCAGACGTCGCAGCAGCGCAACTGGATGGAGCTGGTGAACGGCACCCGCGGGCGCTCGGGCCATCAACTGGACGTGTGGTCGGCGTCGTTCGGTCCGCTCGGTGACGATGGCTATTTTAAGCCGGTGTTCGACAAGAAGACCGGCGCCATCGACCGGAGTGTCGCGGACTACTGGCGCGACAACTTCGATATCCTCCACTACCTGCAGCGCAACTGGAGCAGCGTGGGTCCCAAGCTGGTGGACAAGCTGCACATCTATACCGGCGATGCCGACACCTACTTCCTCGACCGCGCGACGCGTGAGCTCGAGGCGTGGATGAAGACCACCAAGGAGCCGCACTACGAAGGCTACTTCCTGTACGGCGACAACAAGCCGCACTGCTGGTCGGGTCCCGTCTCCACGGCGCAGCGGCTGAAGGAAATGTCCATGCACGGCATGCGCCACATGCCAGAAGGCACCACCACGCCCTGGTGGCGTTACTGAGTTCCGGCGCTCGATCCCCGATCGCCGTCGTTCGTACATCCACGTGCTACCCACTCTCCACAAGTCCTTCAATGGAGGACGCATGCAACGAATGTTGTCGGCACTGCTCGCCGGGCTCCTGCTCGCGAGCGGAACAGCCGCAGGACAGGCTTCGACCCGGCAGGTGACCGGAACCGTCACGGAGGAAGGCAGCAACGCACCGATCGCGTCGGCGCAGATTCAGGTGCGCGGGACCACCACCGGCGGCCTGTCCGGCGAGGACGGCCGCTTCTCGATCCGCGTGCCGGGGGGAGAGGTCGTGCTCGTCGTGAGGCGACTCGGCTATCCGCCTGTTGAGGTCACGGTGGGCGCCAGCCAGTCGAGTGTCTCGGTGGTGATGCGCAAGGACGCGCTGAAGCTCGACCAGGTCGTCATCACGGGACAGGCGACGGGCATCTCGCGTCGGAACCTGCCGAACTCCGTGACGAGCGTGAGCGCGGACCAGGTGTCGCGCGTCTCCTCCCCGTCCGTCGACCAGGCGCTGCAGGGCAAAGTAGCGGGCGCGCAGATCTCGACGAGCACCGGCGCCCCGGGCGGCGGCAACCGCGTGCGCATCCGCGGTATTTCATCGATCCTCGGCAGTGCGCAGCCACTGTATGTCGTGGACGGCGTGATTGTGAGCGACGTATCGATCGGCAACGGCACCAACAAGCTGACCCGCGCCGCGGGCACCGTGATCTCGGCCGCGACGCAGGAATCGCCGGTGAACCGCATCTCCGATCTCAATCCTAACGACGTGGAGTCGATGGAGATCCTGAAGGGCTCGGCGGCCGCGGCGATCTACGGCTCCAAGGCCTCGGGTGGCGTGATCATCATCACGACCAAGCGCGGCCAGGCGGGCAAGCCGCAGTTCAACTTCCGCAGCGGACTCGGAACCTCGCGCCTCGCGTATCGCAACGGCCAGCGCAAGTTCCAGTCGCTCGCCGACGCCACGGCCGCGTTCGGTCCGAGGGCGGTGGATTTCTACGACCCCAACCGCGTCATCGACTATGAGGACGTGACGTACGGCCACGAGCCGCTCAATCGCGAAGCGTCGTTGTCGGTAAGCGGCGGGTCTGCCGACACGCGCTACTTCCTCTCGGCCAATGGCCGCAATGAAGAAGGCATCGTGCGGAATACGTACGCGAAGAAGTACGGAACGCGCGTGAACGTGGACCAGCGTTTGTCCGACCGGGTGGAACTGCAGGTGGGAACCGAGGTGCTGCGTACGCTCAGCGACCGCGGCCTGTTCGGCAATGACAACGCGGGCAACTCCATCGCCTACACCCTCACCAAGATCCCGAGCTTCCTGGACCTGCGGCAGAAGGCCGACGGCTCGTGGCCGGTGAATCCGTTCTACAACTCCAACCCGCTGCACACCATCGACAGGGTCACGAACGAGGAAGGCGTGTGGCGCACGATCTCCAACGCACGCCTCACCTGGGACATGTTCGCGACCAACCGGCAGGAGCTGCGCTTCGTGGGTTATGGCGGCGCGGACGTGATGGCGCAGCACAACGAAGTCTTCTCGCCACCCGAGCTGCAGTACGAGCCGCTGGATGGGTTGCCGGGCACCACGGTCGTCTCCGACGGGAACAACACACAAGCGAACCTCAACCTGAACCTCGTGCATGTGTGGCGTCCCTTCACGCGCATGAGCGCCACCACGCAGCTGGGCACGCAGTATGAGCGCCGCAAGCTTGGCGTGAGCCGCAGCTCGGGTCAGGGCCTGCTGGGCGGGTTGCAGGTCGTCACGGCGGGCACCGTGCGCGACATCGACGAGAATCGCCTGCTCACCGAGGACTTCGGCATCTTCGGCCAGACGGAACTGCTGCTGAACGACCGGTTGTTCCTGACGGTAGGAGCGCGCGCCGATCGCAGTTCCAACAATGGCGACGTGGGGAAGTTCTACCTTTTCCCGAAGGCGTCGGCATCGTACCGCCTACCGAACCTGCTGCCCGGTGCCATCGATGAACTCAAGCTCCGTCTCGCGTACGGTGAGACGGGCAACCAGCCGCTCTACGGACAGAAGTTCACGCCACTGGACCTCACCAACATCGGTGGGCTCGGTGCGTTCCGTATCGGCACCGGCCGCGGCGCGGCCGATATCCGGCCCGAGCGGCAGCGCGAGCTGGAGGCGGGATTCGATGCGACGATCCTCAAGAATCGCGGGACCATCGACATTACGGGATTCCAGCGCAACATCTCTGACCTGCTCATCACCCGCACGCTGCCGCCCACCAGCGGCTACGCGTCGGAGGTGTCCAACGGCGCCGAGATGAAGGTGTGGGGCATGGAAGCGTCGCTCTCGGCGTATCCCGTGCAGCGCCCGAGCTATTCCTGGAACACGCGCGTGAGCTGGGGCATGAACCGCAGCGAGATCACCAAGCTCCCGGTACCCTCGTTCTTGTTAGGCACGCTGCAGGTGGGGGCGGTGCGGATCGAGAAGGGGAAGTCGGCCACGCAGCTCATCGGCAACGACACGCTGCCGCAGACGCCGCGCGCCCTGTATCCCCGGGGCGTCTTGATGGGCGAGGGCAACCCGAGCTGGAACGGCGGCTGGGGCAACGAGATTCGCCTGGGCCGCTTCTCGGCGTTCGCACTGCTCGACCGCCAGCAGGGCGGCATGCTCGCCAACGGGACCTGGCGTCACTACGACCTCGGTCAGAACTCGCGGGACTTCGATGCGCCGGGGCCCAAGGCGGGGCAGAAGCTGGGCGACTACCGCCGCAGCACCTACCTCGCCGTCACGAGCATCTACTATCAGGATGCCTCGTACACCAAGCTGCGCGAGGTCACGCTTGGGTATGACGTGCCCAGCGCGGTGGCGCAGAAGCTCTGGAGCCGCGCACAGAGCGCACGCATCCAGCTGTCCGGGCGCAACCTGTACTGGTGGACGAAGTTCCGCGGGGGTGACCCCGAGGCGCAGAACTTCGGCGCCGGCAACGTGCCCGATGCCATTCAGCGCAATCGCGAACTCGCCGCTTATCCCGCCAGCCGCTCGTTCTGGCTCAACTTCAACGTGGAGTTCTAACCATGCGCAGACTCCATGGAGCCGCACTGCGGCGTGTGGCCGTGATGACCGTGCTTGGCGCGTCGGCGTTCGCCGGGGCGTGCAAGGAAGTCACCGTGCCCAACTACAATTCGCCTAACGTGGACGGCCTGCTCAACCGGCCCGACGCCGCAACCATCAACACGACCGTGCTCGGCCTCCTCGTCGGCGCACGCGCGGTGGTGGGCACTTATTCGCAGACGCTGGGCATCTTCGGCCGCGAGATGTACAACCTCGACCAGGCCGACGCCCGCTTCGTGCTGTCGTGGCTCGTCGAGCCGCTGACCCCCGGGGGATTCGGCGTGGACATCGGCTGGTCGGCCACCTACCGCCAGGTCCTCACCGCGCAGACCATCCTCGACGTCGTGGATAAGGTGCCCGATTACTCGACGCTGCAGAAGGAAGGCGTCAAGGGTTTCGCCAAGACGTTCATGGCGTTGGCGTTGATGGAGCAGCTGCGCGTGCGCGACACGTTCGGCATCGTGCTGCAGGTCGATCCGACCGCCGCCAAGCTCGGGCCCTTCGTGACCAAGGACGAGGGATATGTGCGCGCCGCGGCGCTGCTGGATGAGGCGAAGGTGCACCTCAACGCCGCCGGCACGTCCTTCCCGTTCACGCTGACGACGGGATTCGCCGGCTTCAACACGCCGTCCAACTTCCTCAAGGTCAACCGTGGACTGAAGGCTCGACTGGAAGTGGACCGGGGGCGGTGGCAGGATGCGCTCACGGCTCTCGGTGAGAGCTTCATCACCACCTCGACCGCCACCGCGGCCACGCTGGGTATTGGCGTGTACCACGTCTATTCCACGTCGTCCGGCGATGCGTTGAACCCCATGTTCGACGCGGCTCCGCGGCAGCTGGTCGCGCATCCGTCGTTCCTGCAGGATGTACAGCGGCGTGCCGACGGAACACCCGACCTGCGCTCGGGCAAGGTGGCTATCAGCACGACTACCCTCACGAGCCAGGGCATCAGTTCCAACCAGCGGCTGAACCTCTATGCCAGCAACGTCACGCCCATCGCGCTGATCCGGAACGAAGAGCTGGTGTTGCTGCGCGCCGAGGCGAACATTGCGCTCGGCAACCGGAGCGCGGCTATCCAGGACCTGAACTTCATACGCACCGTCGCGGGCGGGTTGGCGCCGCTGCCGTCCGACCACTCGGGAAATCTGGTGGACGAGTTGCTGTACAACCGGCGATACTCGCTGTTCGGCGAGTACGGGCATCGGTGGTTCGACATGCGGCGCTATGGCCGACTGGCGACGCTGCCAAGGTTCGCGCCGACGCATCGCATCTATCCCATCGTTCCGCTGCCCTCTGACGAATGCAACCAGCGGACACCCGAACCGAAGGGGTGTGTGCAGGTGAGCGGGATTTGACGTTTTGAAGTCGTACATCGATAGACTGCCGGGCGTGCTCGTGACGAGCGCGCTCGGCGTGGTGGCCTGGTTGGGGGCGCGGCTGCTGGCGGCCGCGTTCCCCCATGCCGCCGTGGACGCCGTGGTGCTGGCCATTCTGGGCGGCATCGTGTTGCGGGGGTGGTGGATGCCCGGCGAGCGGACCGCCCCCGGTGTGGCCTTCGCGGCGAAGGAGATGCTGGAGGTGGCCATCGTGCTGCTGGGCGTCTCGACGGACATGCGATTCATGGCCCGGGCCGGAGGGACGCTGGCCGCCTCCATCGCCGCCATCACCACGCTGGCGTTAGGCGCCGGGTTGCTCTGGGGGCGCTGCTTCCGGCTGCCGCCATCGCACGCGCTGCTTGTTGCCTCGGGCAATGCAATCTGCGGCAACTCCGCCATCGCGGCGGTCGCGTCCGTGACCGGTGCGCGGCGGGAGGAAACGGCGTCGGCCGTGGCATACACCGCGGTGCTGAGTCTCGCGCTCGTGCTTGCGCTGCCCGTGGTGCGGGCGTTCCTGGAGCTGAGCGACCTGCGCTATGGAGTGGCCACGGGACTCACGGTGTATGCCGTGCCGCAGGTGCTGGCGGCGGCCTATCCAGTGAGCGTCCAGGCGGGCCAGATTGGCACGCTGGTGAAGCTGGTGCGCGTGTTGATGCTGGTGCCACTGGTGCTCCTGCTGTCCCTCCGGCAGCACCGCAGCCGCAACGAGGGATGGCGCACGGTTCCGCTCGGCCGGCTCGTGCCGTGGTACGTGATGGGATTCCTGGTCGCGGCGGTCTTCCGCTCGAGCGGCATGGTGAATGATGCGTGGGCGGGGGCAGCGCAGTTGACGTCCCACTGGCTGACCATCATTTCCATGGCGGCACTGGGACTGGGAGTGGAGATGGAACTGCTCCGGCGCGTGGGGTGGCGCACCGCGGCCACGGCGACATTATCGCTGCTCACGTTGTGCGCCATGGCGGGCATTCTGGTGGCTTGGCTGCCCGCGACGTGAGGGGCGGGACTCAACGGTGCAACAGTGGAAGAGGAGACATTCGCATGAACTCAGGGAGGAACGCATGAGCAGCGAGACGCCAGCGGACACCGGCCGTCCCGACCAAATATCGACGACCGCGCCAGATGCCGCGCTCACCCGCCGCGCGCTGCTATCCGGTGCGGCAGGGGTGGTGGGCGGCGCGCTCATCGCATCGGTGCCGGGTGTGGCGAACGGACAGGGCGGGGGAGCCGCCACGTCCGCGGCGCCGGCGGTGGCCGCCGATCCCAATTCGCTGCTCGGATACCCGACGTCCGCGATGGGAGCGCGCTCCAGCTTCGAGGCGCCGTCGCGCACGCCGGTGGGGCAGGTGACCGGAAGCTCGCGCGCGCCGCTGCGCGAACTGACGGGGACCATCACGCCGTCGGACCTCCACTTCGAGCGGCATCATGCCGGTGTGCCGGCGCTCGATCCGCGCACGCACCGGCTGATGATTCACGGCCTGGTGGAGCGCCCCATCACGTTCACGGTGGACGACATCAAGCGCTTTCCCCAGGTGACACGGGTGCACTTCCTCGAGTGCTCGGGTAACGGTCGCGCGGCGTTCAAGGATCCCAAGCCCGAGTCCACTGCACAGGCGGTGGCCGGCATGTCGAGCAACACCGAGTGGACCGGGGTGCCGCTCGCGACGCTGCTGCGCGAGGCGGGCGCATCGTCCGATGCCACCTGGTTCCTGGCGGAGGGAGCGGACGCCTGCCGCATGACGCGCTCCGTGCCGATGGAGAAGGCGTGGGACGATGCGCTCATCGTGTGGGCGCAGAACGGCGAGCCGCTGCGGCCGGCGCAGGGCTATCCGCTGCGACTCCTCCTGCCCGGATGGGAGGGCAACATCTCGGTGAAGTGGCTCCGGCGCCTGGAACTCGGGACGAAGCCGTGGATGACGCGCTGGGAGACGTCGGTGTACACCGATCCGCTGCGGGGCGGGAAGGCGCGCCAGTTCTCGTTCGTGCAGGATGCCAAGTCGATCATCACCTCACCCTCGTTCCCGGACCGTATCGCGGCACCCGGTTGGCAGCGTGTGAGCGGACTCGCATGGTCGGGACGCGGTCGCATCCAGCGTGTCGAGGTCAGCAGCGACAACGGCACCACGTGGCACGACGCCGAGCTGAGTGGCGAGGCGCTGCCCAAGGCGCACGTGCGCTTCCAGTACATGTGGAACTGGCAGGGCGAGGACGCGACCCTGCTGAGCCGGGCGACCGATGAAACGGGGTACGTGCAGCCCACGCGCACGCGGTTGATCGAAGTGCGCGGCCCGGGCACGGACTATCACTTCAACGCCATCGCCGGGTGGCACGTGTTGCCCGCCGGTACCGTCCTCTACCACGGAGCCACCTGATGCGGCGCCCGCTGACTCACGCCCTCACCCGCGCGGCGCTCGGCGCGATGCTGCTCATCGGCGTCGCCTGTGCGAAGCGTGATGGCGAGACCGTCTCAACGGCCGGTCGGTCGCCCGGCGTGCCGGCGACCTTCGGCGATTACGACGCGGGAGGTGCACCTGGCGGGCCCGGCGCCGGCACGCGCTACGCGCTCGGCACGCCGGCGAATGCGTCGGAGATCGCCGCCTGGAACACAGACGTCGGCGCCGAGGGCGCTGAATTGCCTCCGGGTCGCGGCAGCGTGAGTGAGGGCGCGGCGCTTTACGTGTCGCGCTGTGCCGCCTGTCATGGGGCCGGCGGACGAGGAGGCATCGCCCCGAATCCCGCGCTGGTGGGGCGCGATTCCACGACGGCCAACTTCGAGTTCGCCGACAATCCCAAGCTGGTGAAGACCGTGGGCAACTACTGGCCGTACGCCAGTACGCTCTTTGATTACATCAAGCGAGCCATGCCGTTGGCAACGCCGGGATCTCTCACCGACAGCGAGGTGTACGCGTTGACGGCCTACCTCCTGTCCGAGAACCAGATCGTACCGGCGGGAACGACGCTCGATGCGGCGGGGCTGCGCGCCATCCGGATGCCGGCCGCCGATCGCTTCGTGCCCGATGATCGCAGCGGGGGCGCGGTGGTTCGCTGACGCGCGGCGTTCGCGGCGTTCGCGGTGTTCGCGGCGTTGCGCGGGACGGCGTCGAAGGCGATGGTTCACGCACGGCGCCTCCTCACTCTGACAGCGGGTCATGGCCTTACTGAAATCGAAGCAGGACCGGGCAGCGCTCATCATCTTCCTGCTCGGCGTCGCGATCCTCATCGCCATCTCGCCGTTCGCTTCGGGACTGCTGGGCGCTGCGGTGCTCTACGCCATCTGCGTGCCCGCCTACCGTCGCATGCTGCGGGTGATGAACGCCGACCTCGCGGCCGCGATCACGCTGGTGGGAGCCATCGTGATGATCGCGCTGCCCGTCACGTGGATCATCTTCCTCGTCGCCGACCAGTTGCCGGCAGCCATGCGCGGCGCGGGGAGCGGCCAGCTCTTCACCAGCCTGTCTACGCTGCGCATTGGCCGGATCGAGGTGGGGGCGGAGATTGCCAAGGCGAGTGGCTCGGTGGTGCAGTGGCTCTCACAGCGCGCGCTGGGGGTGGTGGGTGGCGCCGCGCGCGCCACGCTCAACCTCGTCATCTCCTTCTTCGCGCTCTACTACATGCTCATCTCGTCCCGCCAGATGTGGGACGTGTTCCGGCGGGTGCTGCCGTTCTCCGAGGTTACCGCCGATGAGCTGCGGACCCGCTTCTACAGCGTGACGCACGCGACGCTGCTCGGTACGGCGTTGGTGGCGTTGCTGCAGGGCGCGCTCATCGGCGTCGGCTTCGCCATCACCGGACTGCCTAACGCCGCGTTCTGGGGCGTGGTGACCGGCTTCGCCTCGATCCTGCCGGTGCTCGGCAGCGCGCTGGTGTGGCTGCCGGGCGTGATCATCCTCTTCGTGGAGTACCGTTACGGCGCGGCCATCACCCTGCTCGTGATCGGCGCCGTGCTGGCCAGCAACATCGACAACGTGATCCGGCCGCTCGTCTACCGGCGCGTGTCGAACATTCATCCGATGGTCACACTCATCGGCGCGTTTGCCGGCGTCGCGTACTTCGGCTTGCTCGGTATCCTGCTTGGTCCGCTGGCGATCCAGTACTTCTTCGTGCTGGCGCGGTTGTACCGGGAGGAATACATCGACAAGCGCGTGACGCGCACGATGGAAATGAAGCTCCCGCACGCCATGGCCGACCCCACGTTCCCGCCGGGCTATCTGTCGCCGTATGTGTCGCCTATCGACGAGGACGAGAACGCGACCGAGCGCGACGACGACGAGTAGGCCGTGGGGGCGGGAGCCAATCCCGCCCGGCGGCCAGCGGCCGCGGCTCGCCGCGCGCTGCTCGCCGCGCGCTGCTCGTCGCGCGCTGCTCGTCGCGCGCTGCTCGTCGCGCGCTGCTCGTCGCGGCGCTGCTAGTCGCGGCGCAGGAGTTCCATGAAGCCGTCGGCTGACACGGGCTCGGAGAAGAGCGTGCCTTGGCCGTACTCGCACTTGAAGCGCAGCAGTTCGGTGAGCTGTTCCTCGCGCTCGATGCCTTCGGCCACGGTGCGCAGGCGCTTGAGCTTGCCCAGGGCGACGATGGCGCGCGTCGCGGCGTGCTCCTCGGGACGGCGGGTGACCTGGCTGATGTAGCGGCGGTCGATCTTCAGGATGTCCACCGGGATGTCGGCCGGATCACCTAACGACGCGGTCTGCGACCCATAGCCGTCGATGGCGATGCGCACGCCGAGGGCGCGCACCTGGCGCAGCCGGTGCAGCGCCTCGGTCATGCTGCGGGCCAGCGCCCCTTCGGAGATCTCGAGCACGAGCCGATGCGGTTCTATGGCGCTCGACTGCAGCGCCGCCGCTACGTCCTCCACGAAGCGCGCGTGCAGCAGCTGACGGGGTGTGATGTTGACGGTCACCGTCAGCGAACGATCCGGCCCAATGGTGTCCTGCCACGACTTGGCCTGCCGGCACGCCTCCTTCAGGATCCAGCGGCCGAGTGGCACGATGAGCCCCGTCTCCTCGGCTACCGGGATGAAAGCCGCCGCCGGAATGAGGCCGCGGGCCCGGTGGTTCCACCGCACGAGTGCCTCCACGCCGGCAATGCGGCGCGAACGCAGGATGACGATGGGCTGATAGACGAGCGAGAACTCGCCGCCCTCGATCGCCTGCCGCAAGTCGTCCTCCAGCCGCGAATGCGACAGCGCCGGCGCGTGCAGGCGGGGATCGAAGAGCTCGCACGCGCCGCGCCCGCGGCGACGGGCTGCGCGCAGGGCCACGTCGGCGTGGCGTAGCATATCGTCCACGGAATCCTCCGGCATCGCGCTCGCAATGCCGAGATTGGCGTTGCCAAGGAAGTCCTTCTGGCCCACGGTCATCGGCGTGGCGAAGGCCTGGCCGATGCGGTCGGCGACCTGCACGAAGTTGGACTCGTCGGCCATGTCCTCCAGCAGGAGGGCGAAGCGCGCGCCTTCCACGCGCCCTGCGCTGTCGGAGGAGCGGAGGCAGGTGTTGAGCCGGGTGGCGGCGAGCACGACCAGCCGATCCAGCTCGTCCGACGTCGCCCGCACGCCCCCTGCCCGAAACCCCTCGAACTCGAGGAAGAGCACCGCCAGCGGCAACTGCAAACGGTGCGCGCGGGCGAGCGCGTGCTCGGCGCGGTCGCGGAAGAGGGCGCGGCTGGCCAGTCCCGTCAGCGGATCGCGCAGCGTCTCGGTGGACGTCGCGGGGTCACGGGGAGCCGCCTCGCGAAAGCTGATCACGACGCATCGTTCCACCGGGGCGTCGGCGAGTCGGGTGGCGGTGCACTCCGCGGTGATCCAGCCCCCATCGGCGACGCGTACGCGCCAGCGCTGCGGCAGGTGCAATTCCACTCCGTCTGCCACGCGCGCGACGGCCTGCGACGCTTCCGCCACGAAGTCCTCGTGCAGGAGGCTCGTTAGGCGCCGATGCCGCAGCGCGTCGGTCGTGAAGCCCAGCACCCGCTCCGCGCCCAGGCTGGCACTCGCAATGAGTCCATCACGTCCGGTGATGAGCACTGCATCTGAGAGCTTCGACAGCAGGGCGTCTTCGTTCATGTCGGTTGCGGTTCCGTCCGAGTGCTCGGCGATCGGGGCCGAGTGCCGTCGGCGCACAGAGCGCCGTCCTGTTCTGGCGCGCCGGAGGAGCAGCATGCCCCCCGCCAACGCGCACATTCCAAGCCACACCATCCATACCGGGTCCAGCCGCAACCCGTCCATCAGCTCGCCCACACGTCGGCGGCGTCCGGCTCGCCCTGGGACCCTTGGTGAGCCATGACATGGCCGTGGCATCGGTGCTCGACGGGCCGGAACGCGCATCGCTCACCCCGCTCGCGGGGCGACGCCCACCGTGCGGCGCTCGGTATCGAAAGGACGCTCATCTGACTGCCGGCGTTGCGAATCGCATTCGTGGAAATGCACCCCTGACGTACTTTGATGGTATTACGGCCAAAGCGCCCTTCTGTTCGCTTCAGTCCATCCCGCCTTGCCACCCTGGCTTACGCAACTCCAGTTCCACGCGCCCTGGCTGCTGGCAGGCCTCCTGCTGCTTCCCGTCTGGTGGTGGTGGCGGCGACGACGGCAACCCTCGGCTATCGTCTTTTCCCGCGTGCCGCTGCTGGCCAAGGGTCCGAGCGCCGGACGCTGGATCTCTCGGTCCCTCATCATCTTACGCAGCCTCGCCCTGGCCGGATTGGTGGTCGCCATGGCGCGTCCCCGCTTGGCGGGACGCTCCGAGCAGTCGAACAGCGAAGGAATCAACATCGTGATCGCGTTTGACATTTCCAGTTCGATGCTAGCCGAGGACTTCCAGCCACAGAATCGCCTCGAAGTGGCGCGTGAAAAGGTCAAGCAGTTCGTAAGCATGCGCTCGAGCGACCGGATTGGCATCGTGGCGTTTTCCGGGGAGGCGCTGACACAGGTCCCGCTCACCACCGACTACCCCGTTGTCATGGCGGCGATCGACAACCTGCAGCCCGGACAGTTGGAGGACGGGACCGCCATCGGCACCGCGATCGCCACCGCCGCCAACCGGCTGCGCTCGGCGCCCGGCCGGTCGCGGGTGATCGTGCTGCTCACCGACGGGGTGAACAACCGGGGCACGATCGACCCCCGGACCGCTTCCCAGGCCGCGGCCGCCTTCGGGGTGAAGATCTATGCGATCGGCGTGGGCACGGAGGGCATGGCGCCGGTGCCGGTGGGGCGGGGGGTGTTCGGGTTGCGGTACGAGAACCGTCCCGTGGAAATCGACGACGCGCTGCTGACGGAAATCGCGCAGCGCACCGGCGGCCGCTATTTCAGGGCCCGCGACGCCGCCGCGCTCGAGCGCATCACGGGCGAGATCGATCGCCTCGAGCGCACCCCCGTGCGCACGCGCGTGTACACCCGCTACACGGAGCTGTATCGCTGGCCGCTGGCGCTGGCGGTAGTGCTACTACTGCTGGAACTCTCACTCGCCGCCTGGCGCGGGCCAATTCCGTAAAGGCAGAAGACGAGAGGGGAGAAGACGGGAAGACGAGGTTGGGTCGGCGCCGTCGGCAGTCGTCTTCTCGTCTTCTCGTCTTCTCGTCTTCCCGTCTTCCCGTCTTCCCGTCTTCCCGTCTTCCCGTCTTCTCGTCTTCTCATTACAGCCACTTTCTCGTCTTCAGCAGCCAGACCAAGCCACCGCCTAACGCGAGCTGCAGCACCAGCATGATCTCGAAGCCGTACGGATGGTTGGACAACGGGACGCGGGTGAAGTTCATGCCCCACATCCCGCTCACCACCACGAAGGGAACGCTCAGCGTGGCCACCAGGGAGAGACTTTTCGTCACCTGGTTGAGCCGGTTGGAGACCTGCGAGAGGTAACTTTCCATCGTGCTGCTCAGCAGGTCGCGATAGGTGTCGAGCGAGTCGTTGATGCGCAGCATGTGGTCGTACACGTCGCGGAAGTACGGCTGCACGTCCGCCGGCAGCAACGGCGAGGGACGGTTCGACAGCACGTTGAAGATCTCCCGCTGCGGCGACAGGTAGCGTCGCAGGGAGAGCACCATCCGCTTCACGGCGAATATGTCGCGCAGGGCGGCCTCGTCGAACGAGGCGAAGACGCGCTCCTCCAGCGAATCCAGGAACTCGTCGATGCGGTCCAGGATGGGGAAGAAGGCGTCGATGGCGGTGTCCATGATCTGGTGCGCGAGACGCGCCGCGCCGCGGCCGACGATGTCCGGCGTGCGCTGTGCCATTTCGGCCACGTAGTCGACCACCGGCGAGGTGCCCGCGTGCACGGTCACCACGAACGAGGGGCCGAGGAAGACGTAGAGGTTCGTGGTCTCGAGATCGTACGGGTCGGTGGTCGCTTCCATGAAGGACACCACGCGCATCGTGACGAAGAGGTAGTGATCGTACGCCTCCACCTTCGGGCGGCTCACCGGGTTGAGCACGTCCTCGATGCTCAGCGGGTGGAAGTTGAACACCTTCTCGAGCAGGGCGAGCTGCTGGCGACTGGAGGAGTCGATGTCGACCCAGAGGGTCCCGTCGGCTTCGCGGACGGCATTGGCGATTTCCTTCAAGCCGAAGTCGCGTCCCGACACGGCGTCGCCGCTCACGTGGACACAGCGCGGGAGCTTCTGCTCCCCATGCGAATTGTTCGGCGCCGTCGGCGCCAGGTTCTCTGAAGGGGTCGAGGGAGGCACGGGCAATCCTGGGGCTGAATCGTCGGGCCCAAGCTAGCGCGCCGCACCCCGGGGCGCCCGCCGTACCATTAGATTCCCGCCTGTGAAAGTGAGTTCTGACGACAGAACCGTGGCGGCGGCCACCCTCCAGGTCGTGACCCGGCGCTACGGCCGGCGCTGGGCCCTTCGCGGGGTCTCTTTTTCTGTCGCCCCCGGTGAAGTCGTCGGCATCGAGGGCCACAACGGCAGCGGAAAGAGCACGCTGTTGCGCGTGCTCTCCACGGCCATCCGCCCCACGTCGGGCGAGATCCGGGTATTCGGATCGGACGTCGCGACGCACGCGACCGCGGTCCGCTCGCAGGTGGCGTTCCTCACCCACTATCCCGGGCTCTACGACGACCTGACGGCCGAGGAGAACCTCAAGTTCACCTGCCGTATGCTCGGACTTGGCTTTGGGCCAATCGGGCCTGTGTTGGAGCGCGTAGGGCTCTCGCGACACGCGCAGGAGGGTGTCCGCACCTTCTCCGCCGGGATGCAGCGGCGCCTGTCGCTGGCGCGACTGCTTCTGCAGCAGCCGCGGCTCCTGCTGCTCGATGAGCCGTACAACAACTTCGACGCCTCGGGCATCGCGCTGGTCAACGAGGTGGTGCGCGACGTGTGCAAGCGGGGAGGCGCGGCGCTCATCGTGCTGCACGACCGGCATAGTGCCGCGGGCATTCTCGATCGCGTGGTCCGGCTGGGTCAGGGCGTGGTGATCGCCGACGAGGCGTGCGAGGACGGGGAGGTGGGCGCAGCAACTATATCCGCCGGCTCAGCATCGGCGCGTCCGAGGGATTTGGCGTGACGCTGCGGGACGAGTGGCGGCGGGTCGGCGCGATCGTGTGGAAAGACCTCACCACGGAACGGCGTTCCAAGGCGGGACTGAATGCCGTGGCGTTCATGGGGGTGCTGGTCCTGCTGCTCTTCGGCTTTGCGCTGGGTCCCGACACGCAGGCGCTGCAGTCGGCCGCGGCGGGGGCAATGTGGCTCGCGATGCTGTTCGCGGGGGTGCTCGCCTTCAACCGGTCGTACCAGCTCGAGCTGGACGGGGGCGCGTTGGAATCGCTGCTGCTTTATCCCGGGGCGCGCTGGTCGATCTACGTGGGGAAGCTCATCGCCAACCTCGTGTTCGTCACGCTGGTCGAGATTATCGTGGTCCCGGTGGCGATGGTGCTCTTCCACGTCAGCGCGCCCGCGGCGTGGGCCGTAGCCCTAGGGGTGACATTTCTCGGTACCTTCGGCTTCGTGACGCTGGGTACCTTTTACGCAGCCATGTCGAGCCGGAGCAGGGCGCGAGAGGTGCTCCTGCCGCTGCTCCTCTTTCCGATGCTCATTCCGCTCCTGCTGGCGGCGGTGCAGGCGACCACGAGCCTGCTGGCCGGCGATCCGATGCGGGAAGCGGGGGCGTGGATCCGCTTGCTGGCCGCCTTCGATATCATCTTTCTCGTGGCGTGTGTGTTTGCCTTCGAATACGTGATTGAGGTCTGAGATGGGAGCGATTCCCACGACATTGGACGACGGTGCTCCTGCGCGCGGCGGATCGCGCGAGCTGGTGCTGGGCGCAGCTGCGTTCCTGCTCCTGATCGCGATGCAGGTGTACGCGATTTCCATCAGCCAGGCCGACCGGGACATGGGTCACCTGCAGAAGATCATGTACGTGCACGTGCCCGCGGCGTGGAGCATGATGCTCGCCTTCTTTGTGGTGGCGGTCGCGTCGTTGCGCTATCTGTGGAAAGGACGCGAGAACGACGACCTGCTGGCGGCGGCGGCCGCCGAGTCGGGGGCGTTGCTCACTGGGCTCACCGTGGCGCTGGGGATGATCTGGGCCAAGCCCACCTGGGGCATCTGGTGGACGTGGGATCCGCGGGTGACGTCCACCGCCGTGCTGTTCTTCATCTACGTGGGATATCTGGTACTGCGCGCGTTCGTGGACGATCCCGATCGCCGGGCGCAGTGGAGCGCCGCGGTGGGGCTGCTCGGCGCCCTCAACGTGCCCATCGTGTACATGTCGGTGCGCTGGTGGCGCACACTGCACCAGGTGCAGTCGAGTCCGAGCACGGTGGATCCGAATTTCGGGCTGGGGCTGCGCATCAACGCCATCGCCTTCACCGTCCTCCTGATCTTCTTCATCCGGCACCGCTACGTGACCGCCAAAATGGAGCGGGAGGCGGAGCACCTGAACGAACGCGCCGCCCTGGGCGGCCTGGAGATTCCGCATGCCTAACAACCTTCCCTTCATTGTGTCGGCGTACGCGCTCACCTGGGCCGTGCTGATCGGGTACGCCTGGCACCTGACGAGTGCGCGTCGCGACGCCGGGCGCCGGCTCGAAAGCGCAGCGCGCGAAAGCGCCCCCGCCCCCGCCCCGCGCGAGAGCGCGGGAGGCTCGTCATGAGCGGCAACGTGGAAGGCCGCAAGCGCGCCGCGATCTTCGTGGCCGCGGTCGTCGTGATGGCCGCCTTCGGGTACCTGCTGTACGGTGGCCTGGACAAGAACGTCGTCTTCTTCCTCACGCCGCAGGAACTGCTGGCGAAGGGCGCGAACGTGTACGACGTGCCCGTGCGCCTGGGCGGCATGGTAAGCCCCGGTTCCGTGAAGTGGGACGCCGAGCGGCTGGACCTGCGCTTCAAGGTCAGCGACGGCGTGCAGACCGTGGACGTCGTCTCCAAGGGCGCACCGCCGCAGATGTTCCGCGACGGCATGGGCGTGGTGTGCGAAGGCAAGTTCCGCAGCGACGGCACCTTCGAGTCCACGAACCTCATGATCAAGCACTCGGAGGAATACCGGGCGCCGAAACCGGGGGAATCGCCGCAGGAGATGTACAAGACCTTGATGAAGGACATGCGTTCATGACCCGTCTGATCGGGTACAACGCCCTGTGGGTGGCGTTGGCCACGGCGGTATTCGGCATGGTGGCGATTCCGGTGGGACTGCGCCGTCGTCGTCTCGAATGGGTGCAGGCGTCGTACGCGGCGACCTTCACCATGTTCGGCCTGACCACGGTGGCGGTGTTCGCCATGGTCTACGGGCTCGTCACCCACGACTTCAGCATTGGCTACGTGGCGCAGGTGGGCAGCCGCGCCACCCCGCTCTTCTATACCATCATCTCGCTGTGGGGCGCGCTGGAAGGCTCCATTCTCTTCTGGGCGTGGGTGCTGACCCTGTTGTCGGCCCTGGTGGTGTTCTGGAATCGCGATCGCGACGGGGCGCTGATTCCGTACACGACGATGACGATGCTCGCGGTGTCGCTGTTCTTCTTCATCCTGCTGGTGGGGCCCGCCAACCCGTTCACGCTCGTCTCGCCCGTTCCGCTGGACGGGCCGGGGCCAAACCCGCTGCTGCAGAACCATGTCCTGATGGGGGTCCACCCGCCACTGCTCTACCTGGGCTACGTGGGCATGACTGTGCCGTTCGCCTTCGCGGTCGGCGCGATGGCGTCGGGAGAAGTGGAGCAGGACGACTGGGTCAAGCTGTCGCGCCGCTGGACGTTAGGCGCGTGGGGCTTCCTGACCGCCGCGATCATCGCGGGGATGTGGTGGTCGTACGAAGTGCTGGGCTGGGGCGGCTACTGGGCGTGGGATCCAGTGGAGAACGCGTCGTTCATGCCGTGGCTCACGGCCACCGCCTTCCTGCACTCGGTGATGGTGCAGGAGCGCCGAGGCATGCTGCGCCTGTGGAACCTGAACCTCATTGTGTCCACCTTCGCACTCACCATCCTTGGCACCTTCCTCACGCGCTCCGGCGTGCTGTCCTCGGTGCACGCGTTTGGCGAGGGCCCCATCGGCATGTACTTCCTTGCCGCCATTGCCATCACCCTGCTCGTCTCGTTCGCGCTGGTCGCAGGCAACTCCGAGCGGCTGCGCAGCACCGGCCGGCTGGATGGCGTGGCGACGCGCGAAACGGTCTTCCTGCTCAACAACCTGCTCTTCACGGCGTTCACGTTCACGGTGCTGATCGGGACGCTCTTCCCCATCATCGCCGAGGCCGCGCGCGGGGTGAAGGTCAGCGTCGGGGAGCCCTTCTTCAACAAGATGACGCTGCCCATCTGCGCGTCGCTGCTCTTCCTGATGGGCGTGGGACCGGCGTTGCCGTGGAAACGCGCGACCGCGGACGTGCTGCGCCGCCAGTTGCTGCCGCCGCTGGTGGGCGCGGTGCTGGCCGCCGCGATCGCGATCGCCGTGGGCGCGCGCGAGGCGTACGCCGTGCTCGCCTTCGCGTTCGCGGCGTTCGCGCTGGTGGCCAACGTGCGCGAGATCTCGAGCGGCGTGCAGGCCCGCATGCGTCTGCGCAGTGAAGGCGCCGTCACCGCGTTAGGCAGGCTGGTCGGCGCCAACCGACGGCGCTACGGGGGCTACGTTGCGCACATCGGCGTGGTGTGCGTGGCCGTCGGGATCACCGCGTCGTCCACCTTCCGCACCGAGTACGAGGCCACGGTGGCCAAGGGCGCGTCGATGCCCGCCGGGCGCTTCCAGATCCGGCTCAACCAGGTCTACGGCCGGGAAGAACCGCAGCGCTCCCGCATTGCCGCGAACGTGTCGGTGATGGATGGCGCGCGGGAGATCGGACGGCTCGATCCCGCGATGAACTTCTATCCCACGTCACAGCAGCCGATTCCCACGCCCGCCGTTCGCAGCCGCCCCTGGGGCGACCTGTATGTGAACCTCATGGCGTTCAAGCCCGACGGGAGCAACGCCACGCTCAAGGTGATCGTGGAACCGCTCGTGCCATGGATCTGGCTGGGCGGAGGGATCATCTGTCTCGGTGCCCTCATCGCCATGTCCACCATGCCGGCGCGCCGTCGCGTGGACGCGCCCGACGCGGTGGGCCGCGTGCCCGACCGCGAACTGGTGCCCGACGCGCGGATGGGAGCGTCGGCGCTCGCGGCCAACACGTTCGAGGGAGCCGACTGATGAACTGGAAACGCGCCGCATCGGCCGCGTTGGTCTCGCTTCCGATCATCGTGCTGCTGGCGTACAGCCTGACGCTCGACCCGAAGGAAATTCCCTCGCCGCTGCCGGGACGCAGTGCGCCGGCGTTCAGTCTCGCCGTGTTCGCGCAGGGTGAAGGCGCCACGCGGCGCGCGGTTGGCGACACCGTCCGATTGGCCGATCACCAGGGTGAGGTGGTCGTGCTCAACTTCTGGGCGTCGTGGTGCCTGGCGTGTCGTGACGAACACGCCATCCTTTCCGACGTCGCGGAAGCGTACGCGCCCCGTGGCGCGAAGTTCTATGGCGTACTGTATAACGACGCTCCGGCGAACGGTGTGCGCTGGATCCGGGAGATGGGAGGGCAGAGTTATCCGTCGGTGAACGACCCGCGCACGAGAACGGCGATCGACTTCGGACTGTACGGGGTGCCGGAGACATTCTTCATCGGTCGCGATGGACGCGTGGCGTACAAGCACGTGGGTCCGGTGAGTGCGGCGGTGCTGACGCAGAAGCTCGACTCGCTGCTGGCCGCCGGCGCTCCCGCGCCGCGCGGTGACTCGGCGTCGAAGGTGACCGTGCCGGCGAACCGGTCATGATGCACCGTTGGAAGGTGCCGCTCCGCTCCGCTCGGCTCCGGGCGGCGCTGTGCCTTGCGATGCTTCTGTTGCCGCTGCTGCCTGTCACCGCGCAACAGCCAACATCGGCGCAGATGTCCGAGAGCGAATTGGAGCGCCGCACGCGCGAGGTCGCGGCGCAGCTGCGATGCCCGGTGTGCCAGGGCAATTCCATCCAGGATTCACCATCGGAGCTCGCGCAGGAAATGAAGGGCGTGGTGCGCGACCAGCTCGCGGCCGGCAGGACCCCCAACGAAGTGAAGCAGTACTTCATCGACAAGTACGGCGAGTGGGTCCTGCTCGAGCCGACGGCCTCCGGATTCAACCTCCTGGTCTACGTGCTTCCAGTGCTCATGCTGCTCGGCGGAGCGTTCGTGATTGTGCGTGCGGTGCGGAAGTGGACCACGGCCCCACCCGCAGCGGACGGCACCACCTGAGCAGGGCGCGGCCGGGGCACGTGGCGACCAACGATGTTCCCGGCGAGCCACTGCCTCTCTCGGTTGACCCGCAGCCCAACGCGTCGTAAGCTCGAAGGGGTCGCTACCAATCGCCCCTGTCGGGAGTACCGCTTCACGCCGATCCGGCACATGCCCGACAGGGCCGGGGTAGATCACGGACATACCGGCGCCTGCCCGGGCACGAGATTGAACGGGAGCGAGCGCCGGAGCGTGATGATGTGCATGCGTCGTTACTCGCGGGCCACCCCAGGGAGGATACCGCAATGAGGGAAGCAGTGGCGACACCTAACACCGGTACCGAGGCGGTGCTCGAGGAACTGAACCTCGTGGGCCCCATCGTTGTGGCGACCGACGGCACGGACTCCGCCAACGCAGCACTCAGGGCGGCGGCACTCATGAGCGGCGGCACCGACATACCGGTCGTGGTGCTCACCGTGGTGGAGCCGCTCCCCCTCGTAGCGGCGGACTATGGATTGCTCCTGCCGCCGGTGGAAACGGAAGCCGCGCGTCGTGCGGCGCTCATCGCGCGCGTGCGCGACCAGATGCAGGAGGTGCTCGGCGCGGGGACACCGTGGAATGTGGAGGTGCGCGACGGCGATCCGGCGGCCGTCATCGCCCGGACGGCACGCGAGCTCAAGGCGCGCGTGATCCTCGTCGGCATCGGCCATCACAACCTGCTGGACCGGATGTTCGGCGGCGAGACTGCCCTGCACGTGCTCCGGTTGTCCAAGGTCCCCGTGTTCGCGGTGGGGATGGACTTCGACGCGCTGCCCACGCGTGCCGCATTCGCCATGGATTTCAGCGAGCAGTCGGTGGCGGCGGCGCGGGTGGCGCTGGCCCTGCTCGGACCGCTCTCTGGGATCTACCTCGTGCACGTCGCGCCGCGACTGGAATTGCAGCCGGCGATGTATGCCACGTGGATGCTCGACTACAGCGTGGGGGTGGGACCGGCCTTCGATCGGGTGCGCAGCCAGCTGGAGTTTCCGCCAGGTGCAACGGTGGAGAACGTCACCCTTACGGGCAAACCGTCGCGCGAACTGCTGGAATTCGCCAGGAGCTCCAACATCGACGTGCTGGTGAGCGGCAACCGCGGTACGGGACTGGTGGACCGCATCCTCGTGGGCAGCACCACCACGGGACTCATTCGTGGCGCTGCCACCTCGGTGCTCGCGGTCCCGACCTCCCTCGCCATGTCCGCACGGCGCGCGACGACGGCGACCCAGCCGTCGCTGCCCGAGCAGGAGTGGGCCAAGGCGCTGGCCGACTTCACCCATCGCAACGCGGGCCGGCTCGCCACGCTCGAGGTGGACGATCCGGAAATCGGCGCGCAGGCGCAGCAGCACGACTACCCGTTCATCGGCGCCGCGTACGATCATCACGATCGGCGGGTGGAGATCATGATCGGCGACATGGAGGGTTCCACGCGCCACCTCACGCGCGGCATCGGGGACGTACGCCGTGTGGACATCCTGAAAGATGCCGCCGGCAATGACTGGATCCTGCGCATCGCGCACGGATCGGGACAGACGCTGCTGACCCTGTCGCGCTGAGCACGGTGTTCCCGCGGGTGAGGGCGGCGGGCCGACAGCGGTCCGCCGCGTTTCCTATCCCCTGAACACGATGGCGAGCGCACCGCTCACCAGAAGCAGCAGCCGTCGCCACGGCGCGAGCCATCCCGCCACACCGCCCACGAGGCCGAGCCGCATGAGCGTGCGCACCCCCGCAAAGCGCGGATTCGGTTTCGTGGCCGCACGTCCCGACCACTCCCGCTCCAGGCCCACGGCAAGGCCCACGATGGCGACGACCGCCAGTCACATCGCGAGCTCACCGGTCAACTAACACACGCTATCGCGCGCGCAGGGCGGCGGCAATCATTGCGCACCGCGCCTTGGCGTGTTGCGGCTGGAGGGGCGTTGCGACTTCCTCATGCCGTCACCGCGGGGTAAGCTCAGCCAGTCGAGGTACACCCCCGCTCTCGTTTTCCCCAGACTCCGCCAACGTGACATCAGGCCCTGTCTTTCGCGATCTCACCACGGCCGAGTGCGACACGCTGCTCCGCCGCGGCGAGCATGGCCGGCTGGCATTCGCCGGCCCGGAGCGTATCGATGTGCTCCCCATCCACTACGTCTACGACGACGGCTGGATCTACGGGCGCACCGCCCCCGGTACGAAGCTGACGAGCGTGGGTCGGTCCCCCTGGGTCGCATTCGAGGTGGATGAGTACGAGGGACTCTTCGACTGGCAGAGTGTAGTCGTGAAGGGGACGATCTACCTGATCGATGACGGCGCGACCGAGCGCGTCGAGGAGCAGCGCGAGCACGCGCTGCGGCTGCTGCGACGGCTGATACCGCAAACCCTGCTGCCCGGCGACCCCACTCCAGACCGGACCACCATCTTTCGCCTGCATGTGGATGAGATGACCGGACGGGCTGCTTCCACCGGCGAATAGCAGCCCAACGCGCCCGCGCGCCCGCGCTCGACCGGCGCCGAGGCGGGTGCGGCAATGTCTCGACGCTGCAAGATGAGAAGGAGTCAATACTTGCACGATTTCGAAGCGCGAGCGCGCGGTACACTCCAGGCCCCAACCTGTCGATACTGCCATGGGAGGTCGCGGCGGTGGTGGAACGGGTGTCCTCAGTCCCTTTGGAGAGTATTGCATGACATCGCGCGCAGCGTCCGTCCTCGAGCATTTGGAGGAAGCGTCGAATTTTGTGGCCGCGCCCCATATGCAGGACGCCCTCGGCGGCGTGTTGCGCATCGGTGGCCGTGATCTGCTGGAGAAGGTCGTGGACCTCTTTCAGAGCATGTCGCGTGATCGCCTCGAGAAGATGCGGTCAGCGGTCGCCTCCGGAGATCGCGTCCAGGTGAGCCGCCTCGCACACGCCATGAAGGGCAGCGCGGCACAGGTGGGGGCGGAAGCGCTGCGGACCATGTCCTTTCTGCTGGAGCAGGACGCGGCCTCGCTGGATGTGCCGACGATGGCAAAGCGCATCGCGCAAATCGAGCGGGAAGTGCCGCTGGTGTGGGCGGCACTCGAGCACTTTCGCGCGACCGCGACCAACCGCACCTGAGACGGTGCTACGCCTGACTATGCGGCGCGTGGCGTCGTCAGCCGAGGTGGAATCCACGGGGCCTGATTCCCGATGTCCTCCGTGAGCTGCACACCAATGCACGAGCGCGTGCTCGTCGTCGAAGACGATGACCTGACGGCGGCGATCGTACTCGCAGCGCTCGACTCGCGCGCGGCGAGCGCGGATGCACGCGTCACGTTCAGTCCGCACCGCGTCGCGACGCTGGCGGAGGCGCTGCTCTTTCTCAAGAGCGAACCCTGCGCCGCAATCGTGCTGGACCTCACGCTCCCCGACAGCGCGGGCCTCGATACGCTGCACGCGGTGATACGCGCGGGCGTCGATGCCGCCATCATCGTCCTGACGGGACTCGAGGACAGCGAGGTGGCGTTGGAAGCGGTGCGCACGGGCGCGCAGGACTTCCTGTTCAAGGGGCGCGTCGATCCCGCCTTGCTCGTGAGGTCGCTGCTCTACTCCATCGGACGACACCGCGCGGAAGGGCAGCTACGGCACGCGCAGCAGATGGAAGCGCTGGGACGCCTGGCGGGCGGGGTCGCCCACGACTTCAACAACCTCCTGACGGTCATCATCGGCAACGCCGAGGCGGTGCGTGGCGCGGTGGACGCCCGGGGCGAGGTGGGCGACGCCCTGTCCGAGATCCATCAGGCCGCATGCCGCGCGGCCACGCTCACGTCGCACTTGCTGCTCATGGGCCGTCAGCAGCAATTCGAGCCGCGCGTCATGGACATCCGCCAGACCGTGGCCGAGATGGAGCCAGTGCTGCGTCGACTCGTGGGGGCTGACACGACCTTCACGCTGGTGACCACCGGCGGAACGGGGAATGTGCAGGCGGACCCGTCGCAGCTGGAACAACTCGTGCTCAACCTGGTCCTCAACGCCCGTGACGCCGTCCGCCCCGGCGGCCGGATCACGATCGAAGTGGGGCCGATGGAACCGCGCGACACCGACGCCTGGACCCCGCGCCCCCGCGACGGCCGATACGTCGGCATCACGGTGACCGACGACGGTACTGGCATTGCGCCCGACGTGCAGGCGCGCATGTACGAGCCGTTCGTGAGCACGAAGGCGCCGGGGAAGGGCACCGGGCTCGGCTTGTCCATCGTTTTCGGCATCGTGCAGCAGAGCGATGCCGTCATCCGGTGTCGCTCGTCGTTAGGCCGCGGCACGGCCTTCTCCGTCGCCTTTCCGCGGGTCGTCGAAGCGGCCACGCCCGCCGAGCCGGCCAGCGGGTCCGCGGGAGAGGCGGGGAATGGCGAGGTCATTCTGCTTGTGGAAGACGAAGCCGCCGTTCGCACGCTCACCGGGCGCATGCTCCGGCGGCACGGTTACCGCGTGCTGGACGCCGCCACGGGAGACGAGGCGCTGGCGATCTTCGCGGAGGAGAGCGACCAGATCGACCTGGTGCTCACCGATGTCGTGCTGCCCGGAGTGCGCGGGCCGCAGCTGCTGGCGTCCATCGAGGCCGTGCGTCCCGGCCTCCCGGTGCTGTTCATGAGTGGTTACGCCGACGATGAACTGTTGCGACGCGGGGTGTTTGCCGATCACGTGGGCTTTCTCAAGAAGCCATTCACGCGCGCGGAGCTGCTGCATCTCGTGCAGGGCCACCTGCAACGGGCCCGGGAAAGCGTGCGCGCTATCGCGTGAGTGCGTGCACGAGGGCGATGCCCCCTCCCAGATAGCGCGACTCCTGCCGCAGCGTGAACCCGTTCATGCGCAGCGTCCGCTGGAATTCATCTGCCGTGACGAAGTGACGGATGGAATGCGCGATGTAGGAGTAGACCACCGGGGCGCGATGCCACCACCAACCCACCAGCCCTCCCGACAGCTGCAAATAGGCAAGGAAGAGCTCGCGCCAGAGGGCGTTGCGCGGACGGTGGAAGTCCAGCGTGTAGAGGTGACCGCCCGGGCGCAGCACGCGCCGCAACTCGCGCAGGGCCTGCGCGTGGTCGGGCACGTTGCGTAGCGCGTATCCCGCGAGCACTGCGTCCACCGAGCCATCGGGGAACGGCAGCTGCGTCAGGTCGCCCACCTCGAACGTCACCCGCTGCAAGTCAGCCGCGGGCACCCGCTGGCGGGCGCGTTGCACCATGCCGGTGGCGGTGTCGACGCCTCGCACGCGCGCCTCGGGGCGCGCGTGCGCTGCCGCGAACGCCAGGTCGCCGGTGCCGCAGGCCACGTCCAGCACCTCGCCACGCAGCGGCATGGAGCGCTCGAACCACGCCATCAGTTCCGCCTTCCAGCGGGCATCCATGCCGAAGCTGAACAGGCGCGTGAAGTCGTCGTAGCGAGGGGCGATGTGCTCGAACATCGGCGTCACGAACGCCTGCTTGCGCGCCGGGTCGGTGAGGTGCGACTCCAGGTCGAGCCGCGCCAGCTCCCGTGGTGAGGGTCCGGAGGGCGGGGGGGGGACGGCGGGGGGCGTATTCACGACCGAGGGGAACGAGGGGGGCCGGTGCACGGCCGGGCTCCGCGGATGGTGACTAGTTTATCTTCCGGCACCGGCCCCGGGGCACGCTACACGATACACCCCGGCGCGTCATACGACTCTTCACGGGACGACATGCCGATCGGCGATACACCGCCCCAGGGGTGGACCTCCTTTGTCAGCACCGGCACGGCTGTCGCGGGCACGATGCCCGCGGAGCAGCTGGTGAGCCAGTTCCTGCCGGAGTCTGACACGGCCATGTGGGCGATCGTCTTCGCTGGCGGCATCGGCTCGCGCTTCTGGCCCCTCTCGTCACCGGCCCGCCCCAAGCAGCTGCTGCGCCTGGTCGACGACCGCCCGCTGATTGCCGATTCGGTCGGCCGGTTGCACCCGCTCATCCCGTCCGACCGCATCCTCGTCGTGACGAGCGCCGACATCGCCGATGCCATTCACGAGGCCATTCCCGATGTCCCCGCCGCCAACATGCTGGTGGAGGCGCGCCCGTTAGGCACCGCGGCGGCGTTGGCGTGGGGCGCCCGCGAGGTCGCGCGTCGCGCGGGACCCAACACACTCGTCTGCTGCCTGCATGCCGACCTTGCCGTTGCGTTTCCCGATGCGTTCCGGCATACCCTGCGGCAGGGCGCGGGACTGGCCACGCAGCAGGATCTCTTCGTCGCGGTCGGGGTGCTCGCCTCGCGCGTGGAGCCGGGCTTCGGACACATTCTCCCCGGTGCACCGCTCACCCCCGACTTTCCAGTCAGCGCCGGGGGGCCGGCCCTCGTCGCCCGTTTCGTGGAGAAGCCCGATTCGGAAACGTGCGACCAGCTGATGAAGGACGGCGCGCTCTGGCACTCGGGCATCTGCGTCGGGAAGGCGAACCTCTGGCTCGAGGCCCTGCGCGAGTTCACTCCCGAAGTCGCGCCGATTCTCGATGCGCCGACGCTGTCCAATCACATGCAGCACGCCCCCACGTTGCGCTCCATCTCGCTGGAGCGCGGGCTGCTCGAGCGCGTCGGGGCATTGGCCGTGGTGCTCGGGGAGTTCGGATGGGACGACGTGGGCACGTGGGCGTCGCTGCGTCGCGCGCGTGCGCTCGACGATGACGGCAACGGTGGCATCGGCACGGTCCATTTCGCCGACTCGTCAGGCAACATCGTCCACGCAGAGGGCTCGGCGGTGGTGATGTATGGCGTCGAGGGGCTGCTCGTGGTGTCGCTGCCAGGCATCACCCTGGTCACGACGCTCGAGAAGGCCGCAGAACTTCGCGGCCTTCTCGATGAACTACCCGACCGCGTGCGGGTCCCGCACCTCAGGACCCCGCCGGCGTCGTAGCGCGCAGCCGGCTCATCTCGGCCTCGGCGTTGAGGTAGCCGAACGACGCCCACTGCGAGCGCGCCAAGAGAATCTTCCGGAAGATCGCTTCCGCTTCCGCCTGTCGGCCGTTGTACAGGTGCCAGTTGCCCACGCCGTAAGCCGTGGTGACATCGTCAAGGCCGCCGTCCGCTCCAAAGTTGCGCAGCAGGTCGTCGGGCGTGCGCTGGCCCTTGTACAGCAGCAGCAGGCGGTGGTACGACCCGTTCTCGATCACGTCCATCTCCTTCGTGATGGGCACGAGCACCTGCGCCGCTTCCTTGTCGCGCCCCAGCCGCCGCAGCGTCATGTACAGCCAGTGGCTGGTCGCCACCAGCATGTCCGGGTTGCCCTTCGACGCGGCGACGTCCTCGCGATAGAGCGGCAGGGCCTTCTCGAACTGTCCCGTGAGGTAGTAGCCCAGCCCCAGGTGGTAGCGGATGTTGCCCTGCAGCGTGCTGGTGGGAATGTTGCGCGCGTTAGGCTGCCCGTCCGGTTCCACCTGGTCCGGCTGCCCCTTGGTGAGGGCATAGGCACGCTGGAAGTCGGCGATGGCCAGGTCGAGCTTGCGCGTGCTCAGGTAGCGATGGCCGCGGTGCCGGTACATGCGCGCGTCGGTGGGGTGCTTCGCGATGCCGTCGGTGTAGATGGCGATGGCGTCGTTGAAGCGGCCCAGGTAGGCGGTGCGGCGTCCGAGCCAGATGAGTGAATCGGCGTTCTGGGGGGTGTGATCGTACGCGCGCCGCGCCTCGGCGAGTTGCGCGTCCATCCGGGTGCGCGCGGCATCGGGCGGCACGGGTCGATAGAGCGGCTCACCCAGCAGCGACGTCGCCTCCACCACACCCTGCGTCCCGTCGCCCTTCAGGTGCTTGTCGAAGAAGGCCAGCATGCGCGCGTGGAAGTCGAGGAAATCCGACGCGGTGGTGCCCGGCGTACCGTGGCCGGAGTTCATGTAGTTCACCCACGTCACGTCCTTTCCCAGGCGCCGCAGCGCGAAATACATCTCGCGGGAATTGTCGGCCGGCACGTTGGAATCCTGCGCCCCCGTCATCAGCAACAGCGGCGTCGTGATGCGGTCGGCGAACATGATCGCCGAGTGGGCCACGTACTTTTGCGGCTGCTGCCAGAGCGTGGCGCCAAGCCGATCCTGGCTCTTCTCCGCCGCATGGATGTTGCGCACCCCGAGGCGCGGCGAGTCGGTGTAGAAGGAGATCATGTCCACCTTGCCCGACACGTTCACCGCCGCGCGAAAGCGGGTGGTCTGCGTAATGAGCAGGTTCGTCGCGTAGCCGCCGTAGCTGGTGCCGAACACGCCCAGACGTGCGGAGTCCGCGATGCCCGCTTCGACGAGATGGTTGGCCGCCGCAGTCACCGCCTTGAGCCACGCCTCGCCGGGATACCCGACGTCGAAGCCCACCGACGGCTTCACGACGACGTAGCCCTGCGAGGTGAACACATTCGCCGTGGCGTCGAAGGTATCGTCGAAGAACTCCTCGTAGATGCTGAACAGCGTGGGATACGTACGGCCGGCAACATAGCCGTCGGGCAGGTAGACCACCCCGTAGCGCGTCTTGCCGTCGGTGTCGTGATAGTTGATGAGTTTCGTGGCGGCGAGCCCGCGACTGGCCAAGGCGGCGTTCGCGTTCGTCAGGCGTCGCGGCGTGCCCATCGCCGCGTCTGTCGCGTACAGGTCAGCCGTGCGGTTGCCCTCGCCGGCGGTGAACACAATCACGTCGCCCGACTTCGACAGCCGCACGTTCGAGTACAGGCGCGCGTCCTTCACCAATGACTGCATGGACGAGGTGCTGCGATCGTAGCGCACCACGCCGCGCTCCCACGCGGTGCGGGACGCGTAGCTGAGGTAGACGAAGCGTCCGTCCTCGCTCCACGCCACCGGCGCGTAGCGCGGCGCCGTGGGTAGCGAGTCGTTCGTGGCGAGTATCATCGACCGTTCACCCCCCGCCAAGGGCGCCAGCCACAACCCCTGCCGGTTGGAGAGCAGCAGCGCATCTCCCGTGGGCGACCAGCGCAGCAGGGTGAAGCGTGCATTGGCCCGTGCCTCCTTCGCCGAGGTCGAGGAGTCGCTGGCGTTGGCGGCAGCAGTCGCCGAGTCCATGCCGGCTACCTGCCGCGCTGTCGCCTCTCCCACCGCTCGCGTGAACACCCGTCCCTCCTTGCTCCACGCGAAGCGCCGCCCGTCGCGCGCCCACACGAGCGTCGCGCCCTTGAGCGACGGGAGAAGCACCGTCGGGGTACCACCCGCAACCGGTCTGACCATCAACCGGTTCTCGGTCCCGAAGATCACGTCGTAGTCCGTCTTCTTCGTCATGTCGTTGTGCCACACCAGCAACGAGTCGTCCTCACTCAGTTGATAGTTGGCGACCATCGACTCCGGCAGCAGCTCGGTGGCGCGCGAGGTAATGGCGTCGAGCGCGTAGATCGCGCGCACGCTGCCCGCCCGTCGCAACTTGTCCCAGGCCAGGAAGGGCTCGTTGCCGTCCTGCACGAACACGGGTCCCTGCGTCATGCGGTCGAACTCCGCGGCCGTGCGCTGCTTCCACGCGGCCGACCGCAACGCCAGCACCAGGCGCGACCCATCGTTCGTCCAGCGGATGTCGCTGTTCTCGCTCACGTACCAGCCCGTCGGGATAGCCAGCGTCCTCGACCGTCGGCTGGCCCGATCCCAGATCACCGGTTCGAAACGGTCATTCTTGAGCACGAGCATGCCCAACCGATCGGCGGTAGGTGACCACGCCGCCGCACGCACCGAGCGCGTCTCAGGGAAGACCGCAATGGAGTCGCCGTTGCGCGTGTCGATGACCCAAAACCGCCACCGATCGGGCCGGATATAGCTCGGATCCCCATCGCGACGGTAATCGGTGCCGAGGCCGTCGCGCCGGGAACTCGACTGGAAGGCGAGCCAGCGACCGTCGGGCGACAAGTCGATGATGCGCTGCGTGACGACGTCCAGCGCATCGTCGGGCGTGAACGGCGCGCGGGTTGGCTGCTGCGCCGGCAGCGTCGCGGCAGTCAGCAGGGCGATCGTTATCGCGCGGAGTTTGAGAGTCGTCATGCGGGCGGGAGTGGGGGGACGAGCGTTGCACGGACGTGAGTACGCTTGCACACGCAGCTTCATGTCATACGCACCAGGGTCGCAAGACGTGGAACCGATGGAACCATGGTACTGGTGTCGCATCGGACAGTACAGATGTCTGGCGCCCCTGGCCTCGCTGCCGACGGGTGCCGCTGGCCTCGACCTCATCATGTACGAGAAGCACATGTCCCTGCTGTTCGAGGGCACGCGCTGGGTCGACATTCGCCGCTGGGGCCGCCTCGCACAGTTGCCGATCGATCGCGCGGGTCAGTTCGTCGCCCGGGTCATGCCCATTCCGCAGGCGGAATGCGATGCCCGTGCACCGAATCGTCCGAAGGGCTGCGAAGGCAACCTGTAGGCCATCAGCCATGCTCATGCGGCGGCCGGCCCCTCCTGGGGTCGGCCGTTTGCGTTGGTCCTGAAACGATGCGCCCCGTTGCGCGTAGAGAAAGCACGCATGAGAACGTCCACGCTCCCGGCCACGCGCCGCAATTACTGGAACGACAGCCGGTCGCCGCGTTACTCGCTGACGTTCGCCCTGCCGCTTCTCGCGCTGTATGAGGGGCTGGCGGCGGCGCTGGCCCAGTACAGCAACGGGGTGCGCAATGGCGCGGACGTGCTGCTCAAGTCCGCGTTCGCCACGGCGTTCGGGGCGCGGGGCCCGCTGGTGTTCGGGGCACTGCTCATCGGCACGATGGTGGTGCTCATCGTGCGCGACCGTCGCCGGGTTCGCGATCCGCTCAAGGTCACCACCTTCGCGGTGATGCTCGGCGAGGCGGTGGTGCTGGCCGGCGTGTTCGGGCTGGTGGTGGGGCTGCTCACGGCGCAGTTGGTCGCGCCGCTGCAACGCCTGGCCATGGGCCCGCTCGAGAGCGTCGGCTGGCCGACCGCCCTCATGGTGTCGCTCGGCGCCGGACTGTATGAAGAACTGCTCTTCCGGGTGATCCTGGTCTCCGCGTTGCTTTGGATCGGGCGGCGCGTGCTGGGATGGGGACCCGTGGCGTCGGGGCTCTTCGCCACCATGGCGGGTGCCCTCATCTTCTCGGCCTTTCATTACGTCGGCCCCTACGGCGATCAGCTCGAACTGGGCAGCTTCGTCTTCCGTGCCATCGCCGGCGTGGCTTTCAGTGCGTTGTACATCGTGCGCGGCTTTGGCATCACCGCCTGGACCCACGCGCTCTACGACGTGATGCTGCTGGCGAGCCGCGGACTCTAAACCGGCGCGCACGAATGCGCCTCCACGATCGCCGCACGCCGCCCTCGCCGCACGCCGCCCTCGCCGCACGCCGCCCTCAGCGCACGACGCGAATCTCCCGCTCGCTCTCGCCCCATTCGCCGTGCCCGGTCTCGGCGCGCAGCCGCACGTCGTATCGGCCCGTGCCCAGACGTGTTACGTCCAGCGCCAGCGCACGAAAGGTTCGCACTTCGTCGCCCAGTGGCTCGCTAAAGCGCATGTGCACCGGCGCCGTGCGTTCTGCCAGCCCGACACGCCCGGCCAGTCGCCGCAGCCAACCTGCCGCCTTCGGCATGACGGTGAGGGTATAGGTCACCGTATCCGCGCGGGCCCTCGTCCGTTGCAGCTCCCAGTAGGCGCCGAGCCGAGATCCTCTCGTCACCTCCGACGAGCCCAGCGCGCGCGCCAACACATCCTCCAGCCGCGCGTCGGCATCCCGCGGCGCTTCGTAGAGCAGCACGTCGGACAACACGGTGCCGCGACCGTCCGTGGGAAGCAGCGCCCGCAGTCCTTCGCGACGTCTGGCGGCTTCCCGTTGTACGCTGTCGGTCAGTTCGACGGACGCAATCAGCGGGGTGTTAGGCGTTGCGAGAGTGAAGTGGAAGCGCCCGCCGGCGCGACGCCCCTCCACGATCTGGCTCACCCCGTCGGGTGAACCGGCGAGC
>JBDSVW010000285.1:0-3034 GCA_039927015.1 Gemmatimonadaceae bacterium | reverse complement strand
CACAGGAGATGAGCAGGACGAACGCTACCGCACCGAACAGGACGAACAGCGCGGTGCGCACATCGCCCGTCATCGCCTCGCGTAGGGGCTGCACCGTCGCGCCGCTCCACGCCGCATCCTCGGGATAGGTGTCGGCCAAGCGCGTGGTGATGGCGTGCATCTCATTCGTCAGTTGCAACTCGGACGTACCGGCCGGTGCGCGGGCTATCACGTCGAGGATCCGGACAGGGCGAAGGCGGGGAATAGCGTGGTCCGGGATCGTCGACATTGGAACGAACACGTCCACGCCCGGCGCCGGAAAGCGAAACTCCGGTCCCATGACGCCCAGCACCTCGTATGGTTCGCCGCCGAGCGTGAGATGCGAGCCGACAACGCCCTCGGCACCACCGAACTGCCGCTGGAAGAACTCGTGGGAGAGCATCACGACGCGGTCCGCGCCGCCGCGCACCGCTTCGTCATCTCGCGGCAGCCGGCCTGCGTGGGGGGATGCGCCTAACGTGGGGAAGAATCCGGGGGTGAAGAACAGCGTGGTGAGCCGCTGCGGCTCACCCGCGCCCGTGTAGTCCACCCCGCTCGATCCGGCGGCGTAGAAGTATCCCCCCATGTCCGCGATCGACGAGCGCTGCGCCCGCCAGTCGTCCAGGTCGACGGCCGAGACGGCGGCTCGATCGAGGCCCGCCGACGGATTGGCCGACCAGACCTTGTAGAGCTGTTCCGCACGCGGGAACGGCAGCGGCCGGAAGAGCACGCCGTTCACGAACGAGAAGATGGCGGTGTTGGCGCCGATGCCGATGGCCAGGGTGAGGATGGCCGTGATGGCGAACGTCGGCGCTGTGCGCAGCTTGCGGATCGCGAACGTGATGTCCTGTTGCAAGTCGTCGAGGAAGAGCCGCCGCCGTCGCTCCGACTCCGCGCGTCCGTCGATCTGCCGGATGTAGCGGCGCGCCTCGTCGAGGTCCCCGAACTCCCGCGTTACCCGCGTGCGCGCCTCCTCAGGCGGCACTCCGCGCGCGATCAACTCCGCGGTGCGCGCGTCGAGATGAAAGCGAAACTCCTCGTCCACGTCGTCCTCGATGATGTGCCGTGAGCGCCACGGCCACTGGAAGAGGCGGCGCATCATGCAGGCTCCAGCACGCGGAAGACGGCTTCCGCATAGCGGCGCCACGCGGCTTCCTCGTGCCGAAGTTGCTGCCGCCCGGCCGCAGTGAGGCGATAGTACCGCGCGCGCCGGTTGTTCTCGGAGAGTCCCCACTCCGCGGACACGTAGCCGCCGCCCTCGAGGCGGTGCAGCGCCTTGTACAGGGGCGCGTCCTCGATGGACAGCGTGCCCTCGGTCCGCTCCCTGATCCACCGCGTCACCGCGTAGCCATGCATCGGCCCCCAGGTGAGGGTGCGGAGAATGAGCACGTCCAGCGTGCCCTGCAGCAGGTCCATCGCGTCGCGTGCCATATGTCTTTCCCCTTACCAAGTGAGGGGAACATGCGAAGGGCGGTTCGCGCTGTCAAATGATGCGGGGCGGGGGGATGAAATCTGTGTCGACCCGCTTGTGGCCGTTGCCCGCGTCACGACGCGCGAGCACCAAATGAGAACCGCCAGCGTGACTCATGCGTCACGCCGGCGGCTTCCCGTCCTCTCGTCCTCTCCTCTTCCCGTCTTCTCGTCTTCTCGTCTTCTCGTCTTCTATTTCCTGGTCACCAACGACACGATATTCTCCGCGAGGTACCCCTCGGCCTCCGACTGGAAGTTCATCACGAGACGATGGCGCAGTACGTTCATCGCGACCGACCGCACGTCGTCCAGGTCCGGCACGGCGCGTCCATCCATCGCCGCGCGCGCCTTGGCGCCCAGCACCAGGTACTGCGACGCGCGCGGTCCTGTGCCGTACGAGACGTATTTCTTCACGTCCGCGTGGACGCCGGGTTCGGTGGGACGGGTGGACCGTGCCAGCCCCACGGCGAAGTTGATCAGCGACGGCGGTGCCGGCATGCGGCGCACGAGCTGTTGCAGCTCGAGCACCTCCTCCCCGCTCAGCACCGGTTCGATGACGACGTTCTTCGCGCCCGTGGTGGTGGAGACGATCAGCTCCTCCTCGGCAAACGACGGATAGCCGACGTTGAGCTCGAACATGAAGCGATCAAGCTGCGCCTCTGGCAGCGGGTAGGTCGCTTCCTGCTCGATGGGATTCTGCGTGGCGAGCACGAAGAAGGGATTGGGCAGCGTATGCGTCTGTCCCGCCACCGTCACCGTCTTCTCCTGCATCGCCTGCAGCAGCGCTGACTGCGTCTTGGGCGGCGCCCGGTTGATCTCGTCCGCCAGGACAACGTTCGCGAACACCGGTCCCTTGACGAACTTGAAGACGCGGCGGCCGGTGGCGTGATCCTCCTCGAGCAGCTCGGTGCCCGTGATGTCACCCGGCATCAGGTCCGGGGTGAACTGCACCCGGGAGAAGGACAGGTCGAGTGCCTCGGAGACGGTCTGCACCAGCAGCGTCTTTGCCAGCCCGGGCACACCGATGATGACCACGTGGCCGCCGGCCAGGATGGCCGCCACCAGGTTCTCCACCACCTCCTGCTGGCCGATGATCTTGCGCCCGATCTGGTGCAGCAGTGTCTTGCGGGCGACGCTGAGCTTCTTGAGAAGTTCGAGGTCGTGCTGATCGTCGAGCGCGTGCGCCCTGTCGTTGGTCCCCACGCCATTCCCTGAGTAGAAGTCGCCGGAAAGTAATGCGCGTCGTGGCCGCAAATAAGCGCACGCACGCCGGAGCGCGGCCTACGGGTAACGGGCCGCCGCTGAGAAACGCAAACGGCGAGCCGCGCGTTGGGCTCGCCGAGAGATCCGGGGACTTTTGTCGAGGACGATCGGACGGCGCGCTATGGGAGCGTGAAGGGAATGCGCTCCTCGATCGGGTGATTCACGCTGCGCAGGGAAGCGACCGCAACGAAGCGGCCGTGCAACTCGGCCGGATTCCACGTTGCTTCATACGAGAGCGTCTCGTCCCGCTCCAGCACGCGATTCTGCAGCGCCTGCGTGAACA
>JBDSVW010000284.1:0-35959 GCA_039927015.1 Gemmatimonadaceae bacterium | reverse complement strand
GATGAAGTCGAACGGAAGGAATCGATACGTCCCGTCGGGCACGCGAGAGACAAAGCCCTGTGTTCCGCCCCCCACCATGTGCCCCCCGCCCACGATCCCATCCACGTTGAACACCCGTTCCTCGCGTCCCACCTGCCGCACCGAGAACGTGTACCGATTGCCGCGGGCGGCAGGAATCACGACCGCGTCCTTGAATCGGATGGGCGTTCCGTCAAAGCGGGCCAGCACCGCCACCTGGCCGGGAGTGCCTCCCGCCCGTCCGTGCGTTGAGTTCTTCCAGAGCGCGAACTGCGGCTGGTGGCAGGTCGCGCACGACTCGGAGCCGACGAAGTCGCCGGGTGCGGCTCCGTTCGATTCCTGGGACGTGCGGCCGGGCGGCGGCAGCTCCACCCGCGGGCCCTTACCCTCGCCTGCTCCCCAATTCCACGGACGTGACAGGGTGAGAATCGCGGCGATGGCGAGGGCGACCACCACGCCGAGCAGGAGCCACAGTCGTCGGGGCGGGAAGGTGTCGGGAAGTGGATTCGCCGCGGTGTCCTTCGCACTGACGATGCGCGCTGGCGGACGACCGCGATCCTTCTTCTTTCGGGCCACGCGTCAGCGGCTCCCCGAAGTGTTGCGTGACCACTCGGGCCCTTCGCAACGGCACAGCCGTCGGATGTGCGACACCAGCGCCCGCATGTCGGAGGGCGAGAGCGTCGCGCCGAACGCGGGCATCCGCGGGCTCCTGTTCATGATGGCGCCGCCCCCCGCAATGGTGTCGAAGAGCGAATCGTCGGGACGTGCCGACATGGCAGTGGCGTCCGCGTGATTCGCCGGCGTGACGGGCAGGGACGACGCGTTGGGACCATCGCCCCTGCCGGCCGTGCCGTGGCACCCCGCACACCAGCGTGCGTAGAGGGCCTCCCCACTCGCGCCAGCCGTCGGCACGGGAGCGGCGGACGGTTTTGCTCCCGTGGTGGAGGAAGCATCCCCGGGTCGACTCTGCAGATACCGAATGATGAGCGCGCGTTCATTGTCCGGCATCTCCGTCCGCGGCATCGACGAACCGGGCAGGGTGCGCTGTGGATCCTCGACCATCGCCGCGATGAACTCGGGCGATCGTCGCGTACGCACGGACGATAAATCCGGCCCCAGCCGGCCACCTTTTTCATCCAGCATGTGACAGCCGAGGCAGGGAAGCTTTTCTCTCAGCAATTGCTCGGCTTTCCCGGCGGCAAATGACGAAATAGTGGGCGCCGACTGGGCTCCCACCGCTGTCGAGAAAAAGGTGGCAAGCAGCAGCACAGAAAGCGGGAGAACACGTCGCCTTCGGCCGATACTTACCTGTGAAGCCTCAGCCCTCATCAGTGCGCCCCGCCCGTGCAGAATCAAACGAAAGGATCTCAGAACAAGCGCGAGCAGCACAATACGGAGGAGACACCGCCGCTGGCCACCCGGATGCGGCAGATTCTCGCCGAAGCTGACTTTCCCGCGATCTCGAAGGATGCGCTCGATGCGCTGAAGCACATGCCGGACGACGACGCCTCCATCGATCGTCTCGCCAACATCGTGCTGCGTGAGTACTCGCTGACGCTCAAGGTGCTGCGCACCGCAAACAGCGCCTACTACAAGCGGTCGGACAAGACCATCCAGAGCGCGGCGCACGCCATGCTCCTGCTCGGCGCGCGCACGGTGCGGCACCTGGCGGCCAGCCTGCTGTCGTTCGAGCACTATCGCAAGCGTTCGCCGGGACTGAAGGAGCTGATGATCCTCTCGCTTCTGACCGCCAACCACGCGCGCGAGATCGCGATGCGCCGACGGCTGCCGGACCCGGAAGAAGTGCATCTGTGCGGGATGTTCCGCAACCTGGGCGAGGTGTTGGTGGCGGGCTACTTCGCCGCCGACTACGCCCGCATCCTCCAGCACATGGAGTTGAAGAACAAGGGAGAGGGGCTGGCGACATTCGAGGTGCTGGGTTTTCGCTTCGAGGAGTTAGGGGAAGCGATGGCGAAGCACTGGGGCATGCCGGAATCGGTGCTGACGGGCATCCGGGCCGACGGCCCGGGCTCCACGTAGGACATCGGGGTCATCACCTCGTTCGCGCATGACCTCACGGTGGCCGTGTACCGGCGTGAAAACGACCCGAAGCGCGACAGCGTGTCCGAGGTGATGGCGCGGTACAGCCGCCGGATGGACTTCACGAGGGAGGAGGTGGCAGAGATCCTCCGCGCCGCGTTGGCCGAGACGAAGGAGGTATTCGTCAGCTCCAAGGTATCGATCGACGATCTCAAGCTTCGCCGGCTGCAGAGCGATGCGATGAAGCAGATCGGCGCCACCAACCCGACGCCTGCCGTCGCGGCGCATGCGCCCGCAGCCGTGCCGGTGGAGGCGACCGCGCCGACGGCCGATAGCGTGGCCGCCCTCCTGCAGTTGCGTGAGGAGCTGCTGGCCGAATTGGAGCGCGTGGCGCAGCCCGAATCTGGCGAGGATCTCAACCGGGTGCTGCTGATGATGATCGAGGGGGTCTTTCGCGGCGGCCCCTTCGACCGGGTGGTGTTCTGCATGAGCACGCCGGACCGGGCGGGGGTGAAGGCGCGATACGGCCTGGGGACAGGCGTGGAGGGACTGCTGGAGCGCTTCACCTTCGAGCTCACGCCCCGTGAGGGTCCGGTGGCGGTCGCCATGTTGCGCCGCCAGAGCATCTACGTGCCCGTCGAGCGCGACTTCACCGCGCAGGAGCTGCGCTTCGCCCAGTCGTTAGGCTCGTCCAGCTTCGGTGTCTTCCCGGTCGTCGTGGGTGCGCGGCTCGTCGGATGCGTGTACTGCGACCGCCCGTGGAACTCGCGACCCCCCGATCGCGCCACGCTGCAGTTCGTGCGCGCCCTCTGCGACAGTGCGGCGCGGGGTATGGCGGCGCGCCAGGCGGTCAGTACGCCGCGGCAGTCCATCACCGGCGCCCATCAGGTGTTGCGCGCCACGCCAGCGTATTCCGCCACGTTCAAGGGGGGGGTCGTGCTCCGCCTGTTGCGTGGAGAGATGGTGGACGTGGTGAGCCGGGAGCTCAACGTCGACAGTGCCACGCTGGAGCGCTGGAAGACGGAGTTCCTCGCCAGCGCCATGGCCGGGATGAAATCCGGCTAGGCGCTCCGCACCGCGGTCGCGTCACGGCGGGAGCACGCGCGAGGGCATACGAATGGGCGGCGCGACCTCGTGCGCCGCGCCGCCCATCGCATGTGGCTACTGCTGTTGCTGCCGTTGTTGCTGCCGTTGTTGCTGCCCCTGTTGCTACTGCGCCGCCACGCGCTGCGGCCAGCGATCAAACCAGCTGCGCAGGTACAACTGCGTACGCAGGAAGTTCGACGGCGTGGACGAGGTCCCGTGCCATTCGTTGTTGAAACGGATCATGGCGGCGGGCACCTTTCGAAACTTGAGCGCCTCGTAGAACTCCTCGGTCTGCGGCATCGGCGTGCGCAAGTCCTGCACGCCGGTCATCAGCATGGTCGGCGTCGTGACGTTGCCCACGTACATGATGGGCGAGCGCTTGAGATACTCGCTGGGGTCCTCCCAGAAGGGCTTGGCGAAATTGCGATACCAGCCCGGAGAGTCCGTGGTACCCACGAAGCTCATCCAGTTGATTACGGGGCAATTGGAGCTCGCCGCGGCGAAGCGGTCCGTGTGTCCCACGATCCAGGCCGTGAGCACGCCGCCCCCCGAGCAGCCGAAGACGTACATCCGCTTGGTGTCCACGTAGCCGCGATTGATGACGGTGTCCACGCCCGCCATCAGGTCCTCGTAGTCCTTGCCGGGGTAGGCGTTCTTGATGGCATTGCCGAAGGCGCTGCCGTAGCCCGTCGAGCCGCGGGGGTTGGTGTACAGGAGCACGAAATCGTTGGCGACGTGGTCCTGGCGGGCGAAGGAGAAGCCCACGTTGTACATGGAGTGCGGGCCGCCGTGGATCTCCAGCATCAACGGGTACTTGCGGTTGGGATTGAAGTCGGGGGGCTTCACGATCCAGCCCTGGATGCGGTATCCGTCGACGGACGTGTACCACACCTCCTCCGTCGTTCCCAGCTTCTTGCCGGCCAGCACGTCGTCGTTGACGCTCGTGAGGCGCCGGATCTGCGGCTTCGTGACGGTGAACGCGACCACGTCGTTAGGCTGCGTGGGCGTGCTCACCGTGCCGATGACCGTGCCCCCCGCCCCGATGTCGCTGACGGTCAGCACGTGGTTACCCGTGGTCACGGGCCGTACCTGCCTCGACACGGACGCGAAGTACAGGTTGCGGCTGCCCTCGTTCTCCACGTTGAAGTAGACGCCACTGCCGTCGGCCGCCCACATGATGCCCTGCGCCGAGCGATCGAGCTTGCCCGAGATCTCGCGGGAATTCGTGCCGTCGGCATTCATGACGTACAGCTTCGAATCGGTCCACGTCGCGTCGGTCGAATCGTAGCCGGTGTACGCAATCAGCTTGCCGTCGGGCGACGGGGTGGGCTGCTGGTCGGGGCCGTTGCGCGTGGTGAGCTGCGACACCTGGGCCGAGGCGACATCGATCTTGTAGATGTCACTCTGCCGCCAGCGATACTCCGAGTTCTCCACACGGTCTCCCGTGAAGACAATCGCGCTGCTGCCGGCCAGCCACTGCGGCGCGCCGTGGTCCCACATGCCGGTCGTCAGCTGTCGCGGCGTGCCACCATCGGCCGAGACGATGAAGATCTGGCCGTAGCCGTCATCGTTGAACCCAACCCGGTCCTGGCGGTAGTCGAGGCGCGTCACCACGCGCGGCGGCTCGATCCACTTGGCACCTTTGGGCGCCGCGGGGACGTTGATGTTCCACGTCTCCTTGAACGGCACATTCATGCGAAAGGCGATCGACTTTCCATCGGGCGCCCACTGGATGTCGGACGGCGACTCGGTCACGCGCGTCACCTGCGACACGGCGCCCTCGGCGTCCATCCATCGCACGAAGATCTGCGAGCCGGTGGGCTCGCCCTTGGCGATGTAGGCGATGCGCTGGCCGTCGGGCGACCACTCCACCGAGCTCCCATCCACGAGATAGCGGTTCTTCGACCCGTCGGTGCCCAACATCCAGAGCGACGACTCCCACTTGTCGTTGATCTTGTCCACCCATCGGCGTGTGTAGATGACCTGCCTGCCGTCGGGTGACAGGCGCGGAGACTGCACGTCCTCCCAGTCGAGATACTGATCGATGGAGACGCGGTCGCGCGGCTGCTGCGCCGCGAGCGAGCCGGCGGCAAGCAGTGCAACTGCCAGCGCGCCCGTGCCAGCGCGCCAGATTACGCGGGCAGTGTGCATGAAATCCTCCAGGGGAGAGGGGACGGCCGGTGGCGTCAACCACCGACGGTGAGGGGTCACCTGCGACCCTGACTACGCTGTGCCCGTGCGCAGCGCTGCGCGAGGGGGGAGCGCGCGCCCGGGGGGGCTACCGGCGGGCCGCCTCCTCGGCCTTCAGCCGGCTGGGGTCCGCGATGATCCGTGGCTCACGGCGAAGGCGCTCCACTTCTTCCGTCTCGATGGGAATAAAGCGCGTGAGCCACTCCCTCCCGTCCGCGGTGACCAGCACGTCGTCCTCGAACGCCACCCGCACGCCATTTCGCACCGCCCCCTGCTCGATGGAGATTACCATGCCCGGCTGCAGGGGCTCCGTGTAGTAGCCGTGGTCGTGCACTTCCATGCCGATGAAGTGCCCGATGCCATAGGTGTATGAGCTGTCGAGTCCGCCCGCGTCGCGCAGCATCTGGACCGCGAGTTCCTGCAGTTCGCTCCACCGTACACCCGGCCGCACTTTCGCGATGACCGCCTTCTGCACCGCAAGCACGGCGTCGTAGAAGCGCTTCTGTTCGGGGGTGAAGGTGTCGCCGGCGGGTACCACGCGCTGGATGTCCGCCGAGTAGTGATTCCACTCCGCGCCCGTGTCGATGTGGATGAGATCTCCGTTCCGGATCGGAAGCTCGGCGGCGCGCGCCTCCATCTCCTCACGCGCGGTCTCGAAGCGCTGCGTCTCGGCGCGACCCGCGGACACGCCGGTGGGGAAGCCCAGCCCGGCGCCGTTGTAGCGATACACGAAATCCATCATTTCGCCCACCTCCCGCGTGGTCATGCCGGGGCGCGCGGTACGCATGGCCTCCATGAGGCCGTGCCCCGTGATGGCGATCGCCCGCCGCAGCGACGCCAGCCCGAAAGCGTCGTGGATCATGCGCAGCCTGTCGATGCCGTCGCTGGCGTCCCGCACCTCGACTTCCCCCGAAACGGCACGCAGTCGAGCCGGGAGGTCCAGCCGCGGATTGGCCGGCTCACCGAGATTCGTGAAGCGCGGATAGTTGTACCAGATCACCTTGTGCGTGTCGCCTAACGACTGGGAGAGCTCCGACGCCACTGGCTTGAAGCGCAGCTGGGTGATGCGCAGGTTGCGGTAGTCGGTGAGGGCGCTGGAGAGGTCCTCGAGGAAGCGTGCGTGCGGAAAGACGTGCGCGATGCCGGTCGCGCGGCGCACTGCCTCCACGTCGCCGGAGGTGTAGAGGATCTCCCGAAAGCGCTCGCCCTTGGGATTCAGCACCAGCACGTCGCCGGGAGGCGCGGCGCCCTCCAACCCGGTGAAGTAGATGAAATCGTGATTCTCGGTGTCGGGCACCATGTGCTCGTACAGGTTGGGCTGCGACCGGTCGGCACTCTGGATGATGGCGACGCCCTCGGGAATCCGCTGCAGGTACGCGGCGCGCCTCGCCGCGGCGGCTTCGCGCAATGATGGGGGCGCCTGCGCCGGCGCGGGCCGGGAGAGTCCGCACAGGGGGAGGAGCAGGCAAGTCGTCGCGACGGTACGGAGGGTACGGGTACGGAACATGAAGGCCACCGGGATGGACGTGAACAGGGGAGGGCTGCAGCGGAATCTCGGGAAACGCTCCCGTTGGGGGAAGCGCGCGGCACAACTGAAGCCGCGCGGCTCGCGCTCGCGGCCACGCGCGCTCCTGGGCCCACAGGACCCACCGGCTTGGAAGGCCCCACAGGCTTGCAAGCCTGCAGGCTCTACGGGATTAGGGGCGCGCTCGCCGGCAGGTGCAACGCCGCGATGCATCCGGTCCGGTCGGGACGGTTGCCGAGGCTCAGGAACCCCCCGTGCGCCTCGGCGATCTGGCGCGAGAGCACGAGGCCGATGCCGGTGCCGCGCGGCTTGGTGGTGAAGAAGGGCACGAACACGTTCGCGCTCTGTGAAAGGCCGGGCCCCTCGTCGCGCACGAGCAGCACCGCACCGCCGCCGTCCGCGGTCCACGAGACGTCCACGGCCCCCCCCGTCTCGAGGGCGGCGTCGACGGCGTTGCGCACGAGGTTGATGAGGGCCTGCTCCACCTGGTCACGATCGGCCTCGATCACGATGTCGGGGCCCGGCGCGACGAGCACGGGTAATCGCGTCTCCAGCAGCGCGGTGCGCCGCACGAGGTCGGCCACGCGCACCGGCGCCGGCCGGGGCGACGGCAAGCGGGCCAGCCGCGCGTACGAGGACATGAAGCGAGAGAGCGCCTCCGCGCGGTTGGCGATGATGCCCAGTCCACGCTGCATGTCGGTGGCGGCGTCGGCGTCCACGCGCTCGGCCGACGCAATGGCCTGCAGGCTGCCCGCAAGCGACTTGATGGGCGCCAGCGAATTGTTGATCTCGTGGCTCAGCACGCGGACGAGACGTTGCCACGCGAGCAATTCCTCTTCGCGGAGGCTCTTGGTGACGTCGGCGACGACGAGCAGCGTGTGCGGGCGGCCCTCCTGGCGGAAGGTGGTGCGACGCACCTCCCAGCGGCCGGCGCGTTCCGGAAAGGCGCGGTCGTGCACGCGGGGCGACGGCCCCTCGAGCAGTTCGCCAAGGCCCAGCGCGTCGGCCCGCCGCCCCGCGAGGCGCTCGAAGGGCTGGGTGAGCAGCCGCTCGCCGGCCCTGTTCACCAGGCGCAATGCGCCCGAGTCGTCAAACGTGAAGATCGCCACATCGATCTCGGCCATCACGGCGCGCAGCAACGACGTGGCTTCCATCGCGCCCTGGCGCTGCGACCGCAGGGTGTCGCCGAGCATGTTGATCTCGAGCAGCGCGAGACCGAGCGCGTCGTCGGAGTGTCCCTTGCGCGCCCGCAGGGAGAAGTCCCCCTCGCGCAACGCGGCCAGCATGTTGGAAAGTGTTTGCAGCGGGCGGACGACGCGTTCGCGGAGCGCGATGGCCACGACGAGCCAGACGCCGGCGACGAGTCCGCCCACGGTCCAGATCGCGCGACCCGAAAAGTCGCCCGTCCACAGGAGCACCAGCGATGCCACGACACCCGGCAGCCCGGCGCCTAACGCCAGCAGGAAGACGCGTCGCTCGTGCGACAGCAGGCGCCGCCGCCGCCGCCCGTCGGGGTTCACCCCTCGGGCTCCGGCTCGATCTGGAACTGCTGCATGCGCCGATAGAGCGCGCTCCGGCTCAGCCCCAGCGCCTTGGCGGCGCGCGAGACGTTGCCGCCGTGCCGCCCCAGCGCCTTGCGCACCAGCAGCTGCTCCACGTCCTCCAGCGTCATGTCGTCGTAGCGCAGGGCCGACCCGCCCGCCGGCCGCAATCCCAGGTCCACGGTCCGGATCAGCTCGCCCGGGGCCATCAGCACCGCGCGCTCCACCGCGTGTCCCAGCTCGCGGATGTTGCCGGGCCACGCGTGATCGAGCATGGCCTGCATGGCGGCGGGCTCGAAGCCTTGCGTGGGCTTGCGGTAGCGCGCCGCGTGGCGGCGGAGGAAGTCGCTCGACAGGGGGGCGATATCCTCGCGCCGGTCGCGTAGCGGCGGCAGGTGGATCTCGATCGTGTTGAGCCGGAAGAGCAGGTCCTCGCGGAAGCGCCCGGCCTGCACCTCCTCCTGCAGCACAGCGTTAGTGGCCGACAGCACACGCACGTCCACGCGGCGCACCCGCGACGAGCCCACCCGCTCCAGTTCGCCGCCCTGCAACACGCGCAGCAGCTTCGCTTGCTGCCCGAGCGAGATGTTCGCGATCTCGTCGAGGAAAATGGTGCCGCCGTCGGCCAGCTCGAAGCGGCCGGCGCGGTCGGCCTTGGCGTCGGTAAAGGCCCCCTTCACGTGGCCGAACAGCTCACTCTCGAACACGCCGTCCGAAAGCCCGCCCATGTTCACGGCCACGAAGCTGCGTCCCGCGCGTGGCGAGGAGGCGTGCAGCCAGTTGGCCACCAGTTCCTTGCCGGTGCCGTGCTCGCCGGTGATCAGGACATTGGCGTCCGACGGGCCGATCCGCTCCATCAGCTGCAGCACGGGTCGCATGCGCGGCGACTCCGCCAGCAGCGGGGGCAGCGGATGGCTGGACGCGCGCAGCGCGGAGTTCTCGCTCTCCAGGCGCTGGGCGCGGCGCAGCGCGCGGCCCAATTCCACGGCCGCGCGCATGGTGGCGAGCAGCCGCGCGTTGTCCCAGGGCTTCTCGACGTAATCGTGCGCGCCGCGGCGGATTGCTTCCACCGCCGTGTCGATACTGGCCCACGCGGTCATGACGACGATGGGCAGGGTCGCATCGAGCGCCGCCACCTGCTGCAGCAGCTCCAGCCCCTCCCGGCCCGACGTCGTGTCGCGCGTGTAATTCAGGTCCGCCAGCACGGCATCGAACTCCCGGGCGCCGACCGCCTCCACTACCTCCCGCGGCGACCGGGCGGTCTCGACGGCGTACCCCTCGCGCTTGAGCAGCAGCCGCAACGCCTCGATCACGTCGGGCTGGTCGTCGGCGATCAGGAGGCGGGGCGCGGACGTCACGGGCGGCGGGATGGAGGGAGCGTCGGGGGCAGAAGCGAAAGATGCGACGGTGGTGGAGCCGTCGCGACCCCCGAGCGCCCCGACGGCCGACCTAACGCGTGCGCCGGTCGTCCACAATCCAGCCGTCGCGGACCGTAACGATCCGCGAGCCGAACTGCGCGTTCTCCTCCGAGTGCGTGACCTGCACGATCGTCGTCCCCTGCTGGTTGAGCGTCACGAACAGCTCCATGATGTCGCGCGCCTGCGACGAATGGAGGTTACCGGTCGGTTCGTCGGCCAGCAGCAGCGAGGGATTCGCGATCACGGCGCGGGCCACGCCCACGAGTTGCTGCTGCCCGCCCGAGAGCTGCCGGGGGTAGAGATCCTTCTTGCCCACGATCTGGAAGCGGTCGAGCGAGTCGGCCACGATAGCCGTCCGCCGGTCGCGTGGCACGTCGCGGTATGACAGCGGCACGTCCAGGTTCTCCGCGACGGTCAGGTCGTCCAGCAGGTGGTACTGCTGGAAGACGAAGCCGATGTGCCCACGGTTGAGCGCCAGCCGCTCCTTGTTAGGCATCGTATGCACGGCCTGTCCGCGAAAGACGTAGTCGCCGGTCCACGCGCTGTCGAACATGCCGAGGATCGAGAGCAGCGTGGACTTGCCGGCCCCCGACGGGCCCATGATGGTGAGGAACTCACCCGGGGCGATGTCGAGCGTGGTGCGGCGGAGGACGTACGACTTGCCGGCCGCCGTGTCGTAGTACTTGTCGATCCCTCGCATGGACACGAGCGGCCCGGTGAAGGGGACCTCCTCGGTGACGGGAGCAGAACGGGAAGACCAGAAGGCAGGCATGCGTGAGTCGGGCGAAGAGAAGGGAGGAGCGGGACGCGACGGGTCGCTATTCCGACCGCAACGCGACCATGGGATCCACGCGGGTGGCGCGCCGCGCGGGAATGAACGACGCCAGCAGGCCCACGGCGCCGAGCAGCAGTGAGATGCCCACATACGTCCACGGATCGCTCGCGGTCACGCCGTAGAGCGCGCCGCGCAGCAGTTGCGACAGGACGAACGCCGCGGGCAATCCCACGAGCAGGGCGATGCCAACCATGCGCGCGCCATCCCGCAGCACCAGCCGCACGACATCCTCCCTGGCCGCACCCAGTGCCATGCGGACCCCCAGTTCGTGGCGACGCTGCGACACCGCGTATGACATCACGCCGTTCAGCCCGATGGTGGCCAGCAGCAGCGCCGCCCCCGCAAAGACGGCGAACATCGCACCGTATACCCTGGGCTGGAACATGCGGTCACGCACGAAGAAGTCCATCGTCGCCAGTCGCGCGATCGGCAGGTCGGGGTCGAGCGACTGCACGGCGGCACGCACGCCGGTGGTTAGTGCAGACGGCTCGATAGTCGTGCGCACGGCCACCCACAGCCGCCCGCGGGTATCGGCGGTGAGGGGAAGATAGACCTGCGGCGAGCGGCGCTCCGGTACGGTCCGGGCGATGACGTGGGGCACGACGCCTACCACGGTGCGCCACGGCGACTCGGGCCCTCCCACGCGCACGCGCTGGCCCAGGGGTGATGCGTCAGGATATTCCCGTTTGGCGAATTCCTCATCGATGATGACCACCGGGTTTCCGCCGCGCACATCGTCCGCCGAGAAGCTCCGGCCGGTGACAATCGGCATGCCGAGCGTCTCGAAGAGTCCGGGCGAGGCCCGCTTGAGCAGCGCATGCGGCCCGTCGGAGAGTGGATAGTCCTTGCCCTCCGGCAGGTACGCCGCATCGCTGCAGCAGGAGGCGATGGGCAGCTGATCGGTCAACGCCACCTGTTGCACGCCCGGCGTGGCACGCAACCGGGCGGGGAGCTCGTCAAGGAATGCGCTGCGGGCCGAGTCCGACTCGTAGCGTGTGCCCGACGGCGAGATCTCGAAGCCGAGCAGGTTCTGCGCGTTGAAGCCCAGCTGCGCATTCTGCGTGGCCATGAAGCTGCGCAGCATGAGGCCCGCGCCCACCAGCAGCACGAGCGACAGCGCCAGCTGCGCCACGACCAGGGTGGACCGCATGCGCCCCAGCCGCGCATGGCCGCTCGAGCCGCGGCCCCCTGATTCCTTGAGCGTTTGGGTGAGCGAGGGTCGCCACAGCTGCAACGCGGGCGCCACGCCGAAGATGAGCCCCGTCACCAGCGTCGTCACCAGCGAGACCGTCAGTACGGTACGATCGACGTCGAACGTCATCCAGTACGGTACGGTCGTCGGCATCATCCGGAGGATGAACCACTCGATGCTCCAGCTGCCGATGAGGATGCCGGCCAGGCCTCCAACGATGGCCAGCAGCAGGCTTTCCGTCATCAACTGCCGCACGATGCGCCGCCGCTGCGCGCCCATCGCCAGTCGCACCGCGATCTCGCGCTGGCGTCCCGATCCACGGGCCAACAGGAGGTTGGCCACGTTGGCGCAGGCGATGAGCAGCACGAATCCCACCGCGCCAAGCATGGTGAGAAAGATCGGTCGCACCTCGCGTGCGATCAGGTCGTTCATCGGAACGACCCAGGCGGAGTAGCCGCGATTGGTGTCGCCGTAGCGCGTCTCGAGCGACGCCATCAGCGCGGTGACGCGGGCCTGCGCCTGCGACATGCTGACGCCCTCGGCCAGGCGCCCCGCCACCTGCAGCACGCGTCGGTCCCGGTGGGCCATGAACGCGCGTCCGTCGAGCGGGACCCAGATGTCCTCGATTTCCGGGAATCGAATGTCGCGCTGCATGACGCCGACGACCGTGAACGGCTCGCCGTCCACGGTGATGGAGCGGCCCACGATGTTCGAGTCGGCGGCGAACTTTCGCTGCCAGACCCCGTAGCTCATCACCGCCACCCGTGCGCCGTCCTCCTCGTCGGGACGGAAGAAGCGTCCCAGCGCGGGGGTGAAGCCGAGCATTGGAAAGAGCGACGACGACACGACCGCGCCCGACAGGCGTTCCGGGTCGTCGATGCCGCCAACGTTCCAGCTCCGCTCCGAGTACGCACCCACGCCGGCAAAGGTGCCCGACGTCTCGGCGAGGTCACGATAGTCGGGAAACGACCACGAACCGTACGTCTCGCGCGAGCCCGTGGTGCGATAGGTGCTGAGGTGCATCACGCGCGGAGAATCGCGCAGCGGCAGCGGGCGCACCAGGATCGCGTTGATGGGACTCCAGACGAAGACATTAGCCGCGATGCCTAACGCGATACAGAGGCCCGCGATCGCCGTGAATCCCGGCGAGGCGCCCAGCGACCGGAGGGCGTAGCGGATATCCTGCAGCAACGTGTCCATGCCTGCCTTCCCCCGGGACGAGTGCAGAAACAGGCCGGTCGCGCCGTGGGGGCGCGGCCGGCTCCAACGTCAGGCGTGAGCTTCGGCCATCTCGTCCACCACCCGCCCGTCGAACAGGTGGATCGACCGATCGGCGTGACGCGCATAGCGGGGATCGTGCGTCACCATGCAGATGGTCGCGCCCGCCCGATGCAGCTCGCGGAGCAGCTCCATCACGGCCTCGCCGTTCGTCGAGTCGAGGTTTCCCGTGGGCTCGTCGGCCAGCAGGATGGCCGGGTCACCCGCCACCGCGCGCGCTACCGCCACGCGCTGCTGCTGGCCGCCCGACAGCTGCGAGGGATAGTGCTTCATGCGATGCGACATGCCCACGCGCTCGAGCGCCTCCTGCACGCGCTTCTTGCGCTCGGCGGCGCCCATGCCGCGGTAGGTCAGCGGCAGCTCCACGTTCTCGTAGACGGTGAGGTCGCCGATGAGGTTGAAGGCCTGGAAGATGAAGCCGATCTGCCGGTTGCGGATCCGCGCACGCTCGGCGGCCGACAGGTTCGACACGTCCTCGCCGCTCAGCGTGAACGAGCCGCCGGTCGGCGTGTCGAGCAGGCCGAGGATCGACAGTAGCGTCGTCTTCCCGCAGCCGGAGGGGCCGTTGATCGCGACGTACTCACCGGGACGGATGTCGAGGTGGATGTCGGCCAGCGCGTGGGTCTCCACCTCGTCGGTGAAGAAGATCTTCTGGATCCCCGTCATGCGAATGAGGGGGGCCGCATCCACTGAGTTGTTAGGCATCGTCATCGCTCGATTCTCACCCGGTTCACGTTGTCGAATCGCGACATGTCGGAAATGATGACGCTGTCGCCGGTCTGTAGGCCCTGCAACACCTCGATCGTACTCACGGAGGCGCGTCCGAGCTTGGCGCTCACCCGCACCGCGCTCTTCCCATCGGGCTCGATGCGGAAGAGCCCGATCGCCTGCTCCGGCTGCCCGTACGCAGGCCGCCCCAGATACAACACCTGCTCCAGCCGCTCCAGCTCGATGACGCCATCGACTGACAGGTCGGCGCGGGCCCCTCGCGGCAGCTCGCCCTCCAGCGCCACTTCCACGGTCACCGTGCCATTGGTCGAGATCGGGTCCACCCGCATTACGCGTCCTGCGATGATGCCGTTTCGCGTATCGACCGCCGTTTTCTGTCCCTGCACGATGTCCTTCGCCTGCGTTTCCGGCACCCGGAGCACCGCCTTCAGTCGTCCCGGCTGCGCCACGGTGGCGAGCACCTGACCTGGCACGACCCACTGTCCCAACTCCAGCGGGAGCGTCTGCAGCTCCCCGTCGAGCCCCGACTCCACCTTCATCGACGCCACCCGCTCCTGCTGAAAGCGCGCCACGGCCCGCATCTGCTCCACATTGGCCTTGGCCTTGATCAGCTGCTCGCCCATGGCCGAGGTGAGGATCTCGAGACGCTGTTCTTCGAGCTTCAGGCGCGAATCCAGCTCAATCGCGACATCCTTCGCGCGCTCCACCTCGTTCCGCGATGACAGGCCCTTGGCATCGAGTCCCTCCGTCACCGCGGCGTCGCGCGCCGCGTTGGCGCGCAACGTACGAATCTGCGCGACCTGCGAGGCTTGCGTGAGGCGGTTCGTCTCGAGGGTGGTCCTCAGCGTCACGAAGTCCTGTTCCGCCTGCGTCAGCTGACGCTGCGCCTCGAGGGCCTGCAGTTGCACCTCGGGATTGCTCAGCTCGAGCAGAATGGTGCTCGCCTTGACGGACGTTCCCGGTCGGAGCTCGCGCACTTCGACCCGGCCGGCGGTCACGGCGGCGACGTAGCGGATGTTCTCCGGCACCAGCGTGCCCGGCGCGCGCACCTGACGCACCATCGTGCCGCGCTGGACGGAGTCGACCCACAGCTCGCTCCGGGGCACGCCGGGCGCGCGCGCTTCCAGGTTGCTGAGCATGACGGTGGCGGCGAGCACCGCCACCACCCCGCCGGCAATCAGCACGTTTCGCTTGGTTTTCTTCTGGGGCTCGCGCTTGACGTCCACGACACTCGTATTTGGAGGAGTTGACAACTTGGACAGCGGAAAAGCCTGTCCCGTTTGCATGATGGACTACGGAAGTCTCGTGCCGTCAGTTCCAGTCTCACAAGTCTCATATTCACAATGTGTTACGCGAGCGCCGCTGGGCGTACTTCGTATCGGACCCGCGCGATCGTGGGACGCGGTGTCCGAAAACGAACAGCGCGAACCCGAAGGTTCGCGCTGACTGTGTTCATCACGATGTCTGATCGCCGCACCGGCAAACCACTCCGCAACGGGGAGGGGGGAAGCTTCCCCTACTGGTCCAGTAGCTCGGTCGTGGAAGGCTCAGCGACCGCAATCAGGCGGCGCGCGCTCTGCCACTTGCGCAGCAGCGACGGCCCGAGGTTCTCCATCGACGTCTCGATCACCTGGCGCCGGGTGGTGCTGGCGTGAATCACGCGCCCGTTCCCGGCATAGATGCCAATGTGCGTGATGCGCTTCGACGTCCCGAAGGTGAGCAGGTCTCCCGGCCGCAGGGCAGCGGTGTCCCGCGCCACTTCACGCCCCAGCTTCGACTGCTCGTTGGCCGTGCGCGGCACGTCCAGTCGCAGCATGCCCATCACGTACTTGATCAAGCCGCTGCAGTCGAAGGCGCGCCCGGGAGCCTGTGCCCCGAGCCGATAGCGCGTGCCCAGCTGCGAACGCGCCACCGCGATGAGTGAATCGCGAAGCATGGAATCCCCGAGCGCGGCAACCGTGGCCACCATTTCCGAGACGGCAAAGGAATCGATCGCGGGAGTCGGGGAGGCCGGCGCGAGCCGAGTCGCCAGGGAGTCCTTGAGACGCTGCGCCGATTCGTTGAGTGCGGCGAACGGTTTCCGTCGCGAAGTCTTGGAGCGTTGCGCAGACAACTCGTCCGAGAGCACGAGAGAGAGGCAGAACACAAGGGTCGCAAGGGTACCGACTCGTCGCATCAAATCCAGGGGGAGGGTTGGGGCCAGGGGGGAACGGGCGGAAATTACCCCCATCGACGACTAGCGAAAGAGGTGTCACGTCACATATGCCCCTCCGACCCTTTCCGATCGGTCAGACTAAACGACCCGGCTCGTCCTCGCCGCGGTAGACACAGCCGGAGGTGCACGTCTCACGCACTTGAAGCGCGGCCAGAGCGGGCAGGGCGGGGACGAGTGCCCCCCACAGCCAGCGCGCCAACACTTCGCTGGTGGGATTCTCGAGCCCGGGAATCTCGTTCAGGTAGCGGTGGTCCAGCTGGTCATGCACGGGCCGGATGGCGGCCTTGATGTCCGCGAAATCCATCACCCATCCCGACCGCTCACCCGGGGGACCGGCTAGCGTCACGCGCACATGAAAGGAGTGCCCGTGCAGGCGCGCGCACTTGTGGCCGTCCGGCACATTGGGCAGGCGATGTGCGGCCTCGAAGGTGAATTCCTTGAAGATTTCCATGCATCTCAGGCGCGCGGGAGGCTAGCGGATCCCCAGCATCTTGTGGGTCTGCAGGCTGAGGCGCCACTGCGGATGCTCGAGGCAATAGGCCAGGGCGAGTGCGGTGTTCTCCGCCGTATGCGCCCCTTCCATCGGCTGCAGGGAGAAATGCCGGAAGTGCAGCTGTTCGAAGCGCTCGGGGAGCGCCTCCGGCTGCGGATAGACGAGCTTGAGTTCGTCGCCGCGGTCGAGCACCACGTGCGCACGTGCCTTGGGACTCACGCACAGCCAGTCGATGCCAGCGGGGGCGACCTGCGTTCCGTTGGTTTCCACCGCGACTTCGAAGCCTACCTCGTGAAAGGCCTGCACGGCCGCCTCATCCAGCTGAAGCAGTGGCTCGCCTCCGGTGCACACGACGTAGGGGCGACCCTCGCCCGGCTTCGGCCACCGCTGCCGCACCGCCTCGGCGAGTTGCGCGGCCGTGGCGAAGCGGCCGCCATCGGCGCCAACACCCACGAAATCCGTGTCGCAAAAGGAGCACACCGCGGTGGCCCGGTCTGCCTCGCGTCCCGTCCACAGGTTGCAGCCGGCGAAACGACAGAACACGGCCGGACGTCCGGCGTGCATGCCCTCGCCCTGCAGCGTGTAGAAGATCTCCTTGACGGTATACATCGCGGGAGGCGGGTGGGTTGAGGCGTCAGGCCCGGGCGTATCGGGTGGGATCGGCCACGCAGGCCTCGGCGAAGCCACGGCGGCGGAGCTGGCAGGCGTCACAATGGCCGCAGGCACCGCCATCCGGTGCGGGATCGTAACAGCTCGTAGTGAGGCTGTAGTCCACGCCTAACGACATGCCCAGCGCGACGATGTCTCCCTTGCTCAGCGAGAGCAGTGGCGTGCGCAGCGTCACCGGGCGCGTGCCCTCCACGCCCGCGCGCGTGGCGAGGTTGGCCATCCGCTCGAAGGCGGCAATGTATTCAGGCCGGCAGTCGGGATAGCCGCTGTAGTCGAGCGCATTCACGCCGATGAAGATATCGCCCGATTCCAGCACTTCTGCCCACGCCAGTGCAAAGGAGAGGAAGATCGTGTTGCGCGCCGGCACGTACGTGACGGGAATGCCCTCGCCCAGGTCGTGCAGTGACCGGTCCTTCGGCACCAACACGTCCGCGGTGAGGGCGGAGCCGCCGAACATGCGCAGGTCGATGTCGGCCACCACGTGCTCGGCCACCTCGTATTGCGCGGCGACACGTCGCGCGGCGTCGATTTCGCCCGCGTGACGCTGGCCATATCGAAAGGTGAGGGCGTGAATCTCGAAGCCCTCGCGACGAGCGAGCGCCAGGAGGGTGGTGGAGTCGAGTCCGCCACTCAGCAGGAGGACGGCGCGCGCGGGGGCGGCAGGGGATCGGCTAGGCACGGGGCGAGGGCAGTGTTATCTCTCGAAGCTAGTGGCCCGAGCCTTCTCCCTCCAAACGAATCTGCATGAACCTTCGACGTCCGTGGCCGGTGGCTGGCCTATCGGTAGCTCCGCTCGTTCTAGTGCTCGCCGCGTGCGCGCCGAGCGTGCCCGTGGCGACCCCCGCTCCGGTCAAGGCGCCGCCCCGACCCGACGGCTTGACGGTCCTGCGGGAGATGAACGCGCGCTACGCCGGCAAGTGGTACATGACGCTGACGATGAAGCAGAACGTCGTCATCATCTCGCAGACCGGCCGCCAGACGAAACAGGTGTGGAACGAGTACGTCACCCTCCCCGGCCGCCTGCGCATCGACTACCTGCCGCTCTCGTCCAAGAGCGGCGTGCTGTATGCCGACGGGCAGATGTATGGCTTCAGCACGGGGCGCCAAAGCGCGGTGCAGCCTGGGTGGCATCCGCTGCTGACCCTTATGGGCGACGTGTACACGCAGCTGCCCGACACCACGGCGGCGCAGCTCGACTCACTCGGCTTCGACCTTCGCCAGGCCCGCAAGGATCAATGGGAAGGTAAGGAGGCGTGGGTCATCGGCGCCAAGGCGGGCGACAGCACGTCGTCGCAGTTCTGGGTGGACGTGGACTCGCTGTTGGTGCGCCGCGTGGTGCAGCGCGACACCCGGGGAGCGACGCCCGTCGTGACCGACACGCGGTTCGAGAAATACCGCAGCGTGGGGGGCTTCCCGGTGGCGTTCGCGTTGCGATCGTATCGCGACGGGCGACTCTACTTCACGCAGGACGTGTATGGCGCCAAGGTTGGCGAACGCCTCGCGGTGGAGCTGTTCGAGCCGCAGCGCTGGGCTGCCTCGCAGCTGAAACGTTAGGCGGCCCGGCGCGCATTCCGCGCCGGGCCGCCAGCTCGAGCGGTGCGTCCTATGCCGCGTCCGCTCGCAGCGCCCCCACCAGTTCCCGAAGCTGCTCGCTCCCGTGCAGGAGCTGCGTGGAGGCGGAGCTCATCTGCTCACACGCGGCGCTCTGCTCCTGCGTGGAGGCACTCACCTGCTGGGCGGCGGCCGCGTAGCCTTCGGCCGTCCGCGCCACCGACTGTACGCTGCGAGCGGCCGAGCCCACAATGTTCGCGTTGAGTTCTGCACGCTCGACGGCGGCGCCGGCTGCCACGCGCGTCCGTCCCGCGGCCTCCGAGATGCTGTCGAGCGCGGCGTCCACGTTGCGCGACACGCCTTCAATCTCGTCCACCTGCGCCACGCCGGCCTCCATGGCGCGCGTGGTGGCGCTCACGCGCGACGTCACGACCCGCGTGAGTCGCACGACGTCGTCGGCGGCCGCCTGCGCCTGCTCCGCGAGCTTCCGCACCTCGTCAGCCACGACGCCGAATCCGCGGCCGGCGTCGCCGGCACGGGCTGCCTCGATGGCCGCATTGAGCGCCAGCAAGTCGGTCTGCTCCGCGATGCGGCCCACCGTGGCCACCAGCTTGTTGATGTCGGCCGCGGTCTCATTCAGCGCATCCACCTGCGCGGCGGCCTCACGCACGGTCTCGCGCACGGTGGTCAGGATGCCTAACGACCGCGCGATCTCGCCGCGCTTGGACTGGGCGGAGTGCTCAATCTCCCCGGCAAGGGTGGTCAGTTCGCCGGCCCCATCGCGCACCTCGTCGGCGTTCGACCGGATGGCGTGCAACGCTTCGTCGATGGCGCGCAGCTGGCGTACCTGGCTCTCGGCGCCGGTGGAGATTTCCGTCATCGACGACGCCATCTGGTTGGCGGAGGCCGAGATCTGCTCCGACACGTTGGCCAGGTCGCGCGCCGAGTGGGCCACGTCGTCGGCGGTCGTGGTGGTGACCGAGACCACGCGCGAGAGCGAGGCCGCGGCGCCGTTCAGCACGTCCGCAAGTTCGCGGAACTCTCCCGGCAGGTCGCCCTGCACGCGCGCGGTGAAGTCCCCCGCGCTGAGCGCGCGGGCCTGCTGGGCCAGCTGCTGCATCGGGCGGGTAATCCAGCCGATGGTGCTGAGCACCACGAGCACGCCCAGCAGCACCGCGATCACCATGATGACGAGCATCCATGATCCACGCTGCTGCACATCCTCACGGAGGCTGAGCGAGGCATCGGTCACGGCGTTCGCCTTGAGCATGCCCAGCTGGCGCACGTCCTCCAGCAGCGCCGACACGCTCGCGCGCGCGGCGTCGCCGGCCGCCACTGCCTCGGCACGTCTCGAGAGATCGGCCAGCCGGTGGGCGCGTGCGTAGCGAACCTCGATGTCGGAGAGCTTGGCGTCGATGCCGGCCACCAGCGCGACTTCTCGTGCGCTCTGTCCATCGTGCAGGTTCATGGCACGCTGCGCGTTGTGTGCTTCGCGGGCCATGCGACGGAAGTTCGCCTGCGACACGGAATCCCGGGTCTCGACGTACCGCTGTGCCGAGGAGAGTTCCTGGGTCACCGCCGACGAGAGTCGAGCGGCGAGCTGCGCATCCTCCTGCACCGATGCGAGCGTCTCACCGATGACTTCCGACATGCGCGCGGTGCTCGCGCGCCCGGCCAGTCCTGCAGCGAAGAAGAGCGCGACCAGCAGCCCGAAACTCAGGACCAGCCGCTGTCGGATGCTCTGCAGGCGCACGATGCCGCTCATCGCCGTCCTCCGTTATTCACCACTAATTCTCCGTTGCGCATCTGTGTCATCACGAAGCCCTTGCCCACCACGTCGCCGCTGGCTTCGAAGTAGATGGGTCCTGTCACTCCCGGGAACGCCGTGTCCTGCGATCGGGACGCAAGCCACCCACGGACCTTCTCGCGGGATGCCCCACCCTCGGCGACCGCCCGGGCCACGACGCGCGTGGCGTCGTAGGCGAGCGCGGCGTTACCGTCAGGCGCAACTCCGAAGCGCTCCTTGAAGGCCGTGACAAATCGCTGGACGTCGGGACGCGGATCGGCGGGAGTGAACGGCGCACCCACCAGCACTCCCTCGGCGAGTGCTGGGGACTGGACCAGGCCCGTCCACCCGTCGCTGCCCAGCATCGGAGTATCCAGCCCTTGCCGCCGTGCCTCGCGCAGGAGCGCGGCACCCGAGGGCTCCGTGCCGGCGACAAAGACCACGTCCGGTTTCCGCACCCGCAGGTAGGCGATGTACGGCTCCATGTCGCTGTCTCCATCCTCGGGAATGGGATCGAAGACCACGATGGAACCGTCGAAGTTGCGTTCAAAGGAGTCGGCCAGCCCTCGGCCGTACGAGTTGTTCTCGTAGAGCACGGCGGCGCGCGAGTAGCCCAGGGAGCGCGCGTAGCGCGCGAGATCGAGCCCGTTGACAGAGTCGCTCGAGATGACGCGGAAGACCCAGGGCGAGATGCCGGTGAGGTCGGGCGTGGATGCCGTGGTGGACAGCGCCGGGAGCCCTTGGTCGTACACGCGTGCGGCGGCGACCATGGCCCCCGAGTTCACGTGCCCTACGACCGCGACGACATCCTGATTGCCGACGAACTCCGCGGCGATGTTGGCGGCTCGCATGCCGTCGCCCTTGTCGTCGCGCATGAGCATGCGGAGTTCACGACCTCCCACACCGCCTTGCGCGTTGACCTCGGCCAGTGCGAGCTCGATGCCACGCCGGTTCATGATGCCGTACGTTTCCTCCCACGGGCCCGCCGCGGCGATCAGCACCGGACGCGAGTCGCGGCCGCACGCGGACGTTGCCAGCAGCGCGAGGACGAGCGTCACCTTGCGACAGTTCATCTAAGGAGTCCGGTGGAGTTTCACGACCCTAAGACGCCGGACGTGCAGCACAGGCAACTGTCAGCGCCGACAAAAACGGTGCGCGACGCACTGTTTCCTTCCGGCTCATGGATCGTCATTGGCGTGATGCACGTCACCCAATGTCCGCCGACACATGGCGGTCCGACAAGGTGACGGGTCGCGCGCATGCCCCGATGCGCGGGAACGCGCCGGCGTCCGCCGCCCGCGTGGCGATCAGGGGAGATGTTCGTCTCCACTAGAGCGCCCGCACCCGCCGGCCTTCACCCGGTGGCGTCGTATCGTCCCGATAGCCTCCCGACGTGATTCCGTCGATCGCAGACGCTGTTTCCATCCCCGAAGCGGACAGTGTAAGCGCACTGGTCGACCGCGCACACGCCTGCGAGCGGGATTCGCTCCGTGAGGAAGCCCGGGACCTCTACGAGCAGGCGTTGCGCCGCCTCACGCACGACGATGCCGAGCCCACCGCCACCAGCATCGTGCGCTGGATCGCGCGCACGTATCTCGCCGAGGCGCGGCACGATGAGGCGCGCGACTGTTTGCAGCTGTCGTTGGCACTGGCCGAGTTGGCGGGCGACGAGGCGGCCGTCGGTCATTCGATGAACCAGTTTGCCATCCTGCACTGGCGTCAGGGAGACCTGGATTCCGCCAAGCGCCTCTACCTCCTGGCGCGCGAGCATGCGATGCGGTCGGACGAGGCCCGGCTGGTGGCCATGACGTCCACGAACATCGGGGTCATCGCCTCGGTGCGGGGCGATCACGAGCAGGCGCTGCGCTACTTCGAGAGCAGCTTGCGGGAGTACAGGCTGCTGGGCATGACGCGCGACGTGTGCATCGCGCTCAACAACGTGGGACTCGTGCACACGGTCACGGAGAACTGGGAAGCCGCGGAGTCGGAGTTCCGCGAGGCGCTGCAGATCGCGCAGTCCCTGGACGACGTCGAAGTGGCCACGCAGCTGGAGACGAACCTCGCCAACGTCGCCATTAAGCGGGGGGATTTTCAGGCGGCCCGCGTCCTCTGCGAACGGGCGCTGCTGGCCGCCAAGGCGCATCGCCTGGGCGACACGTTAGGGGGTGCGTACAAGCTGGCCGGCCTCGTGTCGATGGGAGAGGGCGACCTCGAGGCGGCCCTGGTCTCGTTCGACCTGTCCGCGGAGGTGGCCGCCCAGCGCGAGAACTACCTGCTGCACGCGGAGGTAGAGCGCGAGCGCTCGCAGATCTATCGCCGACTGGGGCGCAACCGGGAGGCGCTCCGCAGTCTCAACACGGCGCATCGCCTTTTCACCAAGATGCAGGCACGACATGACATCGCGCAGATCGCGAAGGAGACCCGCGGCCTCGAAGGCGAGTTTCTGGAGGTCGCGCGTCGCTGGGGCGAATCGACGGAATCGAAGGACCAGTACACGCAGGGTCACTGCGAGCGCGTGGCGGACGTCTCGTGCCGCCTCGCCGCCGCCATGGGATTCCCCGAGCCCGACCTGTTCTGGTTCCGCATTGGCGCCCTGCTCCACGACGTGGGCAAGCTCATCGTGCCCTCCGACGTGCTCAACAAGCCCGGGAAGCTGACCAAGGAAGAATGGGAGCTGATGAAGCGGCACCCCGTGGCCGGGGTGGAGCTGCTTTCCGAGGTGGAATTTCCCTGGGACGTGCTGCCCATCGTGCGCTCGCACCACGAGTGTTGGGATGGTTCGGGATACCCCGATGGACTGGTGGGCGACGATATCCCCCTCGTGGCCCGCATCGCATGCCTGGCCGACGTCTACGACGCCCTCACCACGGAGCGGAGCTACAAGCGCGCGCTGCCGCACGCCGAGGCCATCGACGTGATGCGTCGCGACGTCGGTCGCCAGTTTGAGGCGCAGCTGTTCGCGGTCTTCGAGCGCGTGATGCACCAGTCGGCCGGCGATGGGACGAAGGCGACCCCGCCCGACGCCGCGGTTGCGAAGGGCGCAGAAGATCGCGCACGTCCCGCAGTGGACGAACTGACGGGACTCTCCACACGGCGCGGTTTCGTCGACTCAGCGCGCGTGCTCCTGAACCTGGCCAGTACTTCAGCCACCGTCGCCATCGCGGTGATCGACGTTGACCACTTCAAGTCGGTCAACGATACCTTCGGACACCTGCAGGGCGACGATGTCTTGCAGATCGTCGCCAGAACGCTGGCTGCGGCATGCCGCCCGACGGACCTCGTGGGACGCTATGCGGGTGACGAGTTCGTCATGCTCTTTCCCGAGACCACCGAGTCGGAGGTGCAGCGCATCTGCGATCGCGTGCGCGAGGAGGTGGCCAGCCGGCGCATTCCGGTGCGCGGATCGGAGGAGCGCTGGGTAGGGGTGTCGCTCTCCATCGGCCTTGCCGTGGCGCCGCTGCATGGCGAGAACTTCGAGGACCTGTTCGCCTCCGCCGATCGCGCGCTGTATGACGCGAAGCGTCGCGGCCGCAATGCAGTGGCCATTGCCGATCGCGACAACGAGCCCGGCAAGCCGAAGATCAATACGCAACGCTTTGTCGGCCGGCAGACTGAAGTCGCTCGGCTACTCGAACGAGTGGAAGGCTGCGTACGCGGTGTTCCGGGACTCGTGTCGGTGGTCGGCGAAGCCGGTGTGGGTAAGACGACCCTGGTGAATCGCATGGCGTCTGAGGTGCGATTGCGCACCGGTGCCTTCGTCACGACCCGCTCGCTGGAACCCGACGTCCGTCCGCCGTACGGTGTGTGGGCCGACGTGGTCGGGCAGCTGCACAAGCTGCGCATCGTGGCCGATCGCGAATGGCCGCACCTCGAGCGCATCGTTCCCGCACTCCGGTCGGAGAGCGGATCGCAGGGCGAGGGCGCCCCCGTCGTCACGTCGAAGTATGCGCTGCTCGACGAACTCGCACTCTACCTCCGCGCAGCCGCCACTTCGCGGCCGCTCGTGCTCGTGCTCGATGACGTGCAGTGGGCGGACCACGCATCATGGGAGGCGCTGGAGCATCTTGTTGGGTCGCTCGACGACGATCGACTGCTCATCTGCCTCACCATCCGCCGCGAGGACGCGCAGCAGTTCGAGGCGAGCCGGCGCCGCCTGTCGCGCTATCACGGCTACCACGAGATCCGCCTCGAGCGGCTCTCCGCCCACGAGGTCGGCGAATGGATCGCGGATGTGCTGCACCAGGCCGAGGGTGATACGGAGCTGAACGCCTTCCTCTACCGCTACACGGAGGGCAATCCGCTGTTTGTCGTGCAGGTGTTGCAGACGCTGGTGGATGAAGGGGTGCTCTGGTACGGCGGCAAGCGCTGGGAGTGGGAGCGCGTGGACGCGATGCAGCTTCCGGTGGCGGTGGACGATCTGCTTGCCCGAAGACTCGGTCGCCTGTCGCCCTCAACGGCTACGGTCATGACGGCGGCCGCAGTCATCGGACGCACGTTTGACTTCGACCTGCTGGGGCAGGTGGCCGGACTCAGCGAAGATGCGCTGCTGGACGCGGTGGACGAGGCGGTCGTGGCCGGCGTGGTGGATACGGGCGAGGACCGCGATGGCTCGAGTTTTCACTTCTCGCACACCCTGCTCGCCGACTCCCTCATTCGCCAGGCGAACCCCCGGCGCGTGAAGCGTCTGCATGCGAAGATCGCGGAGGTGCTGGAGTCCAGCCGTCCAGATTCCCTCACCGAAATCGCGGTGCACTACGACGCGGCCGGTGAGGATGCGCACGCCTTCTCCTTCGCGCTCCGATCTGGACGGCGGGCGGCGAGTGTGTACGCCCTCGAGGACGCCATCGCCTCCTTCTCCATCGCCGTGCGTCGCGCGCCCACGCTTAGCGAGCGCATGGAGGCACGTTTTGCCCTCATCGACGTTGCGCGCATCTCCGGCCGCTACGAAGCGGCGCAGGTCGTGTGCGACGAGGCGCTCGCCGAGCTGACGGACGAGGACGCCCACTGGCGGCTACGCATCCGCCGCATGGGACTGCAGTTGCAATTGATGCAGGCGCGAAACCTCGAGGGCTTGCTGACGGAAAGCACGAAGCTGCTGCAATCGGCGCGTGCGCTCGAGGCAGCCGAAGAGTCGGTGCTCATCCTCTCCGGAATCTCGGAGGCGTACACGCGCCTGAGCCGCCGCGAGGACGCCGAGCGCGAGGCGCGGGCCGCCACGGCGGAGGCACAGCGGTTAGGCGATGCCACGCTCATCGCCGACTCGCGGTTGCGGCTCGGCACCGCGTTGCTGGAGGCGTCTCCCAAGGAGGCGCTGGTGGAGTTCGAGTCGGCGCGGGCTGCGTTCGAGGAGCGCGACAATCGGTACGGTGTCGTACGCTGCCTCATCAACGCGGGCATCGCCCACTCCCGCGTAGGCGCTGCCGCGGAAGCCGCTGAGGCGGAGCGCTCCTATATAGAAGCGCAAAGTGCGGCTACCGAAGCCAACATTCCCGATCTGGGCGCGCTCGCCGCGCTCAACCTCGGCGTGCTGCACCAGAAGACGGGGGAGTTCGAGCGCGCGACGGAGGACTACGCCTTCGCCCAACGCATGTTTGCCAAGGTGCATAACGAGGCACGCGGGCTCGCTGCCATGTACAACGCGGCAAACCTTGCCCGCGAGCAGGGCGACGAGGTGGCGGCGCTCGGTATGTACGAGCGCGTCCACGCCCTCGCGGCGGAGCTCTCAATCACGGATATCGAGGTAGGCGCGCTGGCGGGTGCGGGTCTGGCCGCGCTCGTCCTTGGTCACCTCGATCAGGCCCTCATGTCGCGGGCCCGGGCCGCCGAGCGCAGCGCGGCGCTGGGCGATCGCTGGTACCAGGGCCGCGAGATGCTCGAGGCGCTGAATGTTCGATACCTCCTGCTCACCGATCGCTCGTCACAGGCGGTCGTCGCGTACGAGCGGGCGATCGAGCTCGCCCGGAGCATCGACGAGTATGCCTCGCTCTGGCTGGTGTCGGAGTGCGGCCCGCCCCTCGTGCGCGCCGGCGCAACGCAGTTTGTCGATCGGGTGCGCGAAGCCTGTGCTCGCGCGACGGAATGCGGATTCCGTCCCCTCGCCGCCCGCCTCGCAGCACCCATTCGCTAGAACGCTTCACACGATCTTGTTGGGTCGCGTGTGGTCATACTCCGCGCGCCTCCGCAAAGCGTGGTGTGGCAGCTCACCAACGTTTGTGTGCCTGTGTCGCGTTCGCCCGCGCGAGCACGCCGACCCCTACATCGGTCGTGCCTTCCGAATCGTTGGGAACGGTCGGGACAGAATGACCGGATCCCGGTCAAATGGTCTTCGGTGGAACTCGCGTAAGTGTAGTAATTACATCAACTTAACTGGCATGAGAACTGCCTTGGGAGTGGCCAGAGGACGAAGGATCGCCGGCTTACACTGCCAAGGAGCAGCATCATGTTCGCACCCCGCATTCGCATTCCGAAGATCGTCTCCATCGTCTCAGGACTCGTCCTGGCCGCATGCTCGACCGACCGTGACGTTGTCGCGCCCCTCGCGGCCCCCTCCGCCACGGCGGTGGTCGCTCCCGCTTCACCGAGCGCCGTGGCCGCGGGTGCCGTCGTGGCGACTCGGCTTCAGGGCGCGACCGGCAAGGAACTGCGCCGCTCCGTGATGGCGGTGGCGTTGGGTGAGGCCGTCACCTTCCCGTTCACCGTGACGCCGACGCAGTCGACCTCGTTCATCGTCGGCGCACACATGGTGAACTTCCCGGCGTACACCATCTGCAATCCCGCCACGAGCGGCTTCGGGCCGAACATGTGGATGCACGACTGCTCGAAGCAGACGCAGCAGATCGTCATCACGGCCACCACCTGGACCGATGCAAACGGCCGCCCGCAGATCGATTTCGCCAATGACATCCGCTTCTATCCCAACTACCATGGCCAGCTGCCCGCCGTCTACCTGCGCGATGCCTCGGCGTCCATGAGCAGCTGGGGCCGCATCGACTATTGCTCGGGAAATGGCAGCTGCGTCAACGAGGCGGCGACCGACGGCGCCCTCGCCACGCAGCGCGATGCGAGCACCGGCTTCCTGTTCCGGCTCGTGCACCACTTCTCCGGCTACAACGTCTGGGCCTAACGACATCCGACCCAGACGAGGAAACCTATCATGCCGACTACATTCAACTTCGTACAGCGCGCCCTCGTGGGTGCAACCGTGGGGAGTCTCATCCTCACCGCATGTGGTACCGACGTTCCCACCGCCCCGGGCGTCCGCGCCCCGGCGTTCGAGAACGCCTCCACCGCCCTGCAGTCAGACGCCGCGAGCCCGTTCGTGGTGCTGGGGCGCTCGGCGGGCCTCAAGAAGGATGTCACCGTCTCCGCGTCCATTGGTGCCGCCGGCGGTACGCTGAAGATCAGCTCGGCAGGCCTCACGCTCGTCATCCCGCCGGGCGCCGTGACGGAGACGGTCAACTTCTCGGTGACCGCGCTCGCCGGTCCGGCCGTAGCCTATGAGTTCGCGCCGCATGGCATGACGTTCCTCAAGCCCCTGGAGTTCCGCCAGAAGCTGAGGGACACCAACTGGTCCGCCGCAGCGCTGGGCGGTGGATACTTCAAGGAGCGCGGCCAGGTGAACAACGACGGCCTGACCGCCGTGCTCAATGAAAACCTCGAGGCGACGATCAAGGACGAGGCTGACGTCGAAGTGGACGGGAAGTACGTCACTTTCGGGATCTGGCACTTCTCCGGGTACCTGGTGTCCTCCGGACGTTCGCAGTCGTAGAGACGCGGTGCCGGCGCGTCGCGCCCTCGGCTTAGGAGCCGCGGAAGCACGGAAGTCCGCGGGTGCAAGACAGCAGGTGCGCGACAGCAGGTGCGCGACAGCAGGTGCGCGACAGCAGGTGCAAGACAACAGGTGCACAACGCGAGCAGGCACGTGGGGCGCGATCTCTTCGGAGGTTGGCGCCCCACTGTCGCGTCGGGGTGCGGCGGAGTTGGCGACACCTGTCGGGAGAATCGCGTGCGGGGTGTGTCCCGCGACACCAACGATTTGCCTCGGACCCCACACGTGCTCTGTCACCGTGCGAGCGGCGTCGGTCGGACGCATCGAACGAATCGGGATGGAGGGGCCCGACATCCTGACCGAATCGCGGTCAGACTGTCCACCGCCACTGTCGCGTAAGTCGTGATGGTACAATGAGCTAAGCGGTACGAGTGCTGCTTTATATTATTGGCAGCCAGACGATCTCCGCCTGGCTCCACACGTCAGGAGCACCGACATGTCCTCATCACAGAAGCGCCTTCCAAGACTCGCCGGCCTGCTCGCCGTGCTTGTCGTCGCGGCATGCGCCGGCGACAGGGGCGCGACGTCGCCGCCGGCGCCCCTGGCGTCCAGCGAAGTCGCGATGCCCGCCATGCCGTCCGTCGCGGCCGCGGGAGCGACCCGTGCAACGCGCATCGAACGCCCCGCCGGTGGAGATGCCCGCCACCTCACCATGGCGTCGGTGGCCGCCAGCAATGCACTGAGCTACCAGTTCACCGTGAACCCGACGCAGTCCATGACCTTCATCATGGGCGAGCACATGGTGTCATTCCCCGCCAACACCATCTGCGATCCGTCGTCGAGTGGATATGGTCCCGCGACGTGGCAACAGCAGTGTGCGCGGCTTACGCAGTCCATCGTCATCACCGCTACCACGTGGATAGATGATGCCGGGCGCTCGCGCATCGATTTCGCGAATGCGCTCCGCTTCGCACCCAATGCCCAGAGTCAGCTCCCGGCCATCGACCTGCGCGATGCCGACGCCTCGCTGAAGGACTGGGGCCGGGTGGACTACTGCGCGGACAATGGCCCCTGCACCATCGAGGCCGCATCGGATGCCGCGCTCGCCACGCAGCGCGACCCGGCGACGGGATTCCTGTTCCGCCTGGTCCGCCACTTCGCTGGCTACAACGTCTGGGCCTGACGCACGACGCCCGCACTCAATCAGTCACTCACTCAATCACCCGCTCGCTCTCACGGGATTACCGATATGAAACGGATCACGAGCACCATCTTTCGCAAGTTCGCTGGGGTTGTGGCGGGGGCACTGCTCCTTACGGCATGTGCGAGTGTTGATGCGCCCACCGCGCCCCGGGCCGTCACGCAGGAAGTCAGCGCCTCGCCGCTCCTGGGCCTGCCGTTGACGAATCAGCTGACCGCCAAGTTGTAAGGGCGGTCCTCCACGCTCACCAGCAGCATCACCGCGACCGCGACCATCGGCAAGGCCGGGGGTGTCATCACGATTCCCGCGGCCGGCTTCACGCTCGTCGTCCCCGCTGGCGCCGTCAGCAGCGCCGCGAGTGATAGATGCCGCCGCGCCGAGCCTCGTCGCGGCGACCGCGATCGCGGCCACGCCGGTCTCGCCCGACGTCGCCGCTGGAATCCGGCACACGAGCATGGCGCTGCCAACTCCGGTCGTCAGCATCACGTGTCAGTTCACCGTCAACCCCGGCCAGTCGCAGTCGTTCATCGTCTGTACGCACATGGTCGCCTTCCCGGCGAACACGATTTGCGATCCCGCCACGAGCGGATACGGCTCCTCCTACTGGCTGCAGGGCTGCACGAAGCTCACGACGCCGATCGTCATCACGGCCACGACATGGATCGACTCCCTCGGCCGCGCCCAGATCGACTTTGCCAATGACATCCGATTCTATCCGAATGCGTCGGGGCAGCTGCCGGCGGTCTACCTGCGCGACGCCACGGCGGCGCTGAGCAGCTGGAGCCGCATCGACTACGGCAACGTCAATGGCTGCGTGAACGAGGCAGCCGCTGACGCCGTTCTGGTGACGAAGCGGGATCCCGTGACCGGCTACCTGTTCCGGCTCGTGCGTCACTTCTCCGGCTACAACGTCTTGGCCTAACGATTCCAGTTGTCGAACCACGACCTCTCCCTCTCAACTTCAGTGACGATGCTACAGCGCCTCCTTGCTACCGCGTTCCTCGCGAGCCTCACCCTCTCCGCGTGCACCTCAGGTGCCGGCGACGTGACGGCTCCCGCTTCCAGGATGCCGACGGCTCAGGGAGCCTCGAACTTGTTGGGTGTCGATGGGAATCTGGTGTCGTCCAAGTTGCTCGGACGAACCGTCGGCATTCCGTTTGATCTCACGGTCACGGCCGCCATCGGTCCGGCGGGTGGCACGCTCTCGATTCCCCAGGTGGGCTTCACGCTGGTCGTGCCCCCGGGCGCGGTGAGCAGCACGGTGAACTTCTCCGCCACTGCACTCGCCGGCATTGCGGTGGCGTACGAATTCGCCCCGCACGGCATCACCTTTCTCAAGCCCCTGCACTTCCGTCAGCGCCTCGCCGGCACCAGCGGCTCGTTAGCCTCCCTCGAGGGCGGCTACTTCCAGAACCGCGCGCAGGTGAACGTGGCCAACCTGACGGCTTCGCTCAACGAGACCATGCCCGCCACGATCGTTCAGTCCTCGAGCGCGTCCGCTGGCGGTTCGTCCGTCGTGTTCGACATCTGGCACTTCTCCGGCTATCTCGTCTCCTCCGGCCGCAAATAGGCACGACTCCAGTACGCATCACGAAGCGGGCGGCACCTCCCTCGAGGAGCCGCCCGCACGTGCTTTTGCGCGACCCGCCGGTGGTCGCCGTCGGGCCGCCTAACGCGCCGCCGCCGGCTCCTGCTGCGTGAGGCAGTGCAAGGTGCCAAGCCCCCACACGAGGTCCACGGCGTGGATGCCCACCACCTGGCGATCCGGAAAGCACTCGGCGAGGATGTTGAGCGCCACGCGGTCGTTCGGATCGTTGAACGTCGGCACCAGCACCACCCCGTTCGCGACGTAGAAGTTCGCGTAGCTGGCGGGCAGGCGCTGTCCATCCATCACCACCGGGCGCGGATAGGGGACCGTGACGACCTTGATGCCTCCGGTGTCGGCGAGCGCGAGCCGGTGCAGGTTGTCCACCGAGCGCAGGTGGTTGTCATCGGCGGGGTCCTCCTCGTACGCCAGGACCACGGTGTCGGGCCCCACGAAGCGCGCGATGTCGTCCACGTGCCCGTGGGTATCGTCACCGACGCATCCCTCACCCAGCCAGATGGTCTTCCGCACGCCGAGCACCTGCGCGAAGACCTGTTCGTATCCCTCGCGCGTGAGGCCCGGGTTCCGCTCCTGCACGTGCGAGAGGAGGCATTCCTCGGTGACCAAAAAGAGGCCATGCCCGTTGGTCTCGATGGCGCCGCCCTCGAGCACCAGGCGTCCCTCGCCGTCCGGGCGCATTGGCTCGATGCGGGAATGTCCGGTGATGCGCTCAATGGCCGGGCCCACCGCCGCGTCCAGCGCGTAGTTGTCGTACTTCGCCCACGCGTTGAACTTCCAGTTGGCCAGCACGACCTTGCCCTCGTCATCCAGCACCCCGGTGGGCGCCGAGTCGCGGAGCCAGACACGGTCGTTAGGCACCACGTGCAGGCGGTAGCCCTCGGGGCGACAGCCGTGCGCCTCCAGCTTGGCGCGCGCGTCCTCCCGGACCTCCTCGTTGTGGCAGAGAATCTCCACGCGCTCGTGATTGTGAAGCGCGCGCACGATCTCCGCGTACACACACGGAATGGGTGCCAGCTTTCCCGGCCAGTCGGGCTCGTGGTGGGGCCATGCGATCCACGTGGCAGCGTGCGGCTCCCACTCGGCGGGCATGCGGTACATCATCCGAGATACCGCGAGGTGATGCCGCCGTAGGCGTCCACGCGCCGGTCCCGCAGGAAGGGCCAGTTGCGGCGCGTGTCCTCGATGAGCGCCGGGTCGCACGTCGCCACCAGCACATCGGGCTCCGTGCCCGACTCGGCGAGGATACGACCGAAGGGATCGAAGATCACGGAGTTGCCGAAGAAGTCGATGCCCTGCGTACCGGGCTGTTCCTCGAAGCCCGCCCGGTTGGGCGAGGCGACAAAGACGCCGTTCGCGATGGCGTGCGAGCGCTGGATGGTGCGCCACGCCGTCACCTGGTCGCGGCCGAAGCTCTCCTTCTCCGACGGATGCCAGCCGATGGCCGTGGGATAGAAGAGCACGTCTGCACCAAGCAGCGACGTGATGCGCGCCGCCTCGGGGTACCACTGGTCCCAGCAGATCAGCACGCCGATGACGCCATAGCGCGTCTTCCACACGCGGAATCCCGACGAGTCGCGCGAGATCGTGGCGTCCCGCGGCGCGGTGTCACCCGCATCGCCCGGCGTGAAGTAGTACTTCTCCTCGAACAGCGGATCATGCGGAATGTGCATCTTGCGATACACACCCAGCAGCGTGCCGTCGGCATCGACGATGGCGGCCGAGTTGCGATAGATGCCGGCCGCCTGCCGCTCGTACAGCGGCACGACGAGCACGACGCTCAGCTCACGCGCCAGCGCCTGCATCTGTTCGGTGGTGGGGCCGGGAATCGGCTCCGCCAGGTCGAACCAGTTGATGTCGAGGGTCTTGCAGAAGTACGGCGCGTTGAAGAGCTCCTGCAGGCAGATGATCTGCGCGCCGCGCGCATGCGCGCGCCGCACACCGGCCACGGCGCGCTCCACGTTGTTGGCGATGTCGCGCGAGCCGGCGTACTCCTGCACGAGCCCGACGGTGAACGGGGCATTAGGCATGGTCGGAAACTAATCGACCAGCGCAATCACCACATCGTTCACGTTGGTGCCGGTGGATCCTGGTCTAAGCAACGTCCCGCCAGCGTCGAGCGCATGATACGATCGATGCGCGTCGAGGTCGGCCAACGGGTCGCGTCCGGCGGCCGCAATACGGCCCCAGCTGCCTGCGTCCACCACGGCGCCGGCCGCATCCGTAGGGCCGTCCCGTCCGTCGGTGCCGGCGGCGAGTATCGTGACGCGCCGTGCTGCCGCGCCGCCCTCCGCCAGCACGCGTGCCGCCGCGAGGGCCAGCTCCTGCGAGCGACCGCCGAGCGCGTCGGCGTTGTCCCCCAGCCGCACCGTCGTCTCCCCACCCCAGATGAGGCAGGCGCCCGCGCCTAACGCCCCCGGATTGGCCTCGGCGTACGCCACGGCGGCGCGGGCGATCACGTCGCCCGTCTCGCGGGCGAATCCCTCCACCGCGTGCGGGGCGACATGCACCTGCGACATGCCGAGTCCGCGCGCCGCGCCGGCGATGCCATCCAGTGCCGAGGCGTTGCTGAGGATGATGCGGCTGTCCAGCGCGAGCGCGTCGAGGTCGCCCGACTTCGGCGTCTCCGGGCGCCGGCCCGCCAGCGTGTCGTCGAGGAAATCGCGCACCTCGTGCGGGATGAACGGCCACAGCTGCAAGCGCTGCGCGAGTTCCACGAGGTCGGCGGCGCGCAGCGGATCGGCCACGCAGGGGCCCGACGCAATGGCGGCCACGTCATCGCCGATCACGTCGGACGCGATGAGGTTGTGCACGCGCGCACCGGCCAGGGACGCCGCGAGCCGGCCGGCCCCCCAACGCAGCACGCGCTTGCGAAACGCGTTCAGCACGCCAATGGCCGCGCCCGACGCCAGCATGCCCTCGAACAGCGCATGCATGGCGGCGGGTGACAGGCCCTCGACGGGCGACGCCAGCAGCGACGTAGCCCCGCCGGAGATCAACACCAGCACATCGTCGCCCGGTTTCACGAGCGACACCGTACGTGCCAGAGCGTCCGAGGCGGCCTGCGAGCCGGTGCCCGGCACCGGGTGATCGCCCACGACGAGATGGAGGGGCGGCGCCGCGTGCTGCGCCGTATGCGCCACCACGAGGCCCCCGATGGGGGTCCGTCGTGCGGCCTGCAGCGCGTCCAGCGCGCCGCGGGCCATCGCGACCGATCCCTTGCCGGCCGCGAGGATCCACGTGCGGGCGCCTAACGCCGAGGCGTCGATCGCCGCGCGGGTGACCGCGAACGGATCGGCAGCCGCAACGCCGGCGTGGTAGAGTCGTTCAGCGAGCAGTCGATCGGGCATGGTGGCAAGGCAAGACGCCCCAGCCGAGCGGCCGGGGCGTCAGTGAATCAAGGTGATCCGCCGCCGGGCGGTGAGAGCTTGTCGATGGCTTCACCCAGTTGGCTGTAAGCTTCCTCCGCGTTCTGGCGGAAGGGCTGGGTCTTGTAGGCGATGCGGCCGTCGGGGCCGATCACGTACAGCGACCGGTTATCGGTCTTGTTCTCGACGTTGAAGGCGCCATACAGCGTGCCCACCTTGCCGTCGCCATCGCTGGCGAAGGTGAAGGGAAAGCTGGATTCCTTTGCCCACGACGCGAGGGCCGTGTCGGCATCGACGCTGATGCCGATGAGCACGACATCCTTTCCATTGTTGAACAACGTGGCGTACTGATCACGGTACGCCTCCATTTGAACCGTTCAACCCTTGGTGCGCGCCTTGAAGAAGAAGGCGAGCACCACCGTCTTGCCGCGATAGTCGGCGAGTGAGACGGCGTGGGGCAGCGCCCCGTCCTTCGTGACACCGCGGAGGGTGAAGTCCGGCGCCATCTCGCCGACCTTCGGACCCACCTCGGGTTGCTGGGCGTGGAGGCCGGATACCGACGTGCCGATCACCAAGGCGACCGCGGCGGTCAGAGGTGCCGAAACAAACGAGCGCATCAAGGGGAAACTCCAGACAGAGTGTGAACTCTCAAGTTCGAACGACGCTCGCGGTCACGCAATGCGGGCCGCACCCGCGATCGGTGGGCATCCCACGGCCACCCCGGTAGGCCGCCTTCTGGACAGACGCATGTCCTCCACGAGGACACCCGATGCGCTAAGTCACTGTATAGCAACACTTACCGCGCTGGCACAGCGCCTGCCTCTGTTAGGGCATACCATCGAATCCCTGGAGGACCCGATGAAAAGACTTCGTGTATTCGCGCCCATCGCGGCGCTGCTGGTCCTTGCGTCCTGTCAGAAGGAAGCGGCTCCGCCGATCGACGCGGCGCTGCGCAACGACCTGGCTCTCGCCTCGCAGATGCAGCCCTACCAGCCACAGATGTATGTCTCGCCGCAGGAGGCGGGGTACGGCTATGGCACGGCGCCGGGCTACTATCCGCAGCCGCAGTACGCGCCGCGGCCCCAGCAGGTGGTCTATCGTCAGGCGCCGCAGGTAATTCGTCGGGCGCCAGCGCCGGTGTCGCGCAGTGAGGCCGGCGTCTACGCCAGCGAGTCGCGGGTGGTGAAGCACACCAAGCGTGACGCCATCATCGGTGCGGCAGCGGGCGCCGCCATCGGTGCCGTCAGCACGCGCAACCGGGTGAAGGGTGCCGTGATCGGCGCGGCGGCCGGCGGATTGATTGGCGCGATCATCGGCGAGAAGGTGGACGTGACGCGTCCCCGGTAATGCCGCGACTCGGTGCCGGTGATCACACGCCCGGCGCAGGGCGCGGGGCGCCTACCGCCAGGCGCAACGCCCCGGGCAGGCAGCGCAGGGTGACCCGCGCGGCCCA
>JBDSVW010000283.1:0-5544 GCA_039927015.1 Gemmatimonadaceae bacterium | reverse complement strand
CCGTCTTCTCACCTCTCAGTGCCCACCACCCCCAGCAGACTGTCACGATGCCTGCTGATGAATCGCCGCAGGTTGGGGCCGATGTCGGCGCGGCTGGCGAAGCCGGCGGCCTTGGCGGCGGCTTCCTCGCCCTCGGGGGTCGCGGTGCCGCCTGAGGCGTAGTGCTTCAGGTCGCGATACAGGCCGATGGTGAACATGTCCCACGCCGCCCCGGATTCGCGCGTGAAGATCAGGTTCTCGGGCCGTCCGATGGCTGCGGAGAAGGCGTTCTCCATCTTCCGTTCCTTGAACAGCTCGTCGTAGAGGCCGGGGAGCGCGAGGAAGATCTCGAGGTGGACGAACGCGTTGCCACGGAAGGTTGTTGCGACGGCATCTGATGAGGGGCCGCGCACGATCTGCTCTTCGCGCCATGACACCAACTCCCGGAGCTTCCGCGCGTGCCCTTCGGCACCGCCCGGCCTCCCGGACTCAGCGTCGGCGCGTCGCGCCACCCGGGTGGGGGCGTAGTACGCTTCCATGGATGCGCCCAACGGCTCCAGCAGGAGGATGTCCCAGTGGTCGCCCTGGCTGTGACGCATCGTGTAGGGTCGCGCCTCTCCTGCGGTGTCATACATCGAAAGCCCGGAAGCCAGCACCTCCAGAAGTTCCACCAGCCGGCCGGGGGCAGCCTGCAGGAAGGACGCCCTGTACAGCTGGGCCTGGACTTGCAGAGGGAGGAGTAGGGCGGCGACCGCGAGCAGGAACGTGCGAATCCGCATGAGGGGCCGGGAACGAGAAGAAAGGATGCCCGGTTGATGCCCCGGGCGAGCGAACATGTGGGTGATCTCCCCCAATGACAAGCGTTTGGCGACCGCCTGCCATCGTCCTGCAACTCATCCTTGGAGTTTTGGCATCTCCCGTGTAATCTCCTGTCAAGGAAAGCAACCCTTTCTTAGCGCATGACCACCATTCCAGTATCTCCGCAGCGGTTTGTCGTCCCGGCTGATCAGCTGGACGCTCTCGTCCTCATCATCGACGATGAACCCCAGATTCGGGCCGCGCTCTCCCAGGTGTTGGAGGAGCGCGGGGCCCGTGTGGTTGCGGCGGCTACAGCGGCCGAGGGAATGGCCATTGCGAGCGCCGAGCGACCGGACCTCATCATCCTCGACTTGGGGTTGCCCGACGCGTCGGGCGATGTCGTTTGCAAGGAAGTGCGATCGTGGAGTCGGATTCCGATTGTGGTCCTGTCGGCGCGCCACTCCGAGGCGGAAAAGGTGCGCCTGCTGGATCTCGGCGCCGACGACTACCTCACGAAGCCCTTCGGATCCATGGAACTCGTCGCGCGGGTGCGTGCGCACTTGCGGCGCGTGGCATCCGTGGAGAGCGAGGCGCCCGTGCTCATCCGGGCTGGTGACGTGGAAATCGACTTCCATCGTCGGGGCGCGTTCCGAAATGGCGAGCGCATCCATCTCACGCCGCTCGAGTGGTCGCTGTTGCGAACCATGGCGAGCCAGGCGGGAAGGACCCTCACGCACCGGCAACTCTTCGACGCGGTGTGGGCCCGGTCGCACGGAAACGCGTCGCAGTACCTGCGCGTGTTCATCACGGCGCTCCGCAAGAAGATCGAGCCGGACTCGTCGGCCCCGCAACTGATCGTCACCGAGCCCGGCGTCGGCTACCGTTTCGAGATTCCTCGCGCGACGTGAAGCCGTCGCTTCGAACGACGGCAATCTGGGTCGGCGCGACCAGTGCGCTCCTTGTGCTCGTCGCGGTGCTCACCCCGTACCGGGGACAGATCTATCAGGTGCACGTGGTGCTGCCCGTACTCCTGCTGGTGCTCCTGTCGAGCACGGTCGGGGGGGAACGGCTCGGCTTCTTCCTGGCGGCGATCGGGTTCGTCGCCATTGACGTCGTCTTCCAGCCGCCCTACGGCGAAATCAGCTTCCGGCAGCCGCGCGACTGGGTCGTGCTCCTCTCGTTCGGCTTCACCGCAGTGGTCGCAACGCGACTTCTGACGCGCGCGCGAAACGACGCCGAGCAGGCCCGCCGGCGTTCGGCCGAGGTGCAGCAGATGGCCGACCTCGGCTCTGCAATGCTCTCGGCCGTGACGCCCGCCGAGGCGTTGCGGACCGTGGCGGCCACACTGCGCGAGATCTTGAAGGCCAGCGATTGCACGATTGCGCGCGCACTGCCCAATGGCGAGTTGGAGCTGGTGGCGTCTGACGGTGCATCGCGTGATGTCAGCGCGATGGAGCGAATGGGTGACGTGCACGCGCAGCTGGCGACGCGGGCCTGGCCAGACGAGGCGCGCTACACCGATCGCGCGGGTACGGGAGCTTCGACGCGGTCCGACAAGCTCTCGATGTTGCGTCAGCTGCTCGATACGCAGGGCGCCGGAGTCAACGATACCAGCGGCGAGATGTTCGCCACGCCGGTCGATGGGCGCCTGGTACTGCCGTTGCACGCGGACGGTCGCACGGTGGGAGTGCTCACGATCGACGATGTGGCGGCGAGCGCGTGGCACAGCATGGGGACCACGACGTTGCGGGGACTCACGCAGTATGCGGCGCTGGGACTCGATCGCTTGCGCCTCCACGCAGAGGCGGCGCACGCGGATGCGTTGCGCGAGGCCGACCGCATGAAGGACATGGTGCTCGCCTCGGTGTCACACGATCTCCGCACCCCTCTCACGACCATCAAGCTGCTTGCCGCCGCCGGCGCCCGCAGGGGAGAAGTCGCGTCGGTCCAGATTGAGGAGGAGGCGGACCGGCTCGCTCGCATGGTGGGAGACCTGCTGGACCTGTCGCGCGCGCGCTCGGGACAGTGGTCGCTCGCCCTCGATCTCAATACGCTCGAGGACCTGGTGGGCGCCGCGATGCGCCAGCTGAACCCGATGCTGGGCGAGCGCCGGGTGATTCGCGACGTACGGGACGAAGCAGGGCCCCTGGTGGGCAAGTTTGATTTCGTGGCGGCGTTGCGCGTGCTCGTGAATCTGCTGGAGAATGCGGCCAAGTATTCACCCGCCGAGAGCGTCATTGACCTCATCGCGCGTCGCGACGGCGAGTGGCTGATGCTCGAGATCCAGGATCGGGGGCCGGGCGTGCCCGACGAGGATTGTGAGCGGATCTTCACCCCGTTCTTCAGGTCCCCGGAACGTCCCGCCAACGTCCCGGGCGCGGGGCTCGGGCTCGCGGTGGCGCGCATGCTCGCGGAGGCACAGGGCGGGCGGCTCACGTACGCCGCGCGCGAGCGTGGGGGGAGCGTGTTCACCTTCGCACTACCGGCGCACGACTCGCCGGAAGTGGAAGACGAGGAGCCGCTGACTGAGGAGCGGCCCACCGCCCTTTCGGGCTAGCGAAGCGGCCGGAACGACTCGTCGGTTTCGACGCAATACCGACCGGGGGATTGATGCACGCACGTGGAGGCGATGGATAGATTGGGGGCACCCACTCATTCGTCGAGTACCAATCCCGTGCCGCGACTCTCAGAACGCTTCCAGCTTTTTCCCCCGTATCCGCTGGCGCATGTTCCGCAGCGCAAGCGCGAACTGCTGCAGCGCGGCGTGGATGTCATCGACCTGGGGGCCGGTGACGCGGACCTGTCACCGCCGCAATCCGCCATCGAAACGTTGCAGCGGGCGGCGGCCACTCCGTCCCTCGGCCGGTATGGATTTGGATTGGGGCACGTGCCCTATCGGGAGGCGATCTCGGCGTGGATGCAGCAGCGATTCGGCACGCGCTTCGATCCCATCGCCGAGGTCGTGCCGCTGATCGGGTCTAAGGAAGGGCTGGCGCACGTCGCCTTCGCATACCTTGGCACCGGCGACGTGGCGATCGTTCCCGAGCCGGCATACCAGGCGTATCTCGGCGGCACGCTGATGTCCAACGCGCAACCGCATGTGTATCCGCTGCGCCCACGCACGAACTTCCTCATCGAACTCGAGGAGTTGCCGTTCGATGTGGTGAACAGAACGCGGGTGGTCTATCTCAACTATCCGAACAATCCCACCACGGCCATCGCGCCGCGCGACTATCTCGAGCGCACCGTGCGCTTCTGCCGCGAGCGCGACATCCTGCTCGTGTACGACAACGCCTATTCGGAACTCGCGTTCGACGGGTACGTGCCGCCGTCGATTTTCGAGATTGATGGCGCGCGCGACGTGGCGGTGGAATTTCACTCGCTGTCGAAGACCTACAACATGACCGGATGGCGGTGCGGCTGGGCGGTGGCCAAGCCCGAGATTGCCGGCGCGCTGTCCAAGGTGAAGACGTTCGTGGATACCGGCTCGTACATGGGTATCCAGGCCGCTGGCGTGGCGGCTCTCGAGAGCTGGAGTGACTTCGTGCCGGGCAACGTGGCCATCTTCCGCGAGCGGCGTGACGCGGCCGTGGCCGCGTTCCGCGACGCCGGCTTCCAGGTGGAATCGCCCAAGGCAACGATGTACCTCTGGATTCCACTGCCGGAGGGCGTGCCCAGCAAGGCGTTTGCTGATCGGCTGATGGAGGAAGAGGGCGTGATCGTGCTGCCGGGGGCCGGCTTCGGCGCGGGCGGCGAAGGCTTCTTCCGGATCTCATTCATCGCGGCTCCAGCCCGCCTTGCCGAGGCGGCGCAGCGCGCCGGGCGGCTGCTCGCGCGCCTGGTGGACGCCGTAGAGGCAGTGCGTTAGGCAGTGCGTTAGGCAGTGCGTTAGATAGGTCGTCAGATAGTTCGTCAGATAGTGCGTTGGGAAGGTCGTTAGGCAGTTCGTCGGGAAGCCCGTTAGGCCGACAATCGTTTCACATCCTGCGCACCTGAGTGCGCCGCAGCTCTTGAACAGACCCTGAAAGGAACCAGACGATGAAGTGGAAACCCGGTGGCCGGAGCAGCAATCTCGAGGATCGTCGTGGTGCCTCCGGAGGCGGAGGCGGCGGTGGTTTCAGCTTTGGTGGTGGTGGCGGAGGCATGGGTGGGGGCAAGCTCGGCCTCGGCGGCGTCGTGGTCCTGCTGGTCCTGAGCCTCGTGTTCAAGCAGGATTTTCTGGGCCTCGGAGGAGGCGGTGAGGGCGCGGTGCCGGCGGCGGAGCAGCAGGCGGCTCCCATCACCGATGCGCGGGAGGAACCCACCGTACAGTTCGTCTCCTTCGTGCTCGACGACGCGCAGGAGGTGTGGCAGCGCACGATGCCGCAGCTCGGCGGCCAGTATCGCGACGCGAAGCTGGTGCTCTTCCGCGACGCCACCGGCACAGCGTGTGGATACGGTGAATCCGCCACGGGCCCGTTCTATTGTCCTGGCGACGAGAAGGTGTACATCGACCTGGCCTTCTTCGACGAACTGCGCCAGCGCTTCGGCGCGCCCGGTGACTTCGCGCAGGCGTACGTGCTGGCCCACGAGATCGGGCATCACGTACAGAATGTGTCAGGCACGAGCGAGCAGGTGCACCGCGCGCGGCTTCAGAACCGCGGGCAAGCGAACGCACTGTCGGTGCGGCTGGAGTTGCAGGCGGACTGCTTCGCCGGCGTGTGGGCGGCATCGGCGGCACAGCGCGGGCTGCTCCACCCGGGTGATGCGGAGGAGGGACTCGCCGCG
>JBDSVW010000282.1:0-5770 GCA_039927015.1 Gemmatimonadaceae bacterium | reverse complement strand
TTCATCCGGCGGGAGGGGGTCTGGTTCTGCAACACGGGAGGCCGGGCCAATCGCGGATGGGTGCCCATTACGCCGCAACTCGCGCTCGCCGACTGCGGGGACTGGCCGCCCGCGCGCGTGCTGGGCGACGAACTTCGCTTCAGCAACTGCCAGTCGTGTCATGGCAGCCAGATCCAGGTGTCGCTCGACTCGGCGACCCCGAAATACGAGACCACCTTCTCCTCGCTCGGCATCAACTGCGAGTCGTGTCACGGCCCCGGCCGGCGACACCTGGCGCTGGTGAAGGATGCGCAGGCCGTCGCGTCGGAGGAGATTGGAATGTCGCCCCTCGCCACACTCACGAAGGACGGGTCGCTGGGCGTCTGCTGGCAGTGCCACGCGCTGAAGGATCGCCTGCAGGGTGGCTTTGTGTCGGGAAAGCCGCTTGACGCCTACTATTCCGTGCACCTGCCGCAGCTGGGCGAGCGCGCCCATTTCGCGGACGGGCGGGTGCGGACCTTCGGCTATCAGGAAGGGCATCTCTGGTCAGACTGTTACGTGAGCGGGGGCATGACGTGCACCTCCTGCCACGACCCCCACTCGCAGGGGTATCGCGACGTGAACGGCACGCCGCTCGCAGGACGCGACGACGACCGGCAGTGCACCAGCTGCCACCAGGCGAAGGGTGCCGCGGTGGAGGCGCACACCCGCCACTCCGCCGCGTCTGCCGGCAGCCGCTGCGTCGCCTGTCACATGCCGTACCTGCAGGAGCCCGAGATCGGGACAGCCCTGCGATATGCCCGTTCCGATCACGCGATTCCCGTTCCGCGGCCTGCCGCCGACGCCGCGTTAGGCATCACCAGCTCATGTCGCGGCTGCCACACCGATCGCACGGAGCAGGCGCTCAACGCGCAGGTCGCCGACTGGTACGGGACGCTCAAGCCGCGCGCGTCGGCCATCACCGCCGCCCTGGAACTGCCCACTGAAACCGACCGGGAGAAGGCGGCGGGCCGCGTGCTGCGCGCCGAGGAGAAGCACACCGCCGCACTATTCGCGGGCATGGCACTCTTCGCCGAGCAATTCCTCTCGGCGGACATGCCGACACTCGAGCGCGAGGTAATCGAGCGGCTGGAGCAGCTCTCCTCGCACCCCAACCTCGACGTGCGTGCGCTCGCGCTCGCCTCGCTCCATCTCGCTGCGGGAGAGCGGGGTGCGGTGCGCACGTTTCTCGCCGCGCGGCTCAAGGCGTTGGGCGCCGACGAGTCGCGCGTACGGTCACGATGGACCGTGGTGCTGGGCTTCTTCGCCGATCGTGAGCGTGACCGCGGCGACGCCAGCGCAGGTGCCGCGATCTACGCCAAGGCGCTGGAGATCGAGCCGGACAATGCGCGGCTTCACCTGAACCGGGGCGTGGCGCTGGCGCAGACGGGCGACTACGCGCCAGCAGTGGCGAGCATCGAGCGCAGCCTGGTGCTCAATCCGTCGCAGCCCCTCGCCTTGGTGAATCTTGGCATCTCGCGCTCGGCGCAGGGCGACAAGATGGGGGCGATGGCCGCCTATCAGAAGGCGCTGTCCTTCAACGTGAGAGAGGCGCTCGCCTGGTTCAATCTTGGCAACGTGTACTTCGAGCTCGGCCGGGAGTCGGAGGCTGGAGCGGCATACGCCAAGGCCGTCGAGTCCGACCCATCCCTGCCGTTGGCGCACTTCTATCTCGCGCGCGCGCTCGCCAAGAGCGGGGCGATTGCGCGGGCGCTGCGCGAGGTGGACGCCGGACTCGAGTTCGATCCGCAGAACGCCGAGGCACTCGGGGCGCGCGAGCAGTTGCAACGCATGCTCGTGAGCCCGCCGGCCAGTCAGTAACGCAGGGACTACCGCGCCGGGTTGGCCGACACGGTCTTGACGGGCGTTTTCGGCGCTGGCCGCGTGCGCTTCCTGGGCGGAGGCGGCAACGCATTAGTGGCCGCGCGCCTGACGATCCGCGCGAGTATGGCCGCCTCCTCCTGCGCGAAGGACTGTCGGATCTGCGCAAAGCTCGTGTCCGCGGCGAACAGCACCCAGGTACGCGTTGCCGCGCTGTCCACGCGCGCCAGGATCAGCGAGCCGCCCCCCGCTCCGGGTTCCTCCAGAATCACCCGCACTCGCGCCACCGTCGCGGCGCCCTTGGCGCGAGCGCGAGCCCGGCGCGGCGCCGCCAGCAGTCGCGCGGCAGAGTCCGCCCAGCGACGAGCGTCGCTGGCGCGCACGTCGAGCGTGAGCGCCCGTTCCGGCCCCGCCAGACCGATGAGTAGCCGGCCGTGGTCTTGGGCGCGGAATTCGAGCGCAATCTCTCCCACGAGTGCCCGCTGTGTGGCGACCGGCCGGTTCTGCGCCGCCGCCGAGACGGCAGTGATGATAACGATCAGCACGACCTTCGCGCACACGGCAATACGAACAGGCATTTCACCTATCACTTTATCTCCTGTTAGGCGGGCGGTGGGCCGACACTGCTGATGTCGCACCGCGCCCCTTTCGCCGGCTCTATATTCCCGGAATATCCTCGGTGCGCCGAGCTGGGAGCACCATATATGCGATTTCCCCGTTCTGCACCGTGGGAATCGCACATTCGCTGTGGCGCTGAAATCGGGCGCTCTCCTATCTTCGTGGTGGAGTGCCTTGGCTTGTACCCCTTCCCCCCCGAGGTGTTGATGTTCGCCACGCGATGGTCCCGAATCGTACTGGCCTTGTCGCTGATGTCGATGCCGCTGCCGCTGTTGGCGCAGGGTGGCGCCATTGCCGGGAAGGTGGCTGGCTCCAGCGGCGCCCCGCTGGCCGGTGTGCGCGTGCAAGCCATGACCGCGGGCGGGCAGCTCGCAGGCTCCGTCCTGAGCGTCGAGGATGGCTCCTACCGTGTGGCCAACCTCATGGCCGGGGCGTACTCGGTCGTGGCGACCCGCATAGGATACGCGGCGTTTCGCGTCGAGAATGTGACGGTCGCGGCCGGTGCCACGGCGACGGCCGACATCCTCATGCGGGAGTTCGCCACGGAACTCAATCCCATCGTGACCACGGCCTCGCGCCGTCCGGAGAAGGCGCTCGATGCGCCCGCGTCGGTGTCGGTGGTGGACGTGCGTGACATCCAGGAGCGGCCCTCGGTCACCGTCTCCGATCACGTGCGTGGGGTGCCGGGGGTGGACGTGAACCAGGGCGGCATCGCACAGAGCAACGTGGTGGCGCGTGGCTTCAACAACGCCTTCTCGGGCTCCATCCTCATGCTGCAGGATTACCGCTTCGCCGGGGTGCCCTCGCTACGGGTCAACGTGCCCTTCATGATGACCGCGACCAACGAGGATGTGGAGCGCATCGAAGTGCTGCTCGGACCGGCCTCCGCGCTGTACGGCCCGAACTCCGCGAATGGCGTGCTGCACGTGATCACCAAGTCGCCCTTCACGTCGCAGGGCACGACGCTGACGGTGGATGGCGGCGAGCGCTCGCTCTTCCGGGGCTCGGCGCGACACGCGGGGCTGCTATCCGAGAAAGTGGGCTACAAACTTTCCGGGGAGTTCTTCCGCGCCAAGGACTGGGAGTACCGCGATCCGGGTGAGCCCGATGTCTTCCCCGCGCAGGCACCGCAGGGCCGCGCCGGCCAGCCCAACGGCCGCGACTTTGACCTGCAGAAGTTCACCGGCGAGGCCCGCATGGATTTTCGGCCCACCGAAAACTCGGAGTTCGTGAGCACCTGGGGCTACACAAAGCTCGGCAGCGGCATCGAGATGACCGGGGCCAACGGCTCCGCGCAGATCAAGAACTGGTCGTACAACAGCGTGCAGCAGCGCGCGCGCGTGGGCCGCTTCTTCGGACAGGTCTTTGCCAACTTCAGCAACGCCGGCAACGACGACTCCAGCAGCACAAGCGGCACGTTCCTGCTCCGCTCGGGCCAGCCGATCGTGGACAAGTCGCGCGTATTTGCCGCGCAGCTTCAGCATGGCCTCGCCCTTGGCACGCGCCAGGACTTCGTGTACGGCGCGGACTACATCTTCACCAATCCGCGCACCGCCAACACGATCAACGGCCGCAACGAGGACATCGACAACGTGACGGAGTTCGGCGGCTACGTGCAGTCCACCACCGCCCTGTCGAAGCAGTTCGACTTCATCGCCGCCCTGCGACTCGACAAGAATGACCAGATCGACGGGTCGCAGTTCTCGCCGCGCCTAGCGCTCGTCTTCAAGCCCACCGCCACGCAGAACTTCCGCTTCACCTACAACCGCGCGTTCTCCACCCCCGCCAACTTCTCGTACTTCCTGGACCTCATCCAGGCGCGCGACCTCGGCGGCATCTCCGCGGCCACCGGTGGCGCGATCCGCTACGACCTGCGCGCGTTAGGCAATCCGCCCAAGACCGGGTGGGAGTTCAACCGCACCTGCGGCACCGTCAACGCCGGCCTGTGCATGAAGTCGGCCTTCGCCGGCAGCAACGCGTGGGTCTCGTCATCGGCCGCCGGCATGATACCCAACCTGCTCACCGGATTGCGGTCGGGCCTCATCGCGCAGCTCACGCCCTCGCTCGGCGCGGGCGCCGCAACGTTCCTCATCGATTACCTGCGCGCGCAGCGTCCGACCGATGCGCAGGTCGGTACGCGCATTGCCTACATCTCCAACGCGAGCAACCCGGCGCTGGACATCAACCCAGCCAACCTGAATGACATCGGGCCGCTCAAGGCGTCGTATAACAAGACGTACGAGCTGGGCTACAAGGGGATCATTGCCAACCGGATGCGTCTCGCGATCGACGGGTGGTACCAGCAGCGCGGCGACGTGGGCAATCCGGCGGGCCTGGCCACGCCTAACGTGTTCGCCAACGGCCCGCAGCTTGGCGCCTACCTCGGACCGCGGATCGTCGCGGGACTCATGCAGGCCGGCTTCTCGCAGGCACAGGCACAGGCCGCTGCCGCGCAGATCGCGCCGCTGCTCGCTACCACCGGCGCGTCGCTGCCGCTCGGCATCGTGCAGTTCAACAGCGACCAGTTCGCCAACGCGCGCGACGTGTACGCGACATACATCTCGACCAGCAACCAGGAGTTCACGGTGCGAGGTGTCGACCTGGCCGTGGACCTGGTGGCCACCGACCATCTCACGATCGCCGGCACCTACTCGTGGGTGAGCGACCAGTTATTCTCCAACGTCCGGAGCTCCAACAGCGCGGCGCTGATGCTCAACGCGCCGGACAACAAGGCATCGCTGGCCTTCAAGTTCCGCGACGAGCCGAAGGGGCTGGGCTTCGAGCTGCGCGGGCGCTACACGAACACGTACCCGGTTAACTCCGGCGTGTACGCCTCGGGAAACAACCTGGCGGGACAGCCTATTCGGTTCCTCCGTCCCGGCACGAACACCACATATGTCTACGAACCGGTGGACGTTGCAGCCATGATCGACCTCGGCTTCAACAAGCGTCTGCCCTTCGGTGGCGCCCGCGAGGTCATGTGGTCCCTGAACGGCACCAACATCTTCAACAACAAGCGGCGGACGTTCCCCGGTGCGCCGGAGATCGGCCGCATGGTCGTGACGCGGTTGCAGTACCAGTTCTAGGCACGGCGTAGAATCGTCGTCGCTGATGTACCTGCCCGGCCAGTCGCACTCGCGCCTGGCCGGGTTTCTCTTTTCGCCCGAAGTCCTATGCGTCATCCCCTGCTCGACCTGGGCCAGCGGCCCGTACTCGGCCATCGCGGCAATTGCGCGCACGCGCCGGAGAATACGCTGGAGTCGTTCCGGCAGGCGATCACGCTGGGCGTGGACGCGCTCGAGTTCGACGTGCG
>JBDSVW010000281.1:0-6095 GCA_039927015.1 Gemmatimonadaceae bacterium | reverse complement strand
GCGCGGTGTGGCCGTTCGTCACGGGATGGGTGGCGCTGGCGCAGTATCGCTATCACAACGCGCATGCGGGGCGCTTCGCGCTCGACGCCATCGTCCACACCGGTTTCGACGAATCGCTGGGCCGTAATCCGGAGGTGCTCTCGGGTCGCGTGTACAAGTCGCTCGACACCTCGGTGCCGCACCAGTTCTTCGCAACGTCCATGGTGCTCACGCCCCTGGTGCGCGGTCTCCTTGGCGTGGACGTGGACGCGCCCGCGGGTCGCGTCCGCGTTGCGCCGCACCTGCCGGCCGACTGGGACACGGTGCACGTGGAGCACCTCGCGGTGGGCGACGCACGGCTGTCACTGCGTCTCACGCGCGAGGGGCGCTCGCTGGGCCTGTACGTCAAGCGCGAAGGGATTGAGCGCGGCACGCCCATCATCGTCGAGTTTGCACCCGCGCTGCCGTTAGGCGCTAGCCGTGTGATGGTATCGCACGAGACGGAGGCTCCTGCTCCCGGTGTCACGACGCAGCATCCTGGTGCTGTGGTGGTGCGCGACAGCGCGACGCTCGGCGACGCGGTGTCGCTGCGGGCATCGTGGACAGGAGGCTGGGAGCTCATCCCTCCCTCGCACGCGGTGCGCATTGGTGATCGCTCGCGCGCATTGCGTGTGGTAAGCGAGCGCATGCGCGACACGCGGTACGTCGTGCAGCTCGAGGGCCGCGCCGGTGCGACGTACGCCGTGCGCGTGCGGGCGCCAGGCGGGGCGCCCGCAACCATGGAAGTGCTGCCGGCCAACGCGCCCATGATGCCGGTGCGCATGAGTGACCCGGATCACGACGGATGGGTGACGGTGACTGTCGAGTTTCCATCACAGGGCGGCGATGCCGATGACTATATCGCGCTCTCCCTCGCCTTCGTCGGCCGCGCTTGACGCATTTGCGGCTGCCGTTGTAGGGGAGCCAGCGGCAACCCGTGTCTCCTAAGCGACGGTGATGCGATGGCGTTGGTGCCTGAGGTTGAGCACTGCGCTTCGCCCACCACCAGGATCTCGCCAGACTTCAGGCGTTGACGAAGTACCCAGCGGCGTACGCCGCGCCGGCGATCCCCGGTTCATACAGCCAACGGAGCACCATCAACATGCGCATTGGAAAATTCCCCCTCATGTTCGCCGCCGCGCTCGCGCTCGCCGCGTGCGGCGAGTCGTCCGTCGGACTCGGCGGTTCGACGAGCACCGTGATCGAACTCATGCCCGACTTCGCCGAGGTATCGGCGGCATCCGTGAACGGCGCCGGTGTCGGCGGATCGGCATTCCCCGACTCACTCAAGCTCACCACGGAGCAGAAGGCGACCATCTCCGCCCTCGAAAATGACTTCAAGTCCGCGAACGCCGCGGATTTCGCCGCCCTCAAGGCGATTCAAGTGCAGGCGCGTGCCGCGCGCGACGCCGGAAAGTCGCGTGCCGAGATCGAAGTGATCATCAAGACGGCGCTCCCGATTCGTGCGCGCCTCGATGCGGCGTTCGAAGCCTTCCGTGCGGCCGTGCTGGCCGTCTACACGCCGGCACAGCGGGCATGGGTCAACGCGAACAAGCCGAGGGAATGCACGAGCAACGGCGGCCCCGCGCTGACCGAGGCGCAGCTGACGGCTATTGTCGCGCTGAAGACCGAGTTCGAGAACACGATCCGTGCCGATCGCAATGCGCTCTTGGCGATTCACGTGCAGGCCAAGGCCGCGCGCGCGGCGGGCAAGACCGAGGCGGAAGTGCGCGTCATCCTGCAGACGGGCGACGCCGCGGCAGCCCGCATTCGTGCGGCCGAAGTGAAGCTGCACGCCGACATCATGGCGCTCCTGACGGCGGAGCAGCGCAACTCGTGGTGCATCAAGCGCGGCATGCGCGGTCCGGGCGCCTCGTCCAACGGCTAACCGCCGGCTGTAATGATGATGTAGTCCGTGCGCGTTTCTCTGGGGGGAGCGCCACGGCGATGACACCCCTGGAAGCGAAAGCTTCCAGGGGTGTTGTCACGTCATGACCGCAACACGCTGCCCAGCGCGGCGAGGCACGCCTCCACCTCGTCCAGCGTGTGTTCGCCCATGTGCCCGATGCGCACCATGTCGTCCTTGAGCGCGCCATAGCCGGTCGCGATCACGAATCCCTTCGCCTTCATGGCGCCTGCGACAGCCGATCCCGCCTTGCCCTCGGGCATGGTGATGCAGGTGACGCCCGGCGAGCGAAAGCCCTCCGGCGCATAGACGCGCACGTCGAGGCCGCCGTCCTGCTGCTCCTTCACCCACGTCCACGTGCGCTGCGCCATGGACTCGTGACGCGCCCAACGCCCCTCCATGCCCTCGGCCATGATGTGATCCAGCTGCAAGTCCAGCGCGTAGAGGAGCGAGACCGCGGGTGTGTTGGGCGTCTGGTGCTTCTTGAAGTACTCCTCGAACTCGAGCAGGTCGAAGTAGAGGCCGCGGCGCGTACTGGCCCGGGCGCGGTCGAACATCTTCTCGTTCGCCGCGCAGAATGCGAGCCCCGGGGGCAGCGCCATCGCCTTCTGCGAACCGGTCAGCACGAAGTCGAGCTCCCATGCTTCCGTCTCGACCGCGCTGGCGGCCATGGACGACACCGTGTCGACGATGACCACCACGTCGCCTGCCTCGTGTGCCGCACGTGCGAGATCCCGGATGGGATTCAGCACGCCGGTCGAGGTCTCGGAGTGCACCATTGTCACGGCGTCGTATCCGCCGGCGTGCAGCGCGTGCGAAAGCATGTCCGGCGTATGCGCCTGCCCATAGGGCACCTCCAGCATGTCCGCCGGGATGCCCGAGTTCACGGCCGCCTTGTAGAAGCGTTCCGAGAAGGAACCATTCACCAGGCACAACACACGGCGCAGCGTGGCGTTTCGCACCCCGGCCTCCATGAGGCCGGTGGCCGACGAGGTCACGGTATATACGGGGCGTGACGTGCGAAAGACGACCTGCAGCTTGGGCGCCACGCGCGCCATGAGATCCTCGATGTCCTTGCCGCGGTGGCCGATCATCTGCTGCGTCATGGCATAGAGCACGTCATGATGCACTTCCGTGGGCCCGGGAAGGAAGAACTTGCCAAAGGGAGGCGCCTTGACGGCGACGGCGGCGGGTTCAACGGCTGTACGCATTCGGAATTCCGGCGAAGGGGAAAGCAGCGTGCCTAACGAAGTAACGCGAGACCGCGTTCCACGAGGGCGCGGGTGCGGGGATCCTGCGAGGGTGCATCGGCGAGGGCGAGTGCGAGCACGGGCAGCAGGGACGGCGCCCGCACGACGTGACTCGCCACGGCCACCACGCTGGCGCGCTCTGCCACGCCGGCGAAGGCGACGAACGTGTCCACGACGTGGCGGGCCTCTGCATCCGTCGCCCCGTCGCCCACCAGCATCACGGGACGGGGAATGGACGACCACGACGCGATGAGCGACGTCTTTCCGCCCGCCCGCGCAAGAGGAGACGCCTCGTCAAATCCCCGGTAGTCGCCCTGTTCATCGAAATACGCGTCCACGGCAAATACGGACTCGTCGCCGACTCCCAGCGCGCGCGCCGCCACCAGCACGGCGGGCCGCAGCCCGCCCGAGATGATGCGGACGTCGACGCCCGCGTCCTGGAGCGCGGCCACCACCTCGCGGGCGCCCGCCACCAGGTGCTCGATATAGAGCTCGCCGACGCGGGCCATCTCGCGCGCGGAGGGCCGGATGATCTCCAGCCGGCGCGCATAAACGGATTCCAGCGGGATCTCCCCCCGCATCGCGGCGTCGGTGAGGGGAGTGATTTCCGCGCGGTGCTCATGGGCAAGCTCGTCGATCCCCTCAATGGACGACAGCGTCGAATCGCAATCGAAGAGAACGGTGCGATATGCCACTAGAAGTGTATGGCCCGCCCGAGGACCGCGAGCGCCGCCTCCTTCGTGGTCTCCGACAGCGTGGGATGCGAATGCACGGTGATGGCGATGTCCTCCGACGAGCCCCGGTACTCGAACGCGAGCACCACCTCGGCCAGCAGATCGGAGACATTGGGTCCGATCATGTGACAGCCGAGCAGCTCATCGGTGGTGGCGTCGGCAATGAACTTCACGAACCCGTCCGATTCGCCCATGGTGCGCGCGCGACCGTTGGCCGAGAAGGGGAACTTGCCCGTCTTGTACGTGCTCCCGCTTGCCTTCACCTCGTGCTCGGTTTGCCCCACGGTGGCAATCTCGGGCCACGTGTAGACGACGCTCGGCATGGAGCGATAGTGCATGTGCACCGGCTTGCCGGCGATCACCTCCGCGGCCACCACGCCTTCTTCCTCTGCCTTGTGGGCCAGCAGCTTGCCGCCCACCACGTCGCCGATGGCGAAGACGTTCGGCAGGTTGGTGCGCATCTGGTCATCCACCATCACCTCGCCACGCTGCCCCACGGCCAGGCCTAACGAGGCGGCATCGATGCCATGCAGGGCCGGCTTGCGGCCGACCGAGACGAGCACGTAGTCCGCATCGAGCGTGTCCACCGTACCATCCTTCTCGACGTGCACCAGCACGCGGTCGGCTTCGACGGAAGCGCCGGTGACCTTGGTCCCCGTGCGCAGCTCCAGGCCCTGTCGCCGGAAGATGCGATCTGCATCCTTGATGATGTCGTGGTCGTTGCCCGGCAGGATGGTCGGCATGAACTCGACGACCGTGACCTTGGCGCCAAGGCGGCGCCACACCGATCCGAGTTCGAGCCCGATCACGCCGCCGCCGATCACCACCAGGTGACGCGGCACCTGCGGAATCGTGAGCGCGCCGACGTTCGATAGCACGCGCTGTTCGTCGAACGGCAGGAATGGGAGCGCCGACGGCACGGAGCCGGAGGCGATGATGACGTGCTTCGCCTGGTACGTGGTGGTGGCGCCATCCTCTCCCGTGACGTCCACGACGTTGCCGGCCTTGAGCGTGCCGCGCCCGCGGGCCCACGTCACCTTGTTCTTCTTGAACAGGAACTCGACCCCGCGTGTGTTGGCACTCACGACGTCGTCCTTCCGTTTCAGCATTTGCGCCAGGTCGAGGCGCAGGCCGTCGAAGGCGAAGCCGTGCTCATTGGCATGGAGTCGCGCAAACTCGTAGTGCTCCGAGGACTGCAGGAGCGCCTTGGACGGGATGCACCCCACGTTGACGCAGGTGCCGCCGAGCGTCTTGTCCATCTCGACGCAGACGGTGGAAAGGCCGAGCTGGGCGGCGCGGATGGAGGCGACATAGCCGCCGGGTCCACCGCCAATCACTACGACATCGGCGGTGAGGACTTCGTTCGCCATGGGAGCGGGTGGGTGAGGGAAGAGGTGGCCTCAAAAATAAGCGGGTGTGACCGCTGATCGCGACCACACCCGCCCCCCCCACCGCCATCCCCGGCGGTGCCCACACTCTTGAACGCTTACGCCGCGCGCGTGCTTGCGTCTGCCAGCGCGGCCGTGAATTCCCCGCTGCGCAGGGCGTAGCGCCAGTTCTGCACTCGGGTGTAGAAGGTGCCGTGCAGCTGCGATCCGTCGCGCACACCTTCGAAGATGGTCATGACGTCGGCGTCCTCCCGCGGGCAGTAATACGGCCCCACGAGCGCCACGAACGTCCGATTCGATGCTTCGAGCAGCTTCATGCCAGTCGGCGCGACATCGCGGGTGGCGAAGAAGAGGAATCGACCCGCCACGGCTGCGTCGCTCGACCCGTCCCGAAGGAGCGTGAACGGAACGTGCTCGCCGCTCCCTTCCAGGACCATCTCGCCGCGCCAGTTCCCGGTGAGCGCCGCAACGGCCGCAGGCTTGCGCACGTCCGAACGGAGCGTGCCGCGAGCGGGAGGAATTGGGGTAAAGGCAAAATCATATGGCATGGTGGACTCCTGTGCCGTCCCTACGGAGCGTGGTGCGATTTGGATTCAGGTCGTTCGCGGTCGGTGCGCGATCGTTCATGGCTTCATGGAATTGGACGCTCCGACCGCGCAAATGGTTTACCGCTTCGGGCAACAACACTTCGAGAAACACGTTGCACAGACATAGTACGCGTGAAGGAGGCTGCGCCCCTGAGTCAACTGACCCAGTTGTCCCACGCCGCGATTCGTGCGGACGGAAACGCAGAGGGGGG
>JBDSVW010000280.1:0-6486 GCA_039927015.1 Gemmatimonadaceae bacterium | reverse complement strand
CCCGCCCGACACGGCGATAATGGGAATCGTCACCCCTCGCGTGCGAAGCGACATGACGGCCTCGAGGTGGCGCCGCGGCCACGCGTGTCACGCGGAATCGGTGGTCGCGACCGGAAATTCATCCGTGCGCACGGTCACGCGCTGCGGGGCCGGGGCAGCCCCGAACGACACGATGAGCGCCACCGCCCCCACGATCACCCCGGCCGCCACCATCATGCGCGGCGTGAGCGACTCGCCCGCAAAGCCCCACCCCAGCAGCACCGCGACCACCGGATTCACGTACGCATAGGTGGAGACGCGTGCGGGCGTGGACTCGGTGAGCAGAAACATGTAGGCGGAAAAGGCGATGACGGAGCCGAAGATCACCAGGTACACGAACGACCACAGCGCGAGGGCGGGCGTGTTCGCGATCGAGAAGCCGTCCCACTGGTGGGTGAACACGGACACCACGGTCAGGATCGCGCCGCCGCAGATCATCTGCATGCCGCTCAACAGTTGCGGAGAACGAGGGCGCGGCGCCTTGCGCGCGTAGAGCGAGCCGATCGCCCAGATCGCGGTCCCGCCGAGCACCACGCCCGCGCCAGCGACGTCGATGCGCTCGCCTCCCAGCAGCTCGCCCGGACCGATGAGGATGCCGACGCCGATGAGACCCGTAATGAGGCCGAGGCTCACGCCCCAGTGCGGACGACGATCGCGCGCCCCCGCCCAGTCGAACAGCACCATCCAGCAGGGGGTGATAGCCACCAGCAGCGACGCGACGCCCGACGGAATGAGGCGCACGGACCACGCCACTCCGGCGTTGGACGTCATCAGCATGGCACCGACAATCAGCGCCGATCGCCAGTGCACGGGTCGCGGCGGACGCGCACCGCGCAGCATCCCAATGCCGTACAGCAGGAGCCCCGCCAGCAGGAAGCGGACGCCGGCCAGCCCTAACGGCGGAATGGACGCGACGGCGAACTTGATGAAGAGGTAGGTCGAGCCCCAGAACAGGTACACGGCCACGAACGCGGCCAGGACCCGGGAGCGAGGAGCCTCGTCGCTCATTGCCAGCGAAAGAACCGGAGGGCGAGCACGAAGCAGAGCACGAGCCACACCAGCAGGATCGCCACCTCACCGGCGACTGCCACCACGCTGCCGCCCTGCAGCATGGTAACGCGCATGGCGTCCACGGCGGCGGTGAGCGGCAACGCCTGAATCACGGGCTGCGCGGCCTCGGGGAAGCGGCTGGCCGCGAAGAAGACCCCCGAGCCCACCCACATCGGCAACATCACGAAGTTCATCAGCCCCGACGCCCCCTCCTGCGTGCGGGCGCGCGACGCGATGAGCAACCCCAGCGCGCCGAACACCATGGTCGTGAGCAACGCGATGCCTGCGAACACGAGTATCGAGCCGCGCATGGGCACCCCGAAGACGAGCATGCCGAAGCCGGCAACGAGCGTGACCTCCACCACGGTCATCGTGAGTCGCATCAGCAGGTAGGAGACGAGATACAGGGCGCGCGACATGGGCGTCGCGGCCAGCCGCTTGAGCAACTTCTTCCGGCGTGCATCCACGATGCCGAAGCCGATGCCCCAAATGCCGCCGCCCATGAGGTTCATCGCGATGAGCCCCGGGAGGAGGAAATCGATGTAGCGCGATCCCGGTTCCCGCTCCAGCGATTCCTGAATCGTCACCCGGTCGCGGCGGCCGGAGGCACGCTGCAGCGCGTCGTTCACCTGCAGCCTGGCCACGCGCGCGTCGGGACGCGTGTCGTCGTACCGGAGGTCCACGCTGTCCGCCGAGCGAGGCACGACGAGCAGCGCAATCCGCCCCACCCGCAGGGCCGACTCGGCCTCGGCGTCAGCCAGGAGCTCGGCGTCGAGCCCCGGGTCGGTGGCGAGCACCTCGCGCACGGCCGCCGCGCGCGGGGCGCTGGCCGCGACACCAATCTTCACCACGTCCGCGGGCCGCGAGCGGAAGGCAATCCCGAGCCCCGAGGCCAGCAGGAGCGGAAAGACGAAGGTCCAGAACACCGCCTCCGGCTCCCGCAAAAATTCGCGGAAGCGAGCCATCGTGAGCTGCACCAGCTGGGGAAGCATGTGCACTATTCCTCCCGCAGGTGACGACCGGTCAGCGATACAAAGACGTCTTCCAGCGTGGGCGAGTGGGTGCGCAGCTCGGTGAGCGTGAGGGCGTGCGTGGCCAACAGGGAGAGCAGCGCCGGAATGGTCTCGTGCGTGTTCGTGACCTGCAACGTGGCCGACGTTCCGTGGCACTGTGCGCGCAGCACCCCGGGCAGCGCGCCGATGGCGTCGCCGGGCAGCGTCTCCCCGTCGCGCACCGCGCATTCCACCACCTGCTCGGCGCCTAACGATCGGATCAGCTCACGCGGGGTGCCGAGCGCAATCACACGGCCCCGGTCCACGATGGCGATGCGGTCGCACAGCCGCTCGGCCTCGTCCATGTAGTGCGTGGTGAGCATGATCGTACGACCCGCGGCACGCAGCCGCTCCACCAGTTCCCAGAGCTGTCGCCGCGACTGCGGGTCGAGCCCGGTGGTGGGCTCGTCGAGGAAGACGAGGTCCGGATCGCCCACCAGGGCGCACGCCACCGACAGCCGCTGTTTCTGGCCGCCCGACAAGGTGCCCACGCGGGCGTCGCGCTTCTCCGCGAGCTGCACGAGCTCGGTAATGGCGTCCGGCTCGTGCCCCTTCTGGTAGAACGACCGGAAGAGCCGTACGGTCTCGGCCACGGTAAGCTTGTCGGCGAACTGCGTTTCTTGCAGCTGAATGCCCAGCCGCTGGCGCAGTTCCGACGCGTCATCGCTCCAGCGCCGCCCGAGAATCACAACGTCGCCGTCGTCGGGGGACAGCAGCCCCTCGCAGATCTCCAGCGTGGTGGTCTTGCCGGCGCCGTTTGGACCGAGGAGGCCGAAGCACTCCCCGCTGGTGACCCGCAGGTCAAGCCCGTCCACCGCGATCACCGCTCCGTACCGCTTGCGCAGGGCGCGCACGTCGAGGGCCAGGGCGGTGAGAGGGGGCATGGGAGGAGTGTAATCGAGCGCGCTTTCGGTGGGGAGAGAGGACGCGTCACGCCGGGTATCCCTCTTGCGCAGAGCAGGCTGGCACCGACGTTTCATGCCACGGCGGTCGCGAGCGTCCGCTCCGAACGTTGCCGTGCGGGCGCGGTGAACGGCCGCCGGCGTTAGGCCCGCAGCACAAGGAGAGCGTCATCAACCTCGACCGCGACGACCCAGTCGAATCCCTGCTCGCCGACGCCACCAGTGATGGGGTGATCACCGGTGATGTGGCCGATGCGCTGCGTCGCTACGCGGCGGGGCGCGGCGGCGCGGCCACCGGCCGGTCGCCGGCGGAGGCGCTCAGCGGCTTCAACGTCGTCACCGTGGCGTACGGTGTGGGTGCACTCCTCGTGCTGTTTGCGGGGGGATGGTTCCTGGCGGACCGCTGGGACCGGCTGGGCGCCCCCGGCGTTTTGGCGGTGTCGCTGACGTACGCCGCCATATTCGTCGCGTGTGCGCTCTGGTTACGGCGTCACGACTTTCCGCTCGCCTCCGGGGTGGCCACCGTGCTCGCCGTGAGCGTCACGCCGCTGGTGGCGTGGGCGCTGCTGACGCTGGCCGGCGAATGGCCCGATCCGCGATCAGGCAGCGCGCTGCTGCACGCCCAATCGTGGATGGCGGCCAGGTGGCTGGTGCTCGACCTCTCGACGCTCTTGGTGGCCTTGGCTGTGCTCCGCCGCCACAAGCTCGCCCTGCTCATGTATCCCCTCGCCTTCGGGGTGTGGGCGGCAAGCTTCCACGTGGTCAAGGCCGTCCTCGGCGAGGGGAGCCACGAGTTCCAACGCTGGGCGATGCTCGTCTTCGCGTTCGTCATCGTGGCAATCGCCGATGCCGTTGAGCGCTGGCAGCGAGCGAGCGTTGCGTCTGGCGGGGTTTCGGGAACCAGGGGGGCGCTGAATGACTTTGCGGGGCCGTTCTGGAGCGTCGGCCTGGTGGCGTTCACCTTCCCGTACATGCAGATCTGGAACTCCGCGGGCACCGCAAAGCACGTCATGCCGGTGATCGCCGTGGCGCTGATTGCCATGTCGCTCTACCTGCGCCGTCGCGTGCTCCTCCTCGTGGGTGTGCTTGGGATCTTCGGGTACCTCGGCTACCTCGCCGGCAACGTCTTCCGCGACGTCGTGTCCTTCCCGATCCTGCTGGCGGGACTCGGCACGCTGCTGATTCTCGCCACCGTGTGGACCCAGTCACGCTTTCCGGCACTCGCGCGACGGCTCGATGAGCGCAGCAGGGCCAGCGGACGGGTGCTGCCATGGAGTGCCACCATGTCGATGATGCCCGCCGTCTGGGCGCTGGGCATGGCGGGCATCGCACTCATGGGGCGCGAGGAAGAGCAGCGGCAGCGGGACTTCGAGCAGCGCCTGTTCATCCTGCGACTGCACAGCGGCTCCATCGAGGCCCCCCACGCGATGAGGACGGAGCGGCCGGACGGTTCGCCAGCGCCGCCGGAGGCCGGGCGAAAGGGACGAGCGCCGCGCCCGAACTGATCGCGTATCACGAAACCCGCCCTCCGCGCGGCCCGTATAGTACGGGATCCCTCGACACGCCGGAGTCTCCCTGAATGCTGGTCGCTCTCACGCTCGCGCTTGCTTTTCAATCCGTCGAGGTCCGCATTGGCGCGAAGGATCAGGCCGACAGCGTGAAGCGGCAGGCGGCACGCGACTCCGCGCGCTACGTGGAGCTGGAGCGCATGCGCGACCGCAATCGCCGGCCGGTGCGGCGCATTCCGGTGACGCCTGAACTCGAGCGGACGGCGTTCAAGGATTCTGCGGCGCGCACGTTGTTGCTGCGCGCTCGCGTGGCGCGCCTCGAACAGGACTCCTCGCTCCTCTCCTACGACGCCCATGCAACCCAACGCATGTCCGTCGGCATTGGCGTGAAGGCTGTCGGCCGCAACCGGCTGCTGCTGCGCACCGAGAATGCATCGCGCGTCCGCTGGTCGCGTGCCAACGGTGTGCACATCGAGCTCAAGGGGGAACGCGCTGTCTTTCCCGCAGTGAAGGATGCGGAGTCGGAGGTGAACATGCGCGACGCGCTGCCCATTCCGTACTACCCCGGGCGAGACGCCCTGTGGATTGGATCGGGTTCGGGACGCGTGAAGGCGGAAGTGGACGAGAACGAACTCATTCATCCGCTCGCGACGGGCGCCGAGGCGTACTATCGCTACGCGACCGGCGACTCGCTCACCATCACGCTCGCGCCGGGCAATGCCATCAGGTTGCGCGAACTGCGCATTGAACCGCGACGACCCGAATGGAAGCTCTCCGTCGGCTCCTTCTGGTTCGACATGAGCAGCGGTCAGCTGGTGCGCGCGGTGTACCGGATGTCGGTCCCGATGGACATCTGGGGTGTGGTGGATGAGGAGATGGAGCGCGATCGCGAGGAGGCGCGGGCACGGGGTGGGAAGCCTCCCACGAATGACGAAGTACCGCCCGTCGTGAAGGGCCTGATGTCGCCGATGAAGGCGTCGCTCGAGGCGGTGACGATTGAGTACGGGCTCTACGGAGGACGCTTCTGGCTTCCGCGCTCACAAACCGCCGAGGGGTGGGCGCAGGCCTCGTTCATGCGCATCCCCTTCAGCATGCAGGAAGGCTTCCGGTACGAGAGCGTGAATGGCGCCGACACCACGCCTTCGACGCCGAGCCTCATGACTCGGCGTGAGATGCGTGACTCGCTCTTCGGTGGCGACTCCACCCACTGGAGCGATCTCACGCCGGAGGTACGAAAGGAGCGCGTGGCGATGCTGGTGCATGCCGACTCGCTTCGCCGGGCGCGGCAGCGGGCGCAACGTGAGACCGACTGTGCTTCGACGGGCTTCTACACGCGGGTGGACAGTCGCGACGACGGCACGCTGCGTACCTCGCTTCGCATTCCGTGTGACAGCACCGTGCTGCTTACCTCGCCCGAGCTTCCCCCATCTATCTATGATGCGGGCGAGGAACTCTTTGGCGTGGCGGCGCGCGACGAGCTGCTGAAGGAACTGGATTTCTCGTTGCAGGCCACGTGGGCACCCCGCCCCGTGCGCCTTGCCTACGGCCCCACACTGTGGCGCTACAATCGGGTGGAGGGCTTGTCGGCGGCCGTTTCCGCCACGCAGGAGCTTGGCCAGGGATACGCGTGGGATGGCACCGCCCGACTCGGTATGGGCGACTGGTCGCCCAACGTGACCGTGGGGGCGTCGCGCAGCAATGGCCGCCTCGTCTGGCGCCTGGGCGGATACCGGCGCCTGGCCGTGGCCAATGACGACTGGGGCACGCCGCTCTCGTTCGGTGCTTCGTTAGGCAGCGTGCTGTACGCGCGCGACGAGGGCTATTACTTCCGCGCCACCGGCATCGAGCTCACGCGGAGCCCGGCGCGGGGGGGCGGCTTCACGACGCGGCTGTTCGTGGAGCGGCAGGGGGCGGTGGAGACCAACGTCGCCTTCA
>JBDSVW010000279.1:0-7319 GCA_039927015.1 Gemmatimonadaceae bacterium | reverse complement strand
CTCGCCCTGGTCTCGGCCGATCCCGCGGTCGTGGACCTGCTGCTCACAGATGTACTGATGCCAGGGCTGAGCGGCGTCGAACTCGCGGGTTGCGTGACGGCGACTCGGCCCGATATCCGCGTGCTCTTTTCCTCCGGCGCCACGGCATCGGCAACGGACGAGACGGCCCGCCTGCCCAGAGGGGCAGCCTTCCTTCCCAAGCCCTTCACCCCCGAAGGGCTCAGCCAGCGAGTTCGCGCGCTGCTGGCGGAATAGCGCGCAGGCCACACTCGGCGATGGCAGTTTGAGCCTTCCTGCGCAGCAAGTATCTGTGGTGTACCTGTTTTCCTGCGTTTTTTGCAATCGAGTTGCGTTTTTAGTCCGGTAGATATTTAATTTCTGCGTCGTCGTTACCCAATAAGTGCGTTTGGTGCACGATTCACGGCACACTTGCTTCTCGCTCGGCACGAATCTGGCAAGTTGCGCGGTGACGTCCGGGCCGTCCTGCGGTCCACACTCCTCGTCCTGTCCCACCATTCGATCCTTTATGTCCAACTCCACTTCCAGCGCACGAAAGGCAGCACAGCAGGCCATCGCCCGCCGACTTCCCGCGACCACGCGCGTGGACCGGCGCAGCATTTCCGAGTACTTCGGCAGCAACACCTTCGGCCAGCGCCAGATGCGCTCCAAGCTGCCGAAGGGCGTCTTCGCCAGGCTCAGTGCCGCCATCCGGATGGGCCGGAAGCTCGATCTCGATATCGCACCCACGGTGGCACAAGCCATCAAGGAGTGGGCGATCGCGGAGGGCGCGACGCACTTCACGCACTGGTTTCAGCCCATGACGGGGCTCACCGCGGAGAAGCACGACGCCTTCATCTCGATTGACGACAACAAGTCGGCCATCGAGCAGTTCTCGGCCGGCCAGCTGATCCAGTCCGAACCGGATGCCTCGTCGTTTCCGTCGGGCGGACTGCGCGCGACCTGGGAAGCGCGCGGCTACACCGCGTGGAATCCCGCATCGCCCGTCTTCATCATCGAATCGGGAAACGTACGCACGCTGTGCATCCCCTCGGTCTTCATTGGCTACAACGGTGAGGCGCTGGACGAGATGACGCCGCTGCTGCGCTCGTCCGACCTGCTGTCGGACAAGGCGATGGCGTTGCTGGAATTGCTAGGCGACAAGGGCGTGCAGCGCGTGAACACCACGATGGGCGCTGAGCAAGAATACTTCCTCATCGACCGCACGCACTTCGCGCTCCGGCCCGACCTGGTCATGTCGAGCCGCTCGCTCATCGGCGCGCCGCCGCCGCGCGGGCAGCAGCTCGAGGACCACTACTTCGGTGGCATCCCGGAGCGCATCCAGGCGTGCATCGCCGAGGTGGAGCATGAGCTCTACAAGCTCGCCGTGCCCATCGTCACGCGGCACAACGAAGTCGCGCCGTGCCAGTTCGAGATGGCGCCGTTCTTCGAGGAGACCGATCTCGCAGTTGACCACAACCAGCTCGTGATGTCGGTGCTGCGTCGCGTGGCGCTGCGCCACGGCCTGCAGGCGCTCATGCATGAGAAGCCCTTCGCCGGCGTCAACGGCTCGGGCAAGCATTGCAACTGGTCCATGTCCGTCTCCAGCGACAATGACCTCAACGGCGAGAACCTGCTCAAGCCGGGCAACACGCCGCACGAGAACATCCGCTTCCTGGTGTTCCTGGCGGCCGTGCTGAAGGGGGTGCACAAGCATGCCGGCCTCCTGCGCGCGGGCATTGCCTCCTCGGGCAACGAGCACCGCCTCGGCGCCAACGAGGCGCCGCCGGCCATCATCTCGGTGTTCATGGGCGAGTCCCTCACGCGCGTCATCGAGGACATCATCAGCGGCAAGGCGGCCGCCAAGAGCGCCGAGCAGCAGATCATTTCGTTAGGCGTGGGCAAGCTGCCCGACATCGAGCGCGACAACACGGACCGCAACCGCACGTCACCTTTCGCATTCACGGGCAACAAGTTCGAGTTCCGCGCCGTGGGTGCGTCGCAGTCGATCGCCTTCCCCGTCACGCTGGTCAACGCGGCGGTGGCCGAGGCCATCGATGACCTCACCACGCAGATCAAGGCGGAGCGGAAGGTCACGAAGTCGGTGAACGACGCGGTGATGAAGGTCGTGCGCAAGGCGTTCCGCGAAACCAAGGCCGTGCGCTTCGAGGGGAACAACTACTCCGAGGAGTGGGTGGTGGAGGCCGAGCAGCGCGGCCTGCTCAACCTGCGTCGCACGCCGCAGGCCCTCGCACAGCTCACGTCACGCCGCTCGCGCGAACTCTTCAGCACGTTCGGCATCCTCTCGCGTGCGGAACTCGACTCGCGCTATCACGTAAAGCTCGAGCGGTACGTGAAGGACATCCTCATCGAGCTCAACACCATCCGGGAGATGGTCGACACGCTCATCCTGCCCGCGGCGTACGCCTATCTGGGTGAGCTGGCCAACAGCGCCGCGCAGTCCAAGGCCGCGGGGTTCAAGGTCATTCCGCAGGTCGAACGGGCCAACGAAGTGGGAGCACTCGCCAAGCAGCTCAAGACTCGGCGAGACGTGCTCAACAAGTCGATCGAGACTGCCGAATCGCTGCATGAGGACTTGGTGAAATGCGCAGACCACCTCACCGGCGATGGATCCGACCGCATGGCAGACGTTCGCGCCGCGTGCGACGCGCTGGAGGTTCTCGTGGGTGATGAATACTGGCCGCTACCGAAGTACCGGGAGATGCTCTTCCCCGTCTGAGCACGGCGCGCTACTCGTGCGACCCCGAGCCCGGCGATGCGACGTGCATCGCCGGGCTCTTGCATTCGCGGCGCCGCGCAACAGCAACGACTGGGAAACGACTCGCAGATTGGCGCGGACATTGCACGATGATAGTGCTTGCTGGCGCGCGAGTTGCAACCGGCGGTCGCCCAGTTCGCCCCTCGCCGCGCCTTCCCTTTCTGCGCCTTTTCGACGACTCACACGCGTCTTCGCCAATGGCGACGCGTGGCAGTCCTGCTCGCCGGTCACCCGGAATTCCTGGGCGTCGGGCGATCATCGCCGTGCGATTCGCACTACCCTGGAGGATCTCGTGTCATTCCCGCGCAGCATTCGCGTTTCTTCGATCATCGCCGCAGCGCTCCTGGTGGCGTGCGGTGGCGGTGGCGATGGCGGCACACCGCCGAACCCGATTCCCTCGGATTTTACCGTCACGCTCTCGTCCAGCACGATCTCCGTCGTCGCAGGCGCTTCAACCTCGATTACCGCGACCATCGCGCGTGCCGGCAGCTTCACGGGCACGGTCGATCTCTCCGCGGAGTCGCTGCCGACCGGCGTGACCGCGGTCTTCACACCAGCCCAGGTCACGAGCGGCACGACACAAACCTCGCTCGCCGTGACAGCGACGGCCGCCGTTGTGCCCGGCAACTATACCTTCACCATTCGCGGCCGGGCCTCCGGAATCGCTGATCGCACAGCCTCCGTGGCCGTGACGGTCACGGCGCCGCCGCGCATCGCCCTCGCCACCTCTCCCGCAACCGGCTCCGTGGCGCAGGGTGCGTCCACCACCTTCAGCGCGACGCTCACGCGCACGAACTTCACCGGCGCGGTGTCCATTGCGGCGACGGGTGCGCCGGCGGGCGTCACTACGTCCGTCACGACCGCCGGCGACGTCAGCACGGTCACGGTCACGGCAGGCGCGGCGGCGGCGGTTGGCACTTCGACGCTCACGGTCACGGCGTCCGGCACCGGCGTCGCGAACGCGACGGCCACGTATGGACTCACGGTCACGGCAGCGCCGGCCGGCTCGTTTACCGTCGCCGTCGCACCGACAACACTCTCGGTGCAGCAGGGCGCCAACGGGCAGGCCACGGTGAGCATCACGCGCACAAACTTCACCGCACCTATCTCGCTCTCTGTCACAGGCGCGCCGGCCGGCGTTACGTCGGCGTTCGGGCAGAGCACCCTGAACACCGAGACATCGACCCCCCTCACGCTCGCCGTGGCTGGTACCGTGGCGCCGGGCACGTACCCGCTCAGCGTGGTGGCATCGTCGGGCTCCGCGACCCAGACGGCGTCGCTCTCGCTGACCGTGACGGCGGCGCCGGCGGGGTCGATCTCCCTCGCACTCGCGGCCGCCATTCCCGCCATCCCGCAGGGCAGCAGCGCGGGCGTAACCGTGAACATCACGCGTGCGAACTTCGCCGGAGCGGTCACCCTGGTCGTCGCAGGCGCGCCTGCCGGTGTGACCACCAACATCTCGCCGAACGGCACGACGACAAATCAGTCGGTCGTGAGCTTTACGGTTGGCGCCGCGACGGCGCCGGGTTCATACGGCATCACGATCACCGGCTCCGGAACGGGCATTCCGGACGCCACGGTCACGGGAACGCTCGTCGTGACGGCCATCCCGGCGATCGCCATCTCCGTCGCCCCCGCCGCTGACTCCACGCAGGCCGGGGGAAGCCTCACGTTCACGGTCAACATCGCACGCACGAACTTCACGGCGCCGGTGTCGCTCGCGGTCTCGGGTGCACCTGCCGGCGTGACTACCTCTGTCCCCACGTCGCCCACCAGCGGCAACTCGGCCACGGTGAATGTCGTGGTATCGGGTGCGACCGCGCTGGGCACGTATCCGCTCACCATCAGCGCCACGGCGACCGGGGTGGCGAACGCCGCCGCCACCTTCTCGCTCAAGGTGATACAGCCTCCGGTCTCGAGCGGTAACGTGACCTGGTCGTTCGGCTTCTGCGGTGCGGCGGAGCAGCCCATCTGGGTGGCGGCGCAGAACGCCACCGGCTCATGGCAGCGGGTGACCGGCGTCGCCAACTCATACTCCTTCTCGATCTCCGCCAACGGCGGCGTGGCATACGTCACGCAGAACGGAGCAGATGATTACTCGCTCAACCTCTTCTACGGCTCACTCTCGGAGCTGCAGGCCCGCGGCGGCGCCGTCTGCCCCACCGCGGCAACCAAGACGGTGCTCGGATCGGTCGCCGGTCTCAACGCGGGAGCCCTCGGCCGGGCCCAGGTCACGTTAGGCAGCGCGTCCGCGATCGTGGTCGCCCCGTCAACGGCGTTCACCCTGAGCGAAGTGGCCAGTGGCGTGCTCGATCTCGTCGCGGCCCGGTCTACGACGAACCTGTCGACGTTTGCCACCGTGACGGACAAGCTCATTATCCGTCGCGGACTCAACCCGGCGAACGGGAGCACCCTTCCCGTGCTCGATTTCAACGCCGCCGAGGCGTTCGATCCGGACGTCAAGTCTGTCTCGATCACCAACGCGAACGGCGAGATGGTGAGCGTTAGCACCGTCTACTCCACTGGCACCGGTTCAAGCGCGCTCCTCGGCTCCGACCTGCCCGCGGTTACCACGACCCGTTCCTTCTACGCGGTGCCCACCGCAAAGCAGGCGACGGGTGACCTGCACCTCCTGTCCGGATCGGCCATCGTGTCAGGCGGGTCGAGCAATGCAACCGTGCGCACCGCCACCCTGGTATTCAAGGATGCGGTGAACCAGACGCTGCCGTTAGGCGCCACGCTGGCGACGCCGATTTTCTCGACGGTGGCAACGAGCCCGTACCTCCGTCCGCGCATCACGCTCGCGCAGCAGGCCGACTACAGTCGCTTCTGGATCGTCGGCTACACGCAGGGCAGCGGATCGCTGACACGCGCGGCCACGGTCCTCATGACCCAGGGGTATCTCGGTTCCGCGGCGTTCGACCACACCATCCCCGACTTCTCCGGCGTCAACGGATGGCTGAACACGTGGGGACTGCAAGCCGGCACGTCGGTGACGTACCTGGTATCAGCGTCGGGCTGGACGTTAGGCGGCGGTGGCAGCAGCGCCCCGAACGTGGAAGGCACCCTCATTCGGAGCGGGTCGCGCACGGGTGTCGTGCCCTGATCGATTCGGCTCTCAGCAGGCGAAGCGGCCGGCACTCTCCTGTGCCGGCCGCTTCGTTTGCCCCCCGGTGCGCCGCGATGCGCGGCACCAGCTACGCGCCGTCGCGTCCCTCGCGCAGCACCCGCTCCAGCACATCCATGCTGACGTTCGCGCCACACAGCACCACCGCCACCCGTTCCCCTGCGTGCCGCATCCCGGCGTGCTCCAAGGCGGCCACCGCCACCGCGGCCGCGCCCTCGATCAGTTGGTGGTGCTCGTCAATGAATCGCCGCATGCTGCGCGCGATTTGTGCCTCCGACACGAGCACCCACTCATCCACCAGTGCCTGACAGAGCGGAAAGGTGACGGCACCCGCCTCGATGCCCCCCGCGGTGCCGTCCGAGAGCGTAGGGAAGGACTCGCGCTCGACGATCCGCCCCGCCCTCACCGACTCTGCCATCACCGGCGAGTGCTCCGGCAACGCACCCACCACACGCACACCCGGCATCACGTGCTTGAGGTACGCAGCGATTCCTCCAATAAGTCCACCTCCCCCCACGGCCACATACACGGCGTCCAGCGCCTCTCCCTGCTTTGACATCTCCACCGCCATGGTCCCCTGGCCGCACACGACATCGAGGTCATTGTACGGCGAGATGTACGTGAGGCCGTCGGCCAGCGCGACGCTGCGCGCGTGTTCCTCCGTGTCCAGGCCATCCGTGCCGAAGTGCCGCACTTCGGCGCCATATCCCCGGATCATCCGCACCTTGGCGGGAGACGCCTGCTCCGGCACGTAGACAATCGCCGGGACGTCCAGCTGCCGGCAGCTCCACGCCAGCGCGGCCCCGTGGTTCCCCGAGGACGCCGCCACCACCCCGCGCGCCCGCTCGTCATTCGTTAGGCGCAGCACCCTGTGCATCGCGCCGCGCGCCTTGAAGGACCCTGTGTGTTGCAGGTTGTCATGCTTCAGCAGCACGTGGGCGCCGCTGCGCGCGCTGAGCGGCGCACTGGGCGCGAACGGCGTCTCCCGCAGGTGCGGTCGAAGTCGTTCGCGCGCGGCGGCGATGGCTGCCGGCAGCGTGGCGAGGTCTGGCGTGGTAGGCATGCGGGAGAAACCTCTCTGGTGAGCGCGTGCTTCGCCACACCGTATATTCCGGATGTCCTGATCGTGGGCTGCGACCGCTGCACCTGAACTGCCGTCGTCGAGCACCGGCACTCGCCTCCCACTCCAACGGGAGGTGAAAATGCGCCGTCTGTTCCGTCTGCTTGCCCTGGGAAGCCTCGTGTCCGTGTCGCTCTCCGCTACGTCAATGGTGACGCGGACCGACATGGGCATCGTGCAGCGCACTATCGCCAGTGAGCGACTGGCCGACGGCCGGTGGCCGGATATCTCCGACGTCAGCCCCGACCTCCGCCGCGCGTACGACAGCGTGGCGTGGCAGCCGCTCTGGCTGCGCA
>JBDSVW010000278.1:0-17422 GCA_039927015.1 Gemmatimonadaceae bacterium | reverse complement strand
CCCGCCGCCGCCTTGCTGGCCAGCCGTTCCACGTCGCGCACGCCGTCCAGCGACTCGCGCAGTGCGTCCCGCGCCGTGATGTCGCGCACCAGCGCGTCCACCGCGTCCAGCCGGTCGTCGATCGCTGTCTTCTGCAGCAGCGGCGCCAGCAGCCACTGTCGCAGCAGCCGCGCGCCCATCTGCGTCTGCGTGCGGTCCAGCACTCCCAGCAGCGTCCCCGCGCGCTCCGCCGACGCGCGGCCGTTGAGCTGGTCACTCTCCCCCCCCCCCCGCAGCGACTCCACCAGCTCCAGGTTGCGCCGCGTCATCTCGTCCAGCGGCATCACCCCGCCGGCGCGCTCGAACGTGGGCCGCGCGAGGTGCGGAATGCCGCCCGGTTGCAGCTCACGGATGTAGCGCAGCAGGGCCCCTGCCGCGCCCACGGACGCCGTGGCATCCGCCGTGATGCCGAATCCCTCCAGCGAGTGCACACCGAAGTGGCGCGCCACCTCCTCCCGCGCCAGGTCGGCATCAAACTCCCAGCCGTCGCGCTCCGTCACCAGCGCCCCGTCCGCATGCAGCGGCGACTCGGCGCCCAGCAGCGAGGTGCCGCGCGCGATGAGGACCTCGCTCGGCGCAAAGCGCGCCAGCGCCGCGTCACCGTCGCGCAGCGGCGCCCACACGATGTGGAACGCCCCGGTGGACACGTCGGCAGCCGCCAGGCCTAACGAATCTCCTTCCCGCTGCACCGCGCAGAGGAAGTTGTTGCGCGTCACGTCCAGCATGTCGTCGGCAAACGCGGCCCCGGGCGTGATGGTCTCCACCACCTCCCGCCGCACGATGCCCTTCGCCAGCTTCGGGTCCTCCACCTGCTCGCAGATGGCGACGCGGAATCCCTGCTGCACCAGGCGACGCAGGTAGTCGTTCACCGCCTTCACCGGCACGCCGGCCAGCGGCACGTCCGACGCCCCACCATTGTTCCGGCTCGTCAGCGTGAGCCCGAGCACGCGCGACGCCACTTCGGCGTCGTCGAAAAACATCTCGTAGAAATCCCCCATCCGGAACAGCAGGATGGCGTCCTGATGCCGTGCCTTGATCTCGCGGTACTGCAGCATGAGCGGCGTACCGTCACGGCTCATCGCGGCTCTGCCTCCACGACAATGCCCGTGACGCGCGACGCCTTGAGCCGTGCGATCGTGGCCGCCGCCGCCTCACCGGACGCGTAATGCCCCACGCGCACGCGGAACGGCGCCTTCTCACCCCACACGCGCGCTTCGAATCCGCGTCCCGTCAGTACGTCGGAGAGCGCCGACGCATCCCGCTGCCTGGAGAAGGCGCCGACCTGCACGCTGAACAACTTCTCCGGCACGCTCGGTGTTGCCGCAATGCTGTCTTCCCGCACCGTGCGCGCTGCTGGCGTCGTGACCGGAGCGGCCGCTTTCTCGATAGGGGGAGCCGCGGGTGGTACAGGCGCCGGCTTCGTGGATGGCTTTGTGGCGGGCGGCACGGGCTGCGTCGCTACGGGCGCGCCGGACGAGGGCACCGCTCCGCCGCCGGATGCGGCCGCGAACTGCGGCCCGCAGCGACGTCCATAGTAGTCGATCTGGTTCCGCAACTCCACGTCGCTCGATGACACGCGCTCGCTGGCCCGCGACAGGAAGCCGCATCCGCGCGCCGTGTCTCCGTCTTCCAGCGCGAGGCGCCCTGCCCAGAACGCGGCCTTCGATGCCTGCGCACTCTGCGCGTGATCGCGCACAAGGCGTTCGAAGAAGCGGCGCGCACCATCCCGGTCACTGCGCGCCATCTTCAGCTGCGCGACCATCATCACCGCATCCTCGGCCTGCGGCGCCAGCGGATACTCGATGCTCACCCGCAGGTAGTCGCGCTCTGCATCGGCCGCGCTGCTGGACGCGAATGCGCGCGCGTACAGCGCTTCCGCGAACGCGTCGGAGCCCTCCGGCGCCGCGGCGACCAGCGAATCGGCCAGCGCACGCGCCGTGGCACGCTCACCGGCGTTCACCAGTCGGCGCACACGCGCGAGCGCGGGATCGTTGCCCTGCGCGTGAAGCGGGAGCACCACGCCAAGCACGAGCACGGCGGCGAGAAACAAGCGGAGCGGAGATCGTGACATTGGATGGGGTTCGCGTTAGGCTGCCGCACGCCGCAAGGGCACGCAAAGGGAGCACACGAGGGTGGCGAGCGATTGCTCGTCGGAAGAGAGGCGCGTGTCCTTGGCGGAACGGTCCGCCGCCAGTAGGGCCGCGAGCGCGTCGTCCACGCTGCGTGCGTCCCACTTGGCGACGTGTCGTGACCAGCTCTTCGCCGCCTCGCCCCACGGGCGCATGGGATACGCACCCGTTTCCTTCAACAAGGAGAAGAACTCGCTTTCCAGTCGGTGGGCAGGAACGCCGCGATCATGCGCCTGGCGCGCCCACCCAATGGCCAGCGTCTGCACGGCCAACGCCATGATGATGGGCACGAGACCCGACTTGGGCAAAGTGAGCACGTGATCGACGAGCGCGAGCGCGCCTTCCAGGTCGCGTGCCGCAATGCGATCGAAGAAATCTCCCGTGGACGCGCCTTCACGTATGCCCACTACCGCGCGCACTGCGTCTTCCTCTATCAGCGTGCCCGTGCTGAAACTCGCCAGCTTGTCCAGCTCCGACGCCAGCTGGCCCGCGTCCGTTCCCACCGCGTCCTGCAGCAGCGCGGCCGCGCCCTTGGACAGCGTGACCCCGTGCGCATCCCGTGCCTGCTGCACGATCCACTCCCCCACCTCCTTGTCGGTCAGGGCAGCGAATGCGAAGCTGGCGGTGGATCGTTCGAGATCCTTGTCGGCCTTGGCCCCAGCGGGGGCGATGAGCAGCAGCACGGTGTCGCTTGCCGTGTGCGTGAGGTACCGGTCCAGCACCGCGCGCGTGTCCTTCTTGAGCGCTGTCACGTCGCGAAGGACCACCAGCCGGCGCGTGGCCATCATAGGGGGCGTGTTGAGGGCGGCCTCGAGCTGGTCCGACGACACATCCGAGCCGCGCAACAAGTCATAGTTGAAGTCGCGCGTAGTCGCTTCGACGGCGCTGTTCGTCATCTCGCGCACGGCCGCGTCCTTCCGGTGCTCATCGTCACCGTGGAAGTAATAGGCAGGCTCGAACTCTTGTTTGACGATCGCCTTGCGGAGGTCCCGCAGCGTGGAGGCACTCATGTGCCTGAATATAGTGCCGCCAGCCCCGCGGTTTCGCGGGAGCTGGATTCTCAGCGCGCGTCGGAGGGCGGAGAATAGTTCACGGTGCGCACGGTGGCGTCGCTTTCGCGCTCCGCATATCGCACCTGCGCCTCCTCCATGAGCAACAGCGCCGGCCACACACCCATGCCGGTCGAGACGGACGCCACGAATGCCGGAGGCGCCATGGGTATGATGGCCGGACTCTCGGCCTCCTCGCTGGGTAGCAGGACCACGGCCGGAAGACGGGCGGCCAGCTGCGGCGATGGCGTGTTCACCAGCGTCATGGCGATAAGCCCGAGCGCGATGACACCCAGCGACATGGAAAGAAAACCGTGCATCCCCGGGCCTCGGAACAGCGGCGGCGCCGACAGGCTGCGCGCCCGCTCCGACTCCAGCCGCCGCGTCAAGCGCTGCGCGAAGTCGGCCGACGGCTCAATGGTGGGCAGGTTATTCCGGATGAGCCGCAGGCTCCCGCGGATGTCCGCGTCCAGACGCGCACACTTCGGGCATTCCACGCGATGGCGCTCCATTCGCACGATATCGACGCCAGATAGCGTGTCGTCGACGAAGGCGAAGTGCTGTTTGCGGAAGGTCCGGCAGTCCATCAATCGAGTCACCCGGGGGGTTTGGCGTCGTGCTACGGTACCCAGTGGGTAGGACTGGGTTCCCATTTTGCACATGGCGTGCAAGGGCCGCCAGAGCGCGCCGCCGGGAAAAGACGAGGGGCCGCCCGCGGCGTTTCAGCGGGTGGCCCCTCGTAAATCTCAAACGTCAGATGATCCCAACTTGCACCTCCTTTACCGCAGCCCGGGCCCGATGATGGACGCAAAGGCGTTCCGTGCCCGGTTCAGCCGGGATTTCACGGTTCCCAGGTTGCACGAGGTGATCTCGGCGATCTCCTCGTACGATTTTCCTTCCAGCTCGCGCAGGACAAAAACCTCGCGGTGATGCTCGGGCAGCCGGTCTACCGACTGCTCCACCAGCTCGCGAAGATGGCGCTTCCTGTAGAGATCGTCAGGGCGTGAACTCGGATCCTCGAACTGCAGGGGACGGTCGTCGTCCTGCCAGTTCTTCCGGATGGCCTGGAAGAGCACCAGCGGGTTACGCGAGCGATTCCGAAGCTCATTCTTCGCCAGGTTCGACGCGATGGTGTATATCCAGGTCGAGAACTTCTTCGACCGATCGAAGCGGTGCAGGTGCCGATAGACCCGGATGAACACTTCCTGAACCAAATCCTCGGCACGCTCCCGATCACCAATCGTACGGTAAATGAAGTTCAGCAGGCGGGTCTGGTAGCGATCCACGAGCTCCTGAAACGCCCGCTCTTCGCCGGTGAGAAACGCGCTGACAACAGCCCCATCGTCAATCGTGCGAAGCTGCTCCCTGACAGCCGCGCCCGACGAAAGCTGCGTCGGTTGAAGTGCGACGCCAGTCATGATGGACACTCCTTTCTGGTCTTCCTGGTGGGTACCACGGCAAACCTCCGAGACCTCGGTGTTCACCGTCCTACACCCCGTCTCATAGGCACACCACGTGCCCGATGCCGGCTTTTCTCGTGGAAAGTGTCTAAGTCAATATAACACAACGACTTAGATGAGGAAACCTTACACTTGAGTTCGTCTCATACCGCTGTCTCCGTCCCCTGTGGATGACAAAGCGGTGTGCTTGGTTTATGGACAGTCTACTGCCCCTGTTCCCCTACGGCATCGCCCGCAAGATGGATTGGAAGATCTACCGCCCAAGGCGGAATCCAGCCGCATAGAGGAGCGCCACGAGCGATTTCCCGTCCACGATTTCCCCACGCTCGATCATCTGCAGCACCTCCGAGAGCGGTCGGGTGGCTGTTTCGATGAACTCATCCTGCTCGTGCTGGGTTTCCCCCATCGTCAGTCCGGTGGCCATGTACAGGTGGATCTTCTCGTCGGTAAAACCGGGAGTCGTGAAAATCGTGATCAGGTGTTCGACACGCTCAGCCGTACATCCGGTTTCCTCGAGCAGCTCACGTCTCGCACAGAGTTTCGGGTCCTCATCACCATCCAGCTTGCCCGCGGGGATCTCATACAGGTACTGGCTCGCCGCATAGCGGTACTGGCGGATGAGCAGGATCTGCGGATCCTCGCCTGCGGGATCACTCAGGAAGGGCACCACCGCCGAGGCGCCCGGATGCCGGAGGATCTCCAGCTCACCCTCGCTGCTGTCGGGATACTTCACCCGGTCCACATCCAGGGACACGCTGCGCCCGGTGAATACCCGGCGCGAACTGAGAGTCGCGGAATTCTTCACGTTTCAATTGGGGATCGGGACAAGGCGCCCGACGGCCTACGCCACGGGCTCGCCAGCTGCATTGCGCACATGTACAGGCCCGAGATGCAGTGCCTCGAGTGAGCCCCGCACCGCCTGGGCATCGCTCACGGCCACAATCTGCAGGCGAGCAGGATCGAGGTGTCGCTGCGCCACCGACAGCACCTCGTCCGCCGAGACCGCGGCCACGCGCTCCCTGTAAGTATCGTAGTAGTTCCGCTCGAGTCCGTTCGCCTCACGCGTCGCGATGGCATCGGCGATTGCCGCAGTGGTCTCGAACCGGATGGGAAACACCCCGGTGAGGTAGTCCACCGCCAGCGACAATTCCGCCGGATCCACACGGGACTGGCGCATGCGATCGATCTCGACCAGCACTTCCTTGACGGCCGCGGCCGTGACATGGCTCTCGACCGCCGTCGAAACGGACCATGTGCTGCCGAATCGCTTCCAGTCGAACATGGAGAATGCGCCGTACGTGAAGGCGTTCTCTTCCCGCAGGTTGAGGTTGATGCGCGAGTTGAACAAGCCGCCCAGCACCGAGTTCATCACGATCAACGCGTAGAAGTCAGGATGCAGACGGGGCACCGACAGGTGCCCGATGCGAAGTTCCGACTGTGGTGCATCCGGCTTTGCGACGAGGTGAATGCCCCGCGTTTCCTCCGCGGAACACACCGGAATCTCCGGCGCCGATCCGCCATTCACCCGCCACCTCCCGAACACATCCTCGGCCAGCGCGCGTACCTCCTCCGCCTTCACGTCGCCCGCCACGATCAGCGCTGAGCACGGCGGCGTGTAGAAGAGCCCGTGGTGCGACCGCACGTCCTCGGCTGACAGCGGTGCAACTGTGTGCTCGTCGCCGCCCTCGGGCAGTGCGTAGCGGTGGCTCGGTGGATGCACGAGTAACGCGAACATGTCGTCGGCCAGCCCGCGCGGCTCGGCGCGCTGTTGCAGCAACTCCGCCAACCGCTCGTCTCGCAGGCGATCCACATCGTGGGCCGGAAAGACCGGGGTGGTCACGACCTCTCCGAGTAGTCGCAGCGCCTCCGCGAAGCGGGGAGTCAGTACGGTGGTGCTGCACTCCGCTCGATTCCAGGTGATGTCGGTCTCCAGCGACCCGCCCAGACGCTCGAAGGCACTCGCCAGCTCGTCCGCATCGTGACCGCGTGTTCCTTCACTCAGCGCTTCCACGGTCAGCGCAGCCACGCCCGCCTTCGGTACGGGGTCACACTCGGCGCCCGCGTCGACCATGAAGAGCGCGGTCACGGCGGGCAGTCGCTTCAGGGACGCCACGTGCAACGTCAGCTCGTTGGACAGTTCATGCCGCTCCACGTCGGGAAAGGCGTAGTGACGCGGCGAACCCGCCGGGGGCCGGAGTGTCTCGCTCATTGCGCGGCTCCAGCCTTCGCCCGCGGTACGTAGAGCAGCGACGCGCGATTGTCGCGTCCCAGCCGCTCGCGCGCCACACGCGTCACATCGGCGGTGGTGACGCGCTGAAACAGGCCAACCTGCGCGTTGACCAGTTCGGGGTCCCCAGAATAAGTAGCAAACTGAGACAATTTATCCGCGCGATCCTGCGCTGACTGGAGGCTCGTCACATAGTCGGTCGTGATCAGGGCGATGGCGCGCTGCACTTCGTCGTCGTTCACGCCCTCGCGCTGCATCGTGTCCAGCACCTCACCCACGGCATGCTCCAGACTCTCCCCCGACACGCCTGGTCGGGCGATCGCGTCCACCACCAGCAGGTCACTCCCCTTGGACAGGTCGAACGTGAAGGTCCCCACCGACGACGCCAGTTGACGCTCGCGCACCAGGTGCCGGTGAAGCCTGCTGCCGCGACTTAGTCCTAGCACCGCGCCGGCCACCGAGACCGCGTAATACTCCGCACTGCCCAGCGCCGGCGCGCGCAGCGCCATGTACAGGCGCGGAACCATCACCTCATCCTCCACCACCTCGCGCTTCCACTCGCCGAACGTCGGCGGCAACGTCATGTCCGGCAGCACAGGGCGTGCGCGTCCCCGGGGAATGCCGCCGAAGAACTGCTCAATGAGGCCGCGGGTTTCTTCGCGGTCGATGTCGCCCACGATCGACAGCACCGCATTGTCGGGCGTGTAGTACGTCGCGAAGAATTCCGCCACGTCCTGCAGCGTCGCGTCGCTCAGGTGCTCCATCGAGCCCATCAGCGAGTGGTGAAACGGATGACCGGCTGGAAAAGCCAGCGCGGGCAGCTTCTCCCACCACGAACCGTAGGGCTGGTTGTCGAGCGACCAGCGGCGCTCGTTCTTCACCACGTCTCGCTGGGTGTCCAGCTTCTCCTGCGTCATGGCCGGCAGCAGGCCCCCCATGCGATCGGCCTCCAGCCACAGCGCCAGCGCGAGTTGGTTGGAGGGAACGGTCTCATAGTAGTTCGTGCGGTCCAGCCAGGTGGACCCGTTCAGCGTGCCCCCCGCACGCTGCACCAGCTCGAAGTGCTCGTTCGCCTGCACGTGCTGCGATCCCTGAAACAGCATGTGCTCGAACAGGTGGGCAAAGCCGGTGCGGTCCAGTCGCTCGTTCGCGCTGCCCACGTGATACCACAGGTTCACGGCCACGATGGGAACGGTATGGTCCTCCGACAGCGTCACGAAGAGGCCGTTATCCAGTCGGAAGCTTTCAAGAGGGAGTTGCATGCGTGCACTTGCTCATGGCGTGCTCATGGATGGCTCAGGGAGTGTCGCGCCGGCCCCCGATTGGGATGGTGATGCCGTACAGGGCCGTGGGGTTGAAGCGATCGGTGACGCCGGTGTTCGGGTCTTCGTTAGGTGTCAGGTTCTGGTCGAACAGGAGATACACGCGCAGCCGGGAAAAGAACGGTCCCAGATCCCGCAAAACCTTTGGCCCCACGTTGGCCTGGATCGCCAGCTCGGCGACGAAGTCACGCCCGTAGTAGTCCCGGTTGTAGGCACCTCCCCCGCCGAAGCTGTACGTCAGCAGCAACGGCAACTCCGCCTCCAGCCATCCCCCGGTGCGAGAGGCCGGCAGGAGCGGAAAGACGTTACCCGCGAAGAGTATGGGAGTGTTGGTGCTGCGCGGCGTGATGCCGGTGGTGCCATAGGGCGTGACACTCGCGCCCACCAGCAGCGTAAGCCAGCGCGAAGAGGTCGGCACCTTCGTCGCAAAGCGGAGGTTGAATCCGGTGGTGGCCGGATAGCCTTCAGGCGCCGACAGGAAATCCGCCGTCAGCATGCCCGGTTGCAACAGCAGCACCGGCCCGGACTCCTGTGCGTGCAGCGACAACCCGGCCCCCGCAAGCCCAGCCGCAACGACGGCCAGCTTCAGCACACGGTGCACTCGCGGCTGCAACAGGCGCCACGCCACCCCCGTCATTCGTGCAGCAGCAACAGCGTGGACCATCACGAAGCGACACGCGGCGTGAGTGCAAGCAGGGCCGTCAGCGGCACCTTTAGGGATTCCGAGAACACGTACCCCAGCGACTCCAGTCGATTCGCAGAAATCGGGCTTGTCTTCGTCGGCGAAGGCACCGCGTCCAGCCGATAGCGCCAGGACAGGATCTGCAGCCGCATCATGTGAAACGGATCGCTCACCAGGATCACGTCAGTTATGCCCGCCTCGCTCAGCAGGCGCGCGACGCCACCCATCGATTCGTCCGTGTTCCGTCCCGCGTTCTCCAGCAGCATCGCGCTGTCGGGAACGCCTCGCCGCAACAGATACGCGCGCCCCACCGCCGCTTCGGTCGTGGTGTCACCGGAGCCCTTCCCGCCGGTGAGGATCATCCACTGCGCCATGCCCTTCTCCCACAATCCCAACGCATGGTCGAGGCGAGCCTTCAGCACCGGCGACGGGCGTCCGGAGTACTGGGCCGCACCAAGCACGACGATAGCGCCCGACTTGCGCGCACCGTCCCGGACGCCCCACACAAGGACGCCCGCCAGCGACAGCAGCCAGGCAATCACCAGCGTACGGACGGTCGTGACCGCCACACGCCGGAACGACCCCGAATGAGGCTCCATCGGGCGAACAATAAGGGCGGAGTCGCCCGAGTGGATAGGCCCTCGGGACGGCCGGCCCCGCTCTTGTCGCAGCGACAACGACGCGGGGGCTACTTGGCGAGACTCAGCAGCGACAGCCAGAACACATCGAAGGCCACCCGCACATTGCGGTCTGGCTCTCGCGCCGCCCCCACCACCAATCCGTCGCGGAAGGCGAGTTCACACGCCCCCAGCATGGGCACCGCCAGTCGTGGAGAAAGCCCAAGCAGGTTGAAGACACGGGTGATGGTCCCCTCGGCGGTCTCGTGACGCCGGTGGGCCGACGCCGCCAGCGCCGCCACCGCGTCGGCTCCGCGCTCCTGCGTCAGCTCGACCAGCACCCCCAACTCCCCCGCCTTCAGCTCCGCAGCAAGCCATCTCCAATAGTCGTCAAGCACCGACATGGCGGAGCTCTCCGCCAGCGCGACGACTTCGCGCGAGAGAATGCGCTCCGTCAGCCACTCGATGATCGTGGCCAACAGCTGCTCCTTTCCGCGAAAGTGGTACAGGATCAACGCCTTCGAGACGCTCGCCTCACTCGCGATGGACTGCAGCGAGAGCGCACCACTTCCATCCCGCACCGCGCACCGCAGCGCCGCCTCCAGCAATCGCGCGCGCGCGTCCGTCGCACGTTCTGATGCGCCGCTGGAGACGGTCATGTATGTCAGACCTGAACCCGATCGCCCCGCGACGGTACGGTCACCCGGAAGCCATCGCCCCGCAGCGTCTCGGCCAGCGCATCCTGCGCCGTCGCCTCGCCATGCACCAGGAAAACATCGCTCGGTCCCGGCCCCTCACCGCGCACCTTCTGGATCCACTCGCGCAGGTCCCGCCGGTCGGCGTGCGCGCTGTAGCCGTTCAGCACCTCCACCTGCGCGCGCAACGGCAGTTCATCACCAAACACCTTGATGATCGGCGACCGCTCGAGAATACGGCGACCCAGCGTATGCTGCGCCATGAATCCCACGATCAGGATGGTGTTCCGCGGATCCGACGCGCCGTTGAGCAGATGGTGCAGGATCCGTCCCGACTCCGCCATGCCCGACGCGGCGATCACAACCATGGGGCCCCGGCTCGTGTTGAGCATCTTGGACTCGCTCACGTCGCGCGTGTACTGCACGAGCGGAAAGCGGAACAGCTTGCTCACCTGCTGCACCATCTCCTCCGACTGGTCGAAGGTGTCAGTGTGCATCTCGAACACCGACGTCGCGTCAATCGCCAGCGGCGAATCGATGTAGATCGGAATCTCCGGAATGCGCTTGGCCCGGACCAGCGCGTGCAGGTCGTACACCAATTCCTGCGTGCGTCCCACCGCAAACGCTGGAATCAGCAGTTTGCCACCACGCCCCGCGGTGGCCGTGACGATCTGCGCCAGCCGCTCCTGTGCGTCTTCCAGCTGCTGGTGGTCGCGATTGCCGTACGTGGATTCCATGATCACCACGTCAGCGCCCTCCGGAGCGACCGGATCGCGAATGATCGGCAGCCCCGAACGCCCGATATCTCCCGAAAACACGAGCCGCTTCCGTTTTCCGCCGTCGTCACAGTCGAGAATGACCGACGCTGAGCCCAGAATGTGACCCGCCTCAACAAACGTCAGTTCGATACCCGGCAAGATCTGGAGCGGCTTGCGGTAGGAAACGGTGACCATCGCCTCGATGGTCCGGGCGGCATCCCGTTGGGTGTAGAGGGGCTCCGCGTGCTCCTTCTTGCGCCGCGTTAGGTACTCGGCGTCCTTCTCCTGGATGTACGCCGAGTCACGGAGCATGATCGCGCACAGGTCTCGCGTCGCCGGGGTGCACCAGATGGTTTTCTCGAACCCCTCTTTCAGTAGGAGCGGCAGGCGGCCGGCATGATCGATGTGTGCATGGGACAGCACGACGCCGTCCAACTCGCCCACAGCCATGGGAAGGGTTCGGTTCTTCTCGTTCGTCTCGGAACGGCGACCCTGGAAGAGGCCGAAATCCAGTGCCAGCAGCCGCCCGTTGACGCGCAGCATGTGGCACGACCCCGTCACCTCGCGAGCGGCACCTGCGAACTCAATCTCCACTGCTCAGCGGTCCTCCTTCTGTTTCCCGATGGAAGAAGATCGTCAGGCGCTGATTGTCCTGGGCCATCATGCCCGGCTCCCATCCGCCTCGTATCCGTTCATTCAGGAGATCGGTGAGTGCGTCTTCGTCTTCCCTGGTGTGTCGGGACAGACGTATGATCACCGCCTGGTATTCTTTCATGGACGCGAACTTAGTACTTTGGCCGGCATGTACACCACCCCTTCCTTCCCGTCGCTCACGATCGTCAGGCATCCGCTCATTCAGCACAAGCTCACGCTCATGCGTGACCGGCGGACACCCAAGAAAATCTTCAAGGAACTCGTCGACGAGATCGCCATGCTCATGGCCTACGAGGCCACTGCATCGCTCACGCTCGAGGAGATCGTCGTGCAGACTCCCCTCGAGGAAAGCACGGGCTGGCAGGTGAGTGGAAAGAAGTTGACCCTCGTGCCCATCCTCCGCGCAGGACTCGGAATGGTGGAAGGCATCCTGCGCCTGGTGCCCTCGGCGCGTGTGGGCCACATCGGACTCTATCGCGACCACGACACGTTGCAGCCGGTGGACTACTACTTCAAGGTTCCGGGCGATGCCGCCGAGCGCGATTTCTTTCTGCTCGATCCCATGCTTGCCACCGGTGGTAGCGCAGTGTCCGCAATCGAGTCGCTCAAGCGCACCGGTGCGACGCGTATTCGCTTCCTGTGCCTCGTGGCCGCACCCGAGGGTGTGAAGCGCGTCACCGACGCGCATCCCGATGTACAGATCTACTGCGCCTCACTCGATCGCGAGCTCAACTCGCACGGATACATCCTTCCCGGGCTCGGCGACGCCGGCGATCGGCTCTTCGGAACTTCCTGATTGCGCTTGCTCCGTTTCACGGCGAGTGATGCATACGGAGCAAATCCTCTCTTGTTCGCAATCACGAGCATCACTACATTCCGCGCCATTGGTCGTTTCGTGTTACGCCGATCACCCGCGCCTTGGTCGTTGATGCTCATCAATCTGCTGCCGGACTTCTTTGCAGTCCTCAACAGCACAGATCGAGTCGCCGCTTATCAGCAGTACTTCGAGTCGCATCGCGCGCGGCTCTCCGCCTACTGGCACAACTACGTCTTCGATCCCGATAGCGAGCATTTCCTCGACGTGGTGAAGATGGCCGTGTACGCCGATCGTTCCGATCTGCGGGCAATGCTGGAGCGGACCGACGTGGTGTCCCTGGCCCGCGAGACCGAGGAGCGGTGCGCGGATTTGTTAGGCGCCGACGTCGACATCGACGTCATCCTCATGGTGGGGGTCGGCGGGGCCAACGCGGGCGAGCTCGTCGTGGCCGGTCGCGGAATGGCCTTCGTCTGCCTCGAGCACTTCACCGGGCTCGCCAATCCAGAGACGCAGGGGCTTGGGCTCGATCCAGAGCTCATCCCGCTCTGGCTCGCGCACGAGATCGCCCACACCATCCGCTACACCTCCCCAACCAGCCGCAGCGAGATGCGGACGCACATCGACCAAGCCGACGGCTACTACTCCTACTGGGAGTCAGGCCGCCGCGCCTCCGTGCGTGAGCTCCTGGTCAACGAAGGACTCGCGGTGTCCATCGCCCGCCAGATCAGCCCCGGCCACGCGGCTTGGGAGTATTACGGCTACGGGCGACGCCAGTACGCGCGGGTAAGGGAACTCGAGACGCACATCGCGCGCGCGGTAGGTCAGGAGCTCGACCATCATGCGCTGGGACTGCGACTCCGCTATCTCATGGGCGGCACCAGCGACGACGCACGCACTGTGGACCGCGTGGTGATTCCCGAGCGCTCCGGCTACTACATGGGCGCACGCATGGTGGAGCCGGCGCTGGAACAGCGTGGAGCGGCGTGGGCCGTGCGCGCCGGTGCCGACGAGTTGCTCGAGATTGCCCGCAACACCGCCGCCAGCGCCTGACCGCTACTTCCCGACGCAGAACGTCCGGAAGACCCGCTCCAGCACGTCCTCCACATCCACGCTCCCGATCAGTTCGTCCAGCGCATGCGTTGCGCTGCGCACGTGGATTGCCGCTACCGAAGCAGGCAGCAGGCCGCCTTCCCACGCCGTCAGGAATTGGTCCAACTCCGCCCGGGCCTGCTCGAGCGCCGAACGCTGTCGTGCACGCGTGACCATCGGAAGGTCGACATCGAGCTCGCCCACGCGCGCCGCGAGCACGAGCGCGATCTGCTTCAGCAGCTCATCAAGCCCACGACGCGTCACGACGCTCACTGGCACGACCGTTGTCACGCCCGCGATATCCTCCGTGTCGCCAGCATGATCGGTGTCCGCGTCCTGCGAAACGACGTCGCGCTTGGTGTGAACGCCAATTCGTACCGCCGCTCCCCTGCCCTCCACGCGCAAAACGGCGCTCCGCAGCTCCGCGAACGATTCGGCACAGACGAGCAGCACGTGCGCGTCGTCCACGTACCGCTCGCTCACCTCGATGCCTAGCCGCTCCACCACGTCCGACGTATCGCGCAGTCCAGCGGTATCAATCAGGCGCAGGGGCCACCCATCGGCTTCCACGCGCGCTTCGATCGCGTCGCGCGTGGTGCCGGGAATCTCCGTGACGATGGCTCGGCTCTGCCCCAGCAACGCATTAAAGAGCGAGGATTTCCCGGCATTCGGCGGTCCAGCGATCACCACCACCGCGCCGTCGCGTGCCACCTCCCCCAACGGCACCGTCGCTAGCAACGCATCCACCTGTTCACGTGCCTCGCGCGCGGCGGCGGCGATCACCGTACGAGCCACGGGGCCGTCGTCCTCCTCGGGAAAGTCGATGTCGTAGGCCAGCAGCGCCTCGATGTGAATCGCACGGTCGCGCAACTCGTGCAGCGCTCGTGACAGACTGCCGTCCAGCTGCCGGAGGGCAACTTTCCGCAGGGCGTGTGTCCTGGCATCGACCAGGTCTGCCACCGCCTCCGCCTGCAGCAGATCCATCTTGCCGTGCAACACGGCGCGCTGCGTGAATTCCCCGGCGTCCGCTTGCCGCGCCCCGATGTGAATCAGCGCCTCAAGAATGGCGGCCGACGCGGCCATTCCCCCATGACAGGCAAACTCCACCATCGGTTCGCCCGTGTAGGAACGCGGCGCATCAAACCGCGTGATCAGGGCACGGTCGAGCAACGTACCATCTCGCTCGTCGTGCACCATGCAAAGCGTCACCACGCGCGCCGCCGTCGGGAAGGTCGTCGTGAGCCGAGCGGCGAGTGGATGTGCGTCACTCCCGCTCAGGCGCACGATGGCAATCGCGCCACGCCCGGCGGGGGTGCTCAGCGCGGCGATGGTGTCATTCCGTACCAGCATTCGCCCGCTCCGGCTGCACAGCTTCGGTACGTGAGCTCGCTCTGTGTTCTCGCTACGTCTTCTTGGTCGCCAGCTTGCTGCCGGCCGCGACCTTGTTGCCCTTCGCCCGTTCATTCGCGATCAGCCATTGCTGCGGTAGCGCGGCGATGTTCTGGATGGCGTAGTACAGGTTCAGTCCCGACGCGAAGTTCGCGAACAGGAAGGTCATCATGACCGGGAAGATGTACAGCATCATCTTCGCCTGCGGATTCGGCGGCGAGTTCCGCATGCCGATCCACGACAGCACAAACATCGAGACACCCATCAGCAGCGGCACGATGTAGTACGGATCCTTGAGCGAGATATCCGCCAACCAGAGGAACGGCACGCCGCGGAACTCGATTGTGTTCTGGAACACGAAGAAGAGCGCGAAGAGCACCGGCATCGGCAGGAGCATCGGCAAGCACCCCGCAAAGGTGCTGAACGGGCTCATGTCGTGTTCCTTGTACACCCGCATCATTTCTGACTGCAGCTTCTGCGGATCCTGCTTGTACTTCTTCTGGATCTCGTTCAGCTCGGGCTGGATGCGCTGCATCTTCATGCTCGTGCGCATGGCCGCATGGTTCAGCGGCCAGAGAATCAGACGTACCGCAACCCCGAAGATCACCAGCAGCCAGCCGTAGTCGAGCTTGAGCGTGGCACGCATCCAGAGCAGCACCTTCATCACCATGGTGGCGAAGGGCTGCACGACGCCCTGCATCCATCCGCCGTAGGGATTCGAGTTCTCGAAATCCCGACCCATCGACTGCAGTCGCTTATACGTCTGCGGACCGGCGTACAGATCGAACGCGAAGGTGCCGTTCTCGAGCCGGTTGACGACGGTCCCCGACGCCAGCGTCGCGTGACGCGCGGTGCGCGCTCCGCCGATCGTGTACGCCTCGGCGAAGCTCTCGTCTCCCACAGGGGCCAGGACGCCGACCATGAAGTACTTCGACTTGGCCGCCGCCCACTCGAGCGGTCCCGTCACGAGCTTCCGCTCGCCGGGATCCATCTTGCCGAAGGGAATTCCCTCCGCGCCCCGCACCTTGGGCTTGATGGCGTACGCAAAGTGGTTCTGGTCGTCCATCGAATCCGCCTCGAACGAACGAAACGTCGTCGGCAGGTCGATCAGGAGAAAGCGCGCCGCGGCACCGCCGCTGTCGGCTGTAACGCTTCCCGTGACGTGCGCGAGGAAGGAGTCGGGCACGACTGTGTACTCGATCTGGACGGACCTTCCCTGCACGCGCGCGCGATAGGTCAGCACCGGAGTGCCCGTCGCGCTTTCGGAGCGCGTCAGCTCAAACGGCACCGTCGCCAGCTGCGTGGTGTCCGCCGTGCCGATGAGCCGATATCCCAGGAGCGGCTGGTCGCCCGGAGTAATGCGCACGTCTTCCGTGCCATGGCTGCTGTTCAACGCGCGGAACTTCGGCAGCCGAACGCGCAGGGGCGCCGCGCCCATGTTGGTGAACAGGAATTCCGCCATGCTGTCCGCGACCACCGTCGAGTCCACGCGGCCGGCAGTCGCCACAGCACCTAACGAGTCGCTGGCTGGACGAGTCGCGGGAGCCGCCACCGTGGCAGGAGCCGGCAGGGGGGTGGCCGCCGATTCAATCGGGGCGGACGCGGGTATGCTGTCCGTCGCGACCGGGGCCCCGGGCACCGCCTTGGCTGGCGTTGTCGGGACTGCGGTGGGGAACAGCTTCGGAGTGACGATGATGACGATCGCAACCAGCGCGAGCGCCAGGATGGTGCGTTTATCCATCGCGGTGAACGAGGCTCAGGGCACGGGATCAAAACCACCCGGATGTAACGGATGACACCGGGCAATACGGCGCACAGCAAGCATTGAACCACGCCAGACGCCGTGGCGCTCCAGCGCTTCAATGGCATACTGCGAGCAGGACGGATAGAACCGGCACACCGACGGCAGCAGCGGTCCGACAAACATCTGGTACGCGCGAACGAACGCGATGGCGACGTGCCGCACGCTACGGCTCCCGCTTCACGAACCGGCCCAGACGAGGCACCAGGGACTCGATCTCCGTGCGCAGCTGATCGAAGGAGGCATCATAACCCGCGCGCTGGGCCCAGACGACCAGGTCCAGCGGAATGCCTAACGGGAGCAGGTGCAAACGGATGAGCTCCCGCAGCCGCCGCTTCAGACGATTCCGGTCCACCGCAGAATGCTTGTAGCGCGGCACGACCACGCCGGCCCGTACCTGCACGTGAGGGGAAGCACTCGCCCGAACCAGCAATGCGTTCGTTCGGAGAGGCTTCCCCTCATGTCGGATACGCTCCAGATCCACGCGGCGGGTGAGGCGAACCGCACGCGGAAACCTGTTGTTGCTAGGCGCCGGCGTACTTGGACGGCAGCTTAACCGTCAGCAGCTTGCGACCCTTCTTACGACGACGGCTGAGAATATCACGCCCCCAGCGCGTTGCCATGCGCGCACGGAACCCATGCGTGCGCAGGCGACGCGTATTGCGAGGACGATAAGTGGGCTTGCCCATTCCAA
>JBDSVW010000277.1:0-9895 GCA_039927015.1 Gemmatimonadaceae bacterium | reverse complement strand
TACGCCGCCCGCCCTCTCTCCCGCACCACCAGGCTGACATCCGCCCCCGCCATCCCCAGCAGCTTGACCAGCGTATCGACACTGAAGCGGTCGATCTTCCCGCGAAAGAGGTCGCTTACCCGTGGCTGCGACACGCCAAGCGCCTCGGCCAGTTCGGCCTGCGACGCCCCCACGGCGGCAAGTCGCGTCCGAAGCTCGATCATCAGCTGCGAGCGCAACGCCAGATGCGCCGCCTCCTCGGGATCGAAGCCCAGGTCGCGGAAGACGTTACCACTCCCGCGGCGAACCCTAATGGTCATCTGCTACCCCCACTTCGCGTCGTGTGAGCTGTCCAAGAACCCAACGGTACCGCCGCGCGCCCAACTCGATGTCGCGACGGGCGGTGGCCTGCGACTTCTTCTGGAACGCATGCAGGACGTAGATGCCATCCTTGAACCTGGCCACGAAGAACACGCGGAATGCGCCTCCGGCGCGGATGCGAAGTTCCATGACTCCGCGGCCGACGGAGGGTGTTGGCGTGCAATCGATCGGTGTGATCCCCTGTTGCAGCAGGTCGAGCGCGTGCCCAGCGCGGCGTCGGGCGCTGACGGGAAAGGCGCGTAGATCCTCGAGCGCGCTGCCGACCCAGAGCAGGGGCCTGTGGGTTATCACAGTATATAAGTAGATGTATGATACGCGCCAGAGGGGGCGATCGCAAGCGGCTTGGCTGGATCGGTTCAGGCGAACGCTTGCGGAGCAGGGAAGCGCGCAAGTGCGCGACAGGCGGTGGCGATCCATGGGAGCGCTGCGTCACGATGGCGTCACGGTACGGCGTCGGATCAGCATTCAGGCGGGTGGAGGGCAGTCACCCGGCAGCGAGTCCGCCTGGGTTTAGTGCTGCGCCTGGGAGAGGAGGTACTCAAGACCGACCTGGTGCTGGGAGCAAGTCTGGCGTTCGCCCATGCTCCCACCGGATTGAACGGTGCGTGCGTCGGCGCCGGGCTTCCGGACGGCAAGTCGCTGTCCGATGTAGCTCGCTTCGGATATCGCTAGGGTCCGACGGTGTTTCTGTCGTTGAGTGGCCTGGCGATTCCGACGGGGAGCAGCACGCCGGCTGCCACTCCCGATGCGAAAAAGTGACGGCGTGGGCATCGTCATTCGGGCGCTCTCGTAGTGCTTCGCTGTCCGTGAATGAGTTCGCACCGATGCGATCACGTTGCCTTGTCGCCACTCGTGATCGCGTTGCGTGCTGTGCCCACGAACCGGCGGAGGAAGTAGCCGCCGACTACGCAGAGACACGCGTCGCCTTCGCGCGGACTGCGGCGCGAGGGCGTAAGTCCCGGGCCGCAGCGGGGAGTCGCACGCATCTCCCGACCCGCGCCGCCCCACGCGTCCACTTTCCGGATATCGCACGGCGAGCCGAGCGGAGGCTCGTTAGGCTTCCCGCTACGATGCGCGCTCTGGGTCCGATGGTGACGCGTTGTGGGAGTAGGCGTTAATGGCTCTGCGCCAAGCACTTGACGACCTTAGAGGCATTCCGTAGCGTTTGGGTATGAGCCTGCTTGATCGAATCAGCCTTGATCCCAAGATCCGCTTCGGCAAGGCGTGCGTGCGCGGCACTCGCATCTCGGTCGGCGACGTCCTGGGGTACCTCGCGTCTGGCATGAGCGAAGCCGCTGTATTGGCGGACTTTCCTGAGCTTGTCCACGACGACATTCTGGCCGGCCTCGCGTTCGCGGCGGAGCGCGAGCGCCGAATCATGCCCGTTCCGGTCGCCTGAGTCGTCAGTTCATGGCGCCCCGCTTGCCGTTCGACGAGAACCTGGCGGCGCGTCTTGTGCCCCTGCTACGCGAGGACTTTCCCGACTCCTTGCACGTGCGGGCGGCGCTCGGTCCCGCTGCTACGGACGATCAGATCTGGGAGTATGCGCGCGATGCGGAGCTCGTGCTCGTCACTAAGGATGAAGACTTCCAGCGCTTCAGTGTCTGGCGCGGCTTTCCGCCGAAAGTAGTCTGGATCCAGATCGGCAACAGCTCGACGGACGAGGTGGCAGCCCTGCTGCGCGCGTCGCAGTTGCTGATCGCTGAATTCGTCGGGCATCCCGATGCAGCATTGCTACCGTTGCGCGCTCGCGATGCCTGACATCGCGTGCAGCGGCAGTCGCCATGGTCAAGTTCCTTCGCGCTTCGCCGCCGCTCGTTCCTTCGCGCTTCGCCGCCGCTCGGGACAACGCGATGATCTGCTCACGATAGGCCGGCGGATAGGCGGCAGGACGACGGGGCATCAGGGGTTCCTACTCTCACAGTGAGATGAAGGCTCCACCGGAACGGGGCAAGTTCAGGTTCACAGCTCGTCCAAAAAGATCGAGCGGCATGTCGTTGGCGCGCAACTGGAACGCGTGTGGGGCCCTTGGGTGCAGCGCCGCCGACGGGCAAGAAGGTTGCGCTCGACGGTTGAATCGTCGATCATCTCGTCGGTGGCAAAGTACAAGAGCGTTGGGAACAGTGAGACCAATCGGTCATGCTTCAGCAGCATAGTTTCGCCTAACTACTCAATCGGCAGTACTCCTACGTGATGCGACCCCTTCGGTATTCCATCAAACTAACATTGGACGGCTGCTGCGATCATCGGGCAATGCTCGCGGACCAAAACTTGCATCGTCACGCCGTCGAGAACCTCGTCCAGGCCGACGCCCTCGTCTTGGGCCGCGTGACCTACGAAATGATGGAGGCCGGGTGACGGTTACCGGCGCCGGCGGGCGCGAGGCCTGACTGGATGGAACCCTTCGCCCGGACGATCGACGCTGCAAAGAAGTACGTCGTGTCGAGCACCCTGTGGTGCTGATGATGAATCCGGCGGGGGCGCCCGGATATGGCCAGACGTTCTCGAACCATCGCGCCAACGATTGGGGCGTTCCGGCGGCGTCGGACATCATCGATGGGACGCAGCAATTCCTCGCCGCGCACCGCTTCGTGGACGCGGCGCGGGTGGGGATCTCGAACATCGCCAACTACTGGGGGCCGGTACCTCCGGCTACAGCCACACCGACGGCACGTGTCCTGGCTGCTATCCGTGGAACCGGAAGGATATCTACGTCGATCGCTCGCGCTTGTTCGCGGCCGACCCCATGGGGGAGCACCACGGGATCAACTGGCGCCCCTCGGTCGAGGAAGGGCGCGACGCCGCGATGCTGAACTGGTTCGACAAGTACCTGCGCGATCGACCCGAGGCGTGGGCGGCGCGCTGGGAGAAACGAGTGCGCGGTGATCAATGCACCTGGCGGCCGTCAGCGAACGGGCTCGCCATCCTTCCTTCTACCGGATGTGACACGTGACCGACCATTCGTCCGATGGCGTCCGTACGTTCCTCGGCGCCCTCGTCCTGTGCGCTGCCGTTGCGGTTCCCGCAACGGCGCAGGTGACGCGCAACGACTATGCAGCCGCCGAGCAGCTGCTCCCCTGGAATGCGCAGGAGCTGGTGATCAACGACGCCGTGGGCCCGCGCTGGATGGGGAGCGATCGATTCTGGTACCGCAATCGCGGCCCGGGCGGGTGGGAGTTTCTGACGGTTGACATGGCGACGGGGGCGCGGCGACCGGCCTTCGACCATGCCCGGCTGGCAGCGGCGCTCTCCATGGCGGCCGATACCACCTATGACTCGTCCCGGCTCCCTTTTCGTGAGATTGCGTGGGTGAACGCGGGGCGCGCCATCCGATTTTCGTCAGGGCGTGGCAAGCAGTGGACCTGCGACGTCGCGAGCTACCAGTGCACCGGGCCGGACACGCTTCCACTCGCGAAGGCGAGCGAGGTCACGTCGCCGAACGGCGAGTGGGTCGCCTACGAGCGCGACGGCAACCTGTACGTCCGTCCGACCGCTGGCGGCGCAGAGAAGGCGCTCACCACGGACGGCAGCGACGACTGGGGCTACGGCCTCTCCAACATCGGATGCTGCGAGCAGGTGACCAACGAACGCAACAAGACCGCACTGCGCCCGCTGGTGCTCTGGTCGCCCGATTCGAAGCGACTGGTCACCACCAAGTGGGACCAGCGGAACGTGCGCATGATGTACCTGCTGGAGACCAGGAATCCCGGCCCCATCCTGCATTCGTATCGGTACGCGCTTCCGGGTGACTCGGTCATTCCGAAATTCGACCTGCACGTCTTCGACGTGGCGGCGGGACGCGGGGTGAAGGTTATTGTTCCGCCGATCGATGCCGTGAACACCTCGTGCTGCACGCTCTCGACCGACACGGTGTGGAAGGACGTGCGATGGGGGAGCGGGAGCGACGCGCTCTACTTCACGGCTGGCAAGCGGGGCTTTCGCGAGCTCGCCCTGATGACCGCGGACCCCGCCAGCGGCACGGCACGCACGATCCTCACCGAGCGCGGAAAGACGTTCGTGGAAACCAACCAGTTCGCCGGTGGGATCCCGAACTGGCGTCCGGTCGGGAATGGGAATGACGTGGTCTGGTGGTCCGAGCGTGATGGCTGGGGGCATCTCTACCTGGTGAACGGACAAACCGGGGAGATCCGGAATCGCATCACCGGCGGCGACTGGCTGGTGGCCGACCTGTTGTGGGTCGATGAGGCGACCCGGGCGGTCTATTTCACTGCGGTCGGTCGGGAGCCGGGACGGAACCCCTACTACCGGCACTACTACCGTGCGAAGCTCGATGGTTCGTCGGTGCAGCTGCTGACCCCGGAGGATGCCGACCACGACATCAACGTTGCGCCTGGCGGCAAGTACCTCGTGGACAACTACGCCCGTCCGGATCGCCCGCCGGTGAGCGTGTTGCGGCGCATCGACGGCACCGTGGTGCAGGAGATCCAGCGGGCCGATGCGGCGCCGCTCATGGCAGCCGGCTTCCGTCCGCCGGAGCTGTTCACCGTGCGCGCGCGCGACGGCGTCACCGAGCTGCACGGGCTGCTCTGGCGCCCGGCGCACTTCGACTCCACGCGCAGCTACCCGATCGTCGACAACATCTATCCGGGGCCGCAGGTCGGCTCGGTCCGCAGTCGGCAGTTTGCCGCGAGCTCTCGCGGCAACGCCGGAGCGCTCGCCCAGCTCGGCTTCTTCGTGGTGCAGGTCGATGCCATGGGGACGCCGGGGAGGAGCAAGGGGTTCCACGACACCTTCTACGGCAACATGACCGACAACGGGATCCCCGACCAGGTCACCACGATCAAGCAGCTGGCGGGGCGCATCCCGCAGATGGACCTCGACCGGGTGGGGATCTTCGGTCACTCGGGGGGCGGCTTCTCCTCGACCGACGCGATTCTCACCTATCCGGACTTCTTCAAGGTCGCCGTGTCGAGCGCGGGCAACCACGACAACCGCAGCTACGACTTCACCTGGGGCGAGAAGTATCAGGGACTCGTGCGCAAGCTGAGCGACAGCACCGACAGCTTCGACTCGCAGTCCAACTGGCGAAAGGCGAAGAACCTGCGAGGGCGGTTGCTGCTGGCCTACGGCACGCTCGACGACAACGTGCATCCGGTGGCGACGCAGCTGGTGATCGACGAGTTGATCAAGGCCAACAAGGACTTCGACCTGCTCGTCATGCCGAACCGCAATCACGGTTTCGCCGCCGAGCCGTACATGATCCGGCGCACCTGGGACTACTTCGTGCGAAACCTGCAGGGGGTAGAGCCCCCGGAAGGGTACGAACTGCGCCGTCCCCAGCCGTAGTCGGGGGCTCGGCGCTACGGTGAGCCGGCCTTGTTCGCAGAAGGCGGGAACTCGCCGAACCGTCTTGTCCTTCCAGGCGTAGAGTCGGGAGAGGGACACCGAATTCTCGCGTGCCCGGTCCCTCTTCCTGTCGGGCCTACCTCGACACCTTCCATGGCTCGATCGCAATCAGCGGATTACTACGCGCCTCGCAGAGAAGATCGTGCGACTGGCGCAGGTGCTGCCCATCCAGCACGTCGCCGAGTGGTTGCGCGTGGGGTGGGACACCGCGAAGCAGATCGATGCGCGGGCGCTGGCGGCGCGGCTGGGGGGCGCCGAGGATCCCCTGGATGGGATTCGGCGCATTGCGATCGAGGAATTCGCGATCCGGCCCGGGCATCGCTACGTGACGGTGGTCCTGGACCTCGACCGCAAACGCGTCCTGTGGATCGCGCGCGGCGGCGAAAACGAGGCGCTCCGGGGCTTCGTTGCCGCCCTCGGCAAGCCGCGGCGCGGGCAGGCATCGCCGCGCTTTCGCCTCGTGCAGGATTACTTCCATACGCTGCTTCCAGACGCTGCACACGCTGTACGACGACAAATGCGCCCCCGCGTTCGGCGCGTGGCGCGCCGTCGGGCCTCAGGTCGCCGACACGTGCCTCGCGTGCGGCGTTCTCGAGCGCGGATTTGCGCGCCTGCGTGGAGGGCGCGGTGGTGGGCACATCAGGTCTGGCCCTTGCGCACCCGGCTAGTAGCTTTCAGCGACGTTGCTGAGTACGCGTGCCCAGTTGTGCAGCAGCTCGCCGCCATCAACCCGAGCCTGACATGCCCCTCCCACCTAGCGACACGCGGCGCCGCCTGCTGGGCGCCCTGAGTGGAGTGCTCGTCGCCGCGATGCTTCGTCCCCACGCGATGATGGCCGCCGAGCTCACCGGCCACCCCGTCGCCGGTCCTCATCCCACCCCCCGCCGCGGGATCACCGCGGGCAAGCTTCCAACGCGCGAGCAGCTCGCCGAGTCGCCCGCGGCCATCCCCGTGTTCGACCTCGTGCTGGAGATCCCCGAGATCATCGATGGCGTCAGGTGCAATTGCGGCTGCGCGGAGCTCAGCGACTTTTACTCGCTGCTCTCGTGCTTCGAGACCACAACGGCGATGGCCATTCATTGCGAGATCTGTCAGGCGCACGGGCGGCTCGTGCATCGGCTGCACAAGGCGGGACGCTCGCTCGACGAGATCAGGAAGGGGATCGATGCGCGCTTCGGCTGAGCGCGGCGTCCCCCGCACACCGGCACGAGCGACACGCGCGGGCGCCGGCCGTCGCCCGGCGTCGATCCTCGCGGTGGTGGTGGTCGCGGTAGTTGCATGTGTGTTGTCGAGCACCGAGGGTCAGGCGCAGGTGCGTGCCTCCGAGCGCGCCACCGTATCGCAGACCGTTGACGGCACCGTGCTGACGATCAACTACTCCCGCCCACGCGCCCGGGGGCGCAGTGAGCTGTTCGGGAAGGCGGTGGCGTGGGGGGAAGTGTGGACCCCCGGGGCCAACTGGGCCACCACGCTCGAGCTGAACCGCGATGCCACGCTGGATGGTCGTCCGGTAAAGAAGGGGAAGTACTCGGTCTGGTTTGTCGTGCGCCCGAATGCGTGGACCATGGTGCTCGACCCGCGCTTCCAGCTCTATCACGAGGAACACCCCGATTCCACGGCCGACCAGTTGCGCTGGACCGTGACGCCGACGGAGGTCGCGTTCGCCGAGATCCTCACCTGGTCGTTTCCCGAAGTGCGACCCGACGGTGCCGTGCTCCAGTTCGAGTGGGCCACGAAGCGCGTAACGATCAACACCACGGTGAGCCCCTCGCACCCGCTCACCATCTCACGAGCCGACGCGGAGCCATTTCTGGGAACGTATGAATGGAAGTGGGAAGACGCCGGCGACGCCTCGGCCGGGACGGTGGAGCTGTACTACAAGGACGGCGGGATCAAGCAGCGTTACACGCCGTTTCCCGACTGGTATCCGCGCCTCCAGGACCAGCCGATGGTCCGCATCAACGACGCCTGGTTCATTCCAGCCATCATTCGCGACGGCAAGGTCTGGGAGATGGTCGCCGACCAGATTTTCGAGTTCGAAGTTGTGGGTGCACGATCGGTCGGCTTCGAGATGCGCAGCGACAAGGACGAACTGTTGGGACGGGGTACGCGCGTGGCCGGGAAATAGCCGCTATGCGATCTCTCTCGCACTCCTGATCATCGAACCGGGTGACTGGACCGGCGGACGTCTCACGCCTCGTGCCAGCGCGTGACCCGGCGAGTTCATTGCTCACCGGCTTCCGCCCCCTGCACCCGCTCGACAAACTGTTGCGTTCCCCAAAGAACGCCAAGCGCCTGCTCGAAGCAATCGTGCGAGCGGTGCAGGGTGACGCGACGGCCATCGACCCGGCCGCATTGCGGCGGTCGTTGAAGCTGACGGAGAGCAAGTAGACGCGGCCACACATGAGATTCATGCATGGGAGCTAGAAAGGCCGGGAGGGCGAACGCTCCAACGCTGAGGGTCTGCCAGCTCGACTCACACTGCCTGGAGGACCTTCGATGGCGCGCCGGTACCAACCGCAAGTCGGCGCTGCGGGCGCTCGCTCTCATTGAAGCCGTCCTTCGCGATCCATTCGCCGGAGTCGGGAAGCCGGAGCCGCTGAAGGGCTTGGCGCCTAACACGTGGTCGCGCCGCATCACGGATGAACATCGCCTGGTGTACGTGGTGTTCGATGACCGCGTGGTGTTTGTGCAGGCGCGCTACCACTACTAGCGATCAAAGCAATCGTGCGATGGCAGGAAGCGTAGGCGCATGCGGACGTCCAGTGCGTCGTGCGTGAGCAGATGACGGAGCGCGCGATATCTGTCACTCGCAATCATTGCTCCCGTGGCGCCGGACCCCGGTACGGTATGGCGCGGAAGAGCTCGCACTTCGGTCGGTGCGCCGAGACATCTCATCGCCGTCGGACGGCACTCACTGCTGCGGTGCCACCAAGGCAAAGGCGTCTTGCTCGAGCTCCAGGATGTCGTGAAAAGTCTTCTCAACCATGAGGGTCCCCCCGCCACAGTCTGCCTAAGACTGGAGAAGGGACGGGGCGACCCTCAGGTACAATCTGCGTTAGATGGCCCGACCTCTGGACGAGCCGCGGCGACTCAGTCGCCGGACACGCCAGCGGACGGTCGGCTACAGCGGGGGCTTTACCATCAATCGGGGACTACGACTTCGCTACTGGGAGTGCCGGACGGGACCGACCACCGCACTGGCCATATGCCCGCCAGGATATACCAGAGCGAGAGACTGATGGCAGCGAGCGGAAAGAGTATGCCAGCCCAGCCGATCTCAAAGAAGACCAGCCACATCACCACTCCGTGCGCAGCCGCGCCCATCAGTCCAATCCAGCCGATCCATAGTGACCCCAGCGAGCGCTCGCGCTGCCCCACCCAGATGAGACGGATCAGGGCGACGGCGAAGAACGGATAGATGAGCATGGCGAGCCACGAGTGTGTGGTAAAAACTGGGGTGGACTGGCCGGCGGTCAGCGCTTCGGCATCCACATAGGCCATTGTGTGGACGCCCATCTCGACCGCCTCCAGCGCCGTTGCCACCATCGCAAAGGGAAGCCATCGATTCATCGATGTGGACGTCAGTTGCGGGCGGCGCAACAGCACCAAGCCCACCGTCAGCACCACTAAACCGACGAACAGCGTCGAGTGCGCCCGGAACCAGGTGGGATCGACCAGCATCTCGTCCATCCTGCCACGGGGATGTTGGGAACTCCCGACTAAGTAGAGAATGCCGCCGACGACGAACATCGGTCGCCACATGCGTGATGGGTCAAGTCTCATGCAGAATATCCCGGTTGAGCATGCTGCTGTGGGGTATGGCGAAGTGGTAGGAAAACCCAACGATGCTCGCGATGTGGACAGCGAACGCGGGGGGCGGTGCTGGATGTGCTGCGTAGCGAATGTGTGGCCGAAACGTCCCGCCGTCGAGACCCGCCAGGGCCCGCTGCAAGTTGTCAACGATCGTCTGATACTCCCCACCCTCGATCGTCTCAAGTTCCCCACCTGGTGAGACCTTGCTCCTTGGGGTGAGGGTGAGCGTGGAACGGACGAGCCCCGCCTTCCGTCTTTCTCGGAGCCGGTAGGAGTCGCCATTGCTGTTTGTGGAGGTGGCGTGGTGGAGGAGCCGGTCGAGGATCGCGCTCGCGATGGCGGCATCGCCAAT
>JBDSVW010000276.1:0-2570 GCA_039927015.1 Gemmatimonadaceae bacterium | reverse complement strand
CCGATCCCCTTCGAGTTATCGGCGGAGTACGGCTGGCTGCAGAAGCCGGTCCTCGCCAGCCGCGTGCTCGACGACATGACGCGGCCCGATTCGTGGCGCTTGACGGGCACGGGCGCACTCACCTTTCCTGCGGAATCCCGGCTCGGCGACATGCGAGTCCTCCGCGTGGACATGTCGATGTTCCACGCCGCACCGGCTCCCACCCGCAACCGGCTCTCCTCCGTCAATCTCCGGCGCACCTTCGACGCCGAGGACTGGCGCGGGTTCAACCGCCTCTCGATCTGGATCCGGCCTGAGGTGGCGGGCTTCCCCATGCTGCCGCTGCAGATCGTGATGCATAACGATGGCGACGTGAAGGTGCCGGATCGCTATGGCCGCGAGGGGGTGCACTACGTCACGCTCGCCAACGGTGCCTGGCAGCATGTGGTGTGGGAGATCGACCCCCTGGCACGTGATCGCGTGACGGCCATCGAGATCGGCTACTGGGTCAACAAGATGCTGGCGGCCCCCGGCGATCGCGTCGCGTTCGAGGTGGGGCGTATCGAGTTGCAGCGCGTCGAGCCGGACCACCATACGGGGTGGAACGTTGCCCCCGGCCGCATTGCCTTCAGCCACACGGGCTACCAGACCGGCCACTCGAAGAGCGCCATCGCCAGCGACCTCGCGGCCACGGAGTTCAGCGTGATGCGCGTGAGCAATAGCGCACTGGGCGACGTCGTCTTGCGGAAGCCCGTGCGCTCGGTTGAGACCCCGCACGGAGCATTTCAGGAGCTGGATTTTTCGGAAGTGGAAACGCCCGGCCGCTACGTGCTGCGCGCGGGCGATCGCACCACGCGACCGTTCAGCATTGCGGGCGATGTCTGGACCGGCACCATCTGGAAAACGCTCAACTTCTTCTACGGAAATCGCTGCGGTTTCGACGTGCCGGGGTCGCACGGCGTGGACCATCTCGACTGGTTCGCGGCCCACGGCGACCAACGCGTGACAATGAGCGGCGGGTGGCACGACGCCGGCGACCTGTCGCAGGGAGTGATCAACACCGGCGAAGCCACCTATGCGATGTTCGCGCTCGCCGAGCGACTGCGCGAGCAAGGCGACAACCGCGCACTCCACGCTCGCTTGCTTGAGGAGGCGAAGTGGGGCCTCGACTGGGTGATGCGCGTACGTTTTCCGGGCGGCTTTCGCGTGGCGTTCGGTAGCCACAATCTCTGGACCAACAACGTTGTTGGTGATGCCGATGACCGTACCGTCATGGCTAAAAACAACCCTAACGCGAACTACATCGCTGCGGCGGCCGAAGCCATCGCCTATCGCGTGCTGAAGGACGACGACCCCGAGCTCGCCGCGCGCAGCTTGGCCCTGGCGGAAGAGGACTGGAGTTTCGCCATCACCGGCGTGGAAGGTCCCACCACCTGGCATACCCCTGCCTTCGCGGCCACGCCGTTGGAGCTGGCGGGCATCGGCATCACTGCGTCGATGGAACTGTATCGCGCCACGGGCGCGCAGCGGTACGCCGACAAGGCGGTGGAGCTCGCGCGCGTCATCGTCGCGTCGCAGCAGAAGGCCGCGGTGGGCACGACCTTTCCGCTCGGCGGCTTCTTCTACACGGGCCCCGACCGCGACACGCTCTTTCACCAGTTTCACCGCGGCAACGATCAGGCGGCCATCGTCGCCCTCACGCAGCTCATAGAAGCAATGCCGCGCCACGCGGACTGGATGTCGTGGTATGCCACCGTCGCGCGCTACGCCGAGTACCAGAAGCGGGGCGCGACCACCACTGCGCCTTTTGACGTGCTGCCGGCATACGTGTATCGGGACGGCGACGAGCGCATGATTCCCGACTCGGGCGCACTGCACCTGGCGACGCGCGACGCCTATCGCGCGCAGGTGCTGGCGGGACGACCCATGGGAGGCGAATGGTACCTGCGCGCCTTCCCGGTCTGGTTCGCCCGGCGCGGGAACTACGGGATTGTGCTTTCGCAGGCCAAGGCGCTCTCCGCCGCCGCTCGCCTGCGTGGAGACAGCACCGCCCTCGACCTCGCGCAGCGTCAGGCGCAATGGATCGTGGGCCGCAATCCGTTCGTCCAGAGCATGATGTACGGCGAGGGCTACGACTGGGCGCAGCAGTACAGCGTGTCGTCGGGCGACTTCGTGGGCTCGCTGCCGGTGGGCATGCAAAGCCGCGGCGTGTCCGACCTTCCCTACTGGCCGTCGCAGAACACCTACGTCTATAAGGAAGTGTGGGTGCACCCTTCCAGCCGGTGGATCTGGCTCATGGCGGACCTGCTTGGCCCGCCTCCTGCGGCCTCCGTGTCCCACGCACTCCACGTCTCCGCCAGCACGGGTCGGCAGGGCGAGGTCATCATCCGGGCGATGACGCGCGAACCCGGCACGCACCTGCTCACGATTCGATCGGACAACCTGGTGGTCGATCAGCCCGCGCGACGGGTAACCACCGCGGCCGGCGGCAGCTCCACCGTTGAATGGCGCGCGCGGCGCATCGCACCAGCGGAGCCATGGGTGGCGGTGCTCATTCCTGACCGCGCGGTGGAGCGCCGGCTCGAGGTCCC
>JBDSVW010000275.1:0-5436 GCA_039927015.1 Gemmatimonadaceae bacterium | reverse complement strand
TCGGCATCGCCTATGCGTCGCAGTTCGGATCGCGCGGGGTGCTGCGCCTCCTGGTCTCGTGGACCTTCACGATCCTGCGCATGGCGATCGTGGTGCGCGTCATCAGCTCATGGGTGCGCATTTCGCCGTACTCGCCCTGGGTTCGCTGGGCGTTCGTCCTCTCCGAGCCGATACTCCGGCCATTGAGGCAAATCGTGCCCATGCTGGGCATGATCGACATCTCACCGATCGTGGCATATCTCCTGCTCGGTCTGCTCGAACGTCTCGTCGTGGGATTCATGTGACCCCCGCGCCGGCAACGGGTATCAGATCGGGTGTCGCAGGAACCAGGTGATGCTGGCCCTCGACATCGATCACGAAGCAGCATTCGCGGGCGGCGGTGGATGTCGGGCGCACCTGACGAGCATCGGACTTTTCTCATGATCATCCTCATCGGCACGGACGACGCACTACTCGAGGGGCTGGCGCAGCTCCTGGCGGGCGCGGGCCACCGCGTCAGCGTGGCCAGTTCGCTCGACGAGGCCGAAGAGATCGGCGACGAAAGGGCCCCGCTCATGCTGGTGGTGGACCGCCGCGCGCTCGCCTTGGATGGAGACCGGCGGTTGTCGCACCTGCCGCTCGCAGCCGGCGGCGCCATCGTGCTCTACCGCGCCGCGGGAGACGACGAGAGCAGCAGCGCGCTGAGTCATGGGGTGGCCCGGCTCACCCTGGCCGACCTCACCTTGCCGCTGGAACGACAGCGGCTGGCGGCCTTGGCGCAGTACGTCCGGACGCGTGCGCGCGAGAGCGGTCGTGGGCGAGTGGATACCCCACCCGAATCGCACGCGTCGTAGGCCCGAGCCGCGCGTGCCCCCGCCTGTTTCGCCCCGCGTTGTGTTATAGTACCGTCACACCTGTGGACGCTCCTCCTCACCGGAGGCGCCCTGCAGGCCAATAGAAGTTCGTGGCGATTTTCCGGCAACTTGCGGCCACGTTAAACAATCCGCTAAAGCGCCCGCCCGGCGCGCACGTTGCCCCGGGCGCGTTTTTTTTCCAAGGACTCTCGTGGCGCCATCCTTCAACGTTTTGCGACTTCCCGTGCGGTCGGGCTATCTCGACGCGCTTGCGCGCGGGGTGCTGATCTTCGACGGTGCGATGGGCACCAACATCCAGCGTCACGCGCTGGGTCCCGACGACTTCGGTGGGAAGTCGCTCGAGGGTTGCAACGACCACCTGGTGTTGACTCGTCCGGACGTGATCCAGGGCATTCACGAGTCGTTCCTCGCCGTGGGGTGCGACGTGGTGGAGACGTGCACCTTCCAGTCGACGCCACGGCGGCTCGAGGAGTGGGGCCTGCTGGACAAGGTGGGCGACATCAACCGCACCGCCGTGCAGCTGGCGCGCGCGGCGTGTGACCGGTTCGCGACCCCGGGACGCCCGCGCTTCGTCGCGGCATCCATCGGACCCACGGGCATGCTGCCCTCCAGCAGCGACCCGGCCCTGTCCAACGTCACATTCGAGGCGCTGACGCTCGACTTCCACACCCAGGCTTTGCACCTGGCGGAGGCGGGCGTCGATGTGCTACTCATCGAGACGGCGCAGGACATCCTCGAGGTGAAGGCCGCGCTGTCGGGATTCGCGCGACTCTTCCGCGAGCTGGGCTATCGCATTCCCGTGCAGGTGCAGGTGACGCTGGACGTGAGCGGGCGGATGCTGCTCGGCACCGACGTCGCGAGTGCGATGACCACGCTCGAGGCCCTGCCGGTGGACGTGATCGGCCTCAACTGCTCCACCGGTCCGGAGCATATGCGGGAACCGGTGCGCTTCCTCACCCAGCACGCCACGCTCCCCATCTCCGTGGTGCCCAACGCCGGCCTCCCGCTCAACACCGGCACCGGGGATGCAGTGTATCCGCTGGAGCCGGGGCCGATGGCCGGCATGCTGGCCGAGTTCGTGCGCGACTTCGGCGTGCGCATCGTGGGCGGCTGCTGCGGCACGACGCCTGAGCACCTCGCGGCGGTGTGCGAGGCCGTGGACGCGTTAGGCGCGCGGGGCAATGGGCGGACGCCGGACGCAGTGCGCCTCCGTGTGCCGCGTGTGTCGTCCGCCATGCGCGCCATTACGCTGCACCAGTCGCCGGCGCCCCTGCTGGTGGGCGAGCGCGTGAACGCACAGGGCTCGCGCAAGGTGAAGCGCCTCCTGCTGGCGGACGACTACGAAGGGGTGCTCGAGGTCGCACGCGACCAGTCGGAGTCGGGGGCGCACGTGCTCGACGTCTGCGTCGCGCTCACGGAGCGCGGCGACGAGGCCGATCAGATGTCGAAGGTCGTCAAGCTGCTGTCGATGTCGGTGGAACCGCCGATCATGGTGGACTCGACGGAGGCGAGCGTGATCCAGGCGGCGCTGGAGCACATCCCGGGGCGCGCGATCGTCAACTCGATCAACATGGAGAACGGGCGCGCGCGCATCGACAGCGTGGTGCCGCTGGCGCTCACCCATGGCGCGGCGCTGGTGGCGCTCACGATCGACCCGGTGGGCATGGCCAAGACGCGCGATCGCAAGCTCGAGGTGGCGCGCGCCATCCACGACATCGTCGTGGGCGAATACGGCATGCGGCCCTCCGACCTCATCTTCGACGCACTCACCTTCACCCTCGCCACGGGCGACCCGGAATGGATCGACTCGGCGCACGAGACGATCGAAGGCATCCGCCTCATCAAGCGGGAGTTGCCGGGCGTGCTGACGATCCTCGGCGTGTCGAACGTGAGCTTCGGCCTGCGGCCGGACGCGCGCGCCGTGCTCAACTCCGTCTTCCTGCATCACTGCGTGGAAGCGGGGCTCGACGCGGCCATTGTGAACCCGGCGCACGTCACGCCGTATGCGGAGATCTCCGACACGGAGCGCAAGCTCGCCGACGACCTCGTGTTCAACCGTTCGCCCGAGGCGCTGCAGCGCTTCATTGAATACTTCGAGCAGGGATTCGCCGGACCTGAGGCGAAGGGCGGCGACAGCAGGCAGGATCCGACGGAGGGCATGACCGCCGCCGAGCGCGTGCACTGGATGGTCGTGCATCGCAAGAAGGAAGGCATCGAGGCCGCACTCGACGAGGCGGGCGTGCGCGACGCGCCGGTGCGCGTGCTGAACGAGGTGCTGCTGCCCTCCATGAAGGAGGTGGGCGACAAATTCGGCGCTGGAGAGCTGATCCTCCCGTTCGTGTTGCAGTCGGCGGAGGTGATGAAGCGCGCGGTGAAGCACCTCGAGAGCTTCCTCGAGAAGCAGGAGGGCTACACCAAGGGACGCGTGGTGCTGGCCACCGTGTACGGCGACGTGCACGACATCGGCAAGTCCCTGGTGAACACCATCCTCTCGAACAACGGCTACACGGTGTACGACCTGGGCAAGCAGGTGCCCGTGAACACCATCGTGGAGAAGGCCATCGAGGTGAATGCCGACGCCATCGGCCTATCGGCGCTGCTGGTCAGCACCTCGAAGCAGATGCCACTCTGCGTACAGGAACTCGACCGGCGCGGCATCGAGGTGCCCGTGCTGATCGGGGGCGCGGCCATCAACCGGCGATTCGGAAGGCGTGCGCTGTTCGTGGATGGGGAGCGCCCATACGCGCCCGGCGTGTTCTACTGCAAGGACGCGTTTGAGGGCCTGGAGACGATGGACCGGCTGCAGGATGAAACGACGCGCGAAGCCTTCGTGGCGCGCGGGCTGGAGGAAGCGCGCACCGATGTCTTTCTCCATACCAACGTGGGCAAGGATGTCGCGAGCGGTGACGCGGGGGGCGAACGAAGCGACGTGTCGGCCGACCACCGCGTGCCGCCGGCTCCATTCTTCGGCACGCGCGTCGTGCGCGACATTCCGCTGGACGAGGTCTTCGAGCTGCTGGATCTCGACGAACTCTATCGCCTGCAGTGGGGTGGCCGTGGCTCCGGCGAGTCATACCAGAAGGCGGTGCGCGAAGAGTTCGAGCCCGCCCTTCGCCGCCTGACCGATGAGGCGAAGCGCGAGCGGTGGCTCACGCCGCAGGCCGTGTACGGCTACTTCCCCGTGCAAGCCAGCGGCAACTCGGTCGTCGTGTACGATCCTGATGCGTTCCAGGCCGACGGCGGCAGCCTGCGCGAAATTGCGCGCTTCCACTTCCCCCGACAGGAGGGACGGGAGCGGCTCTGCCTTGCCGACTACTTCCGATCGGTGGAGTCGGGGGACGTGGATGTTCTCGGCCTGCAGGTGGTGACGGTTGGGCGGCACGCCACGGAGCGCTTCGAGGCATTGCAGGGGGCGGGCGAGTACAGTGAGGCATTGTACTCACACGGGCTGGCGGTGGAGGCCGCCGAGGCGACAGCGGAATGGATGCATCGGCGCATTCGCAGCGAGCTTGGCGTGCCAGCGGAGCGGGGCAAGCGTTATTCATGGGGCTACGGCGCCTGCCCGGACCTGGACGACCATGCCGCGGTCTTCGCCCTGCTGCCCGCCGCCGAATCGTTAGGAATGGAGCTCACGTCGGCCTTCCAACTGGTGCCCGAGCAGTCCACCGCGGCGCTCATCGTCCATCATCCCGACGCGCGCTATTATGCCGTGCGAGGGAGTGGTGCGGCGTGAGCTGGTGACCACTTGCCTCCCGTGCACCCCGTGACGCCGTCGGGTGTCGCCACTTCGCGCCAGCCGGGGTATCACGTCGCTTTCGGATCCTTTTCTGCACCGTATCCCGAGATTCTTCCATGTTGACGGATATCCTTCAATTCGGCCGGCGCCTGCTGTTCGAGCAGCGGCTGCCGCCACTGGTGAAACAGGAGCGACGGCGTGACCGTGCCACCCCCCTCGAGCCTGACCCGGGCATCGACGCCGCCGTGCGAGGAGCGCTCGCCTGGCTCGCGCGTGCGCAGGATCACTCCGCGTCCGCCGACGGCGGGGCGGCGCGCAACTTCTCGCTCATCAGCGGCTGGTCCACCTCATATCCCGAGACGAGCGGCTACATCGTCCCCACCCTGCTCGACTGCGCACGACGCTACGACGATCCGGAGTTCCGCGACCGGGCCCGGCGCATGCTCGACTGGCTGGTGACGATCCAGTTTCCCGAGGGCGGATTCCAGGGCGGCACCGTGGACGCCACGCCACGGGTTCCAGTCACGTTCAACACGGGGCAGATCGTGCTCGGGCTGGCGGCCGGTGCGAGGGAACTGGGCGATGCATACCGGGATCCGATGCGCCGCGCGGCCGACTGGCTGGCGCAGTCGCAGGACGCGGACGGCTGCTGGCGCAAGCACCGGACGCCGTTCGCCAAGCCGAGCGACAAGGCGTACGAGACACACGTGTCGTGGGGCTTGTACGAGGCAGCGCGCGTGGAGCATGTGCCGGCGTGGGTGGAGGCGGCCAACCGCCAGGTGCGCTGGGCGATGGGCCGCCAGCAGGCGAACGGATGGTTCGCGGAGAATTGCCTCACCGATCCGG
>JBDSVW010000274.1:0-8017 GCA_039927015.1 Gemmatimonadaceae bacterium | reverse complement strand
AGCACGCCTTCTTCCTTCTTGTGATGACACCCGTCGGCGAAGCCGGCGATGAAATCAGCGGCATCGAGAAAGAACTCCGGCGGCACGGAATGCCCGGCCTCGAGATGGCCCGCGGCCGTCTCGAGCGCGTCCAGCACCCGCTCGATAAGCCGGTGCTCCTGCATCAGCTCCTGGCTGACGCTCGCGGATTCTCCCATGGCGCTGCTCCCTGTGTGTGAGTCGTGGCTCGGTGTCACGGCCGCTTGACCGACGTGAACTGCTGCGCGTTCTCCGGAGCGTTCGGCTTGACGCGCACGCTCTTCGCGGGAATGCCGACATTGACGTGGTACGGACGCACGTCCTTGGTGGCCACCGCGACCGCGCCCACCATCGCGTGCTCGCCGACGTGCACACCGGCCAGCACCGTCGCGTGATAGGTGATTCGCGATCCCTCGCTCAGCGTCGTCACCGCGTTCGTCACGTCCTTCTGATCCACGATGCTGTGCGTGTGGCTGTAGATGTTGGCGTAGTCGGCGACCGACGCGCCATTTCCGATTACGATCCCGCCGCGGTCGTCCAGCAACACGTGCCGGTGCACAACCACGTTGTCCCCGACGTCCATGTTGTAGCCGAAGGAGAACTCCACGTGCTGGAAGCACTTGAAGTTGGCGCCGCAGCGGCGGAAGATGAGCGGTGCCAGCACGCGCCGGAAATTGACGCCCAGTTCCACGTTCTGCCCCGCCAGGGGAAGCCGGTCAAACGAATACCAAAGCCAGAGCAGGGGCTTCACGGGCTGGAATTTCGCGTCGTCGCAGTCGGCGTAGAACTCGGGCTCCAGCGTGATGTTGCGTGGGTCGAGTTGCGAGAGCGCGAGCCGCGTGCCTAACGGCACCTGCGGGTCGTTGAGAGCGGACTCCCAGTTCCCGGCGTACTGCGGGTAGGCAAGCTCCAGCAGCGTGTCGCGACAGAGCGCGGCGCGATCGCAGTCGGCATCGGCCAGTGAGTGCTCGATGCGCTCCAGCCAGGCAGTGGCGAGGGACGCAGTCGGGCGCCGAGGCAGCTGGCGGAGCGGGAGCCAGGTCATGACGGTATCCTCGAGGAGAGTGGGGCCGTGCCTCCCGTGATCCGCCGCCGCGTGTGGCGCGGCGCGGGGGGGATCGGGTAGGCGCTGCTCAGGGCTTCGCCCCGGCGCGCGAGCGGACGAGCGATCGCTCGCGCTCGATGCGCTGCAGGACGATAGGCCAGTCGGTGTTGCGGGCGGTTTCGTAGGTGATCACGAGGGGCTGGTTCACGTCCACCTGTCCGTCGAAGACGTACAGCCCGTGCTGCACTTCGCGCTGCCGGAGCCGCTGCGCACCGAAACCCGGCGACAGCGGAATGACTTCCACGGGCCGGAAGTCGCGTCCGACGTTGGAGATGAGGAACTCGAGCGGGCTGAAACGCGTCTCCCCCTGCTCGACGCCGAAGAAGGACACGTACCACAGGCTCACGGTGGGCAAGCCGGTACGCCGTTGCACCTCACGGATCCGTTCCCGCTGGCTGGCGACCAGGTCGCGCAGCGCCTGGTAGGAATCGGGCGACAGCACGCGCGTGACAGTTTCGTCGAGCGGGATGGCACGCACCTGCAACCCGAGCTGTGACACGCGGAGCGCGACGTCCTCCTGCTTGAGGGAGCCGAATCCGGGCGGCACCAAGCGGGCCGCGCTGTCGCGCGCGGCCGCAAACTCGGGGGCGGGCCCGTCGGCGCCTGCGGCGCGGGGGGATGCCGGCGGCGCACACCCGATGAGCCAGAGCAGTAACGCCAGCACGAAGGTAGGCGGGCGTACGCACGCACGCCACCGCGCTGCCGTCGTCATCCCTCCGCTCTCCGCCACGCGGGCTGGTGCACGAGGGCAACGACCGCCGAGGCCAGTTCGTCGCGCCCAATCCCGTTATGCGCACTAAAGGGAATCACCTGGTCCTCGTCCACCTCGATGGCCGACACCACCTGCCGGAGACGCTCGGCGCGCGCAATGGCACCCAGCTTGTCCACCTTCGTGATCACCACGACGGCGGGAATCTCCAACTCCGCGAGATAGTCGAGCATCGCGAGGTCCTCGTTGTTGGGATCGCGCCGGATGTCGAGCAGAAAGATGATACCCCGCAACTGCGACGTCATGCGCAGGTAGCCCTCGATGAGGGGCTGCCACGAATGTCGCTTCGACTTCGAAACCCGTGCGTAGCCGTAGCCGGGCAGGTCCACGAGCACGAGATCGTCGTTGACCTTGAAGAAGTTCACTTCCTGCGTGCGCCCGGGGGTGCGGCTCACGCGGACGAACGACCGTCGCCGCAGGAGGACGTTGAGCAGCGACGACTTGCCCACGTTCGAGCGTCCGATGACGGCCACTTCCGGCAGGAGTTCTGTAGGGCGCCATCCCCCTTGCACGGCCATCCCGCCAAGAAACTCGAGCTCGCGGATGATGAGCGGATCGCGAGGTCGGGCACTCTCGCTGGCGGGGGCGGCGGGCGGGCGCGGTGCGTCGGCCATCAGTGCGCGACCTCCGCGGTCGCCCGGGGCTCCGCGGTCTCCGCCGGCGCCCTCCGGGGCGCGCGCGGCGCCTGGGTGAGCGCCACGGCCAGCACCTGGTCCATGGTTTCCACAGCGTGGAACGAGATCGCGGCCTGCACTTCCTCCGGCAGCTCCTCAATCTCCCTCGCATTGAGGTGCGGGATGATGACCTCCGTGCGCGCGTTGCGCAGCGCCGCCACCGTCTTCTCCTTCAGTCCCCCGATGGGCAGGACGCGCCCGCGCAAGGTGATCTCGCCGGTCATGGCCACGACGCCCCGGATGGGGACGCCGCTCAAGGCACTCACCAGCGCCGTGGCGATCGCGATGCCGGCCGAGGGGCCGTCCTTGGGTGTTGCGCCTGCCGGGATGTGCACGTGAATGTCGCGCGTCTTGTGAAAGTCGCGGTCGATGCCCAGTTGGCTGGCCCGGGACCGCGCGTAGCTGATGGCGGCCCCTGCGCTCTCCTTCATCACGTCGCCTAACGCACCGGTGAGCTGCACGCGGCCCCGCCCGGGCAGCACGGCCACCTCCACCTCCAGCACCTCGCCACCCACGGACGTATAAGCGAGCCCGGTGGCGACCCCCACCTTGTCCTCGCGCGACAGGTCGTCGGGGTCGTAGGGCGCGATGCCCAGCAGGCCATGCAGGTCGTCCGCGGTCACCGACGTCCGCGCGGGCGCTGTGGCGTCGGCCACCGACGCCGCCTCCACCTGTCGGCGCGCCAGCTTGCGCGCCACGCGCGCAATGCGGCGCTCCAGCTCGCGCACACCGGCCTCGCGCGTGTAGTTGCGCACGAGCGTCGATATCACGTCGCTGCCGAGGTCCACCCGTGACCCGTCCACGCCATTGCGTTCCAGCTGGCGCGGAAAGAGGTACTGGCGGGCGATGGCGTGCTTCTCGTGGTCCAGGTACCCCGGCAGCCGCACGATCTCCATCCGGTCCCGCAGCGCTTCGGGAATGCCCGAGAGCGAGTTGGCCGTCGTGATGAAGAGCACCTGCGACAGGTCGTAATCGAGCTCAAGGTAGTGATCGTTGAAGGCGCGGTTCTGCTCGGGGTCCAGCACCTCCAGGAGCGCCGCCGCCGGGTCGCCCCGGTAGTCCTGGCCCAGCTTGTCGATCTCGTCCAGCAGCAACACGGGATTCACCGCCTCCGCGCGCCGCATGGCCTGCAGAATCCGTCCGGGCTGCGAGCCGATGTACGTGCGGCGGTGGCCGCGAATCTCGGCCTCGTCGCGCACCCCGCCTAACGACATGCGCACGAACTTGCGTCCCAGTGCGCGCGCAACGCTGCGCCCCAGCGACGTCTTGCCCACGCCCGGCGGCCCCACGAGGCAGAGAATGGGCCCGTCCAGCTTGCCCACCAGCGCCAGCACCGCGATGTAGTCCAGCACGCGCTCCTTCACATCGGCCAGCCCGAAGTGATCCTCATCCAGCACCGCGCGCGCGTGGGCCACGTCCAGCACGTCATCGCTCCGCTCGCTCCACGGCAGCGCGAGTATCCAGTCGAGGTAGTTGCGGCCGACGGTGCCCTCGGGCGACACGGCGGGAATGCGCTTGAGCTTCCGCACCTCGCGCAGCGCGCGGGCCTTCACGGCCTCGGGCAGCCCCTTGGCTTCCACGAGTGCCTCGAGGTCCTCCGCCTCGTCCGGATTCTCCTGCCCCAGCTCCCGGTGGATCGCCCGCAGCTGCTCCTGCAGGTAGAACTCGCGCTGGTTGCGGAAGATCGAGCCGCGCACCTCGTCATCGATCTTCCGCTCGAGGCGCAGGATCTCGAGCTCACCGGTCACGACCTCCAGCAGGCCGTTGTACAGCTCGGCCAGCGAGGCAGACTCCAGCAGGCGCTGGCGGATCTCGTGCCGGACGCCGAGGTGCGACGCAATCACGCACGCCGCGCGCTCGTCATCGCCCGCCGCCGACGCCATCTGGACGACTTCCTGCGGAATGCGGCGGTGCAGCGATACGTACTCCTCGAAGCGCTCCACCACCTGCGCCGCTGTCGCGCGCTCGTCCACCGAAAGCGGCGCGGAACCCCACGGCGTGGCCGACAGCGACGAGCGTAGCACCCCCTGGTGCGTGGTAATGCGCGTCAGGCGCACCCGCGCGATCCCCTCGGCAATCACCTTCACCGTCCCGTTAGGCATGCGCGAGGCCTGCAGGATGCGCGCAACCACTCCCGTGCGGAACAGGTCCGCCGCCAGTGGTTCGGTGGCGTCCACCGATTTCTGCGCCACCAACACGATGTACCGGTCACCCCGCCACGCCTGTTCCACCGCGCCCAGCGAGGCGGCGCGACCCACCAGCAACGGCATCACGACATAGGGAAAGACCACCACGTCCTTCAGGGGAAGAACGGGCAGGCGATCGGGGACGTCGAACGTGTCGGTGGCGCGGGAAAGGAGCAACGGTAAATCGGGTGGAGGATGAGTGGAGGAGGGCGTGCGGAGGGCGGCTGGCGGGGAGCCGGCGGGCATCACGGCGCGTCCTGCCGCGCGGTGGCCCCCTCAAAAGGTAAGCGCCCGCCGAGCGAATCGCTCAGCCGGGCGCGGGACCCTCATCCAGACATCAGGGCGTCGGGCTGAAGCGTGGGCCTCAGGCTTCCTTCTTCTGGCGCTTGGGCTGGATCTCGAGCAGCGGAGGTGCGCCGTTGGTGATGCACGCCTCCGTCACCTTCACCTCGACTACGTCCTCCCGGCTGGGAAGGTCGAACATGATCTCCATCAGTGTCTCCTCGAGAATGGCACGCAGTCCGCGCGCGCCCGTGCCCCGGCCGAGCGCCTTGAGAGCGATCGCCCGAAGGGCCGTCTCCTCGAAGGTGATCTTCACGTCTTCCAGCTCGAACAGCTTATGGTACTGCTTGGTGAGCGCGTTCTTCGGCTCCTTGAGGATCTGCACCAGCGAATCCTCGTCCAGGGCTTCGAGCGGCACCACCACCGGCATGCGTCCCACCAGTTCCGGAATCAGTCCATACCGCAGCAGGTCGTCGGGCTCCACTTCCCTGAAGGGGTTCCTCTTCAGCGATTCGGCCGTGCCGTTCTTCACGTCTTCCTTGCTGAAGCCGATCTGACGACGGCCGGTGCGCGCCTCGATGATCTTCTCCAGTCCGTCGAACGCCCCGCCGCAAATGAACAGGATGTCCTTCGTGTTGATCTGGATGTACTCCTGCTGCGGATGCTTGCGCCCGCCCTGCGGAGGTACCGATGCCACGGTGCCCTCGAGGATCTTCAGCAGGGCCTGCTGCACCCCCTCGCCGGACACGTCGCGCGTGATGCTCGGGTTCTCGCTCTTGCGCGCGATCTTGTCGATCTCGTCGAGATAGACAATGCCACGCTCGCACTCCGCGACATTGAAGTCGCCCGCCTGCAGCAGCCGGACGAGGATGTTCTCCACGTCCTCGCCCACGTAGCCGGCCTCGGTCAGGGTCGTGGCGTCGGCGATGGTGAAGGGCACGTCCAAAATGCGCGCGAGCGTCTGCGCCAGCAGCGTCTTCCCCACGCCCGTGGGGCCGATGAGGAGAATGTTGGATTTGTCCAGTTCCACGTCGCTGTCACGCGACGACGTGGAGTTGATGCGCTTGTAGTGATTATAGACGGCGACCGAGAGGGCCTTCTTCGCCAGTTCCTGCCCGATCACGTACTGATCGAGGGTGTCCTTGATCTCCCGCGGGATGGGTACCTGGGTGATCGCTTCCGCGACCTCGCGCTCTTCGTCCTCGGCAAGGATCTCGTTGCAGAGGGCGATGCACTCGTTGCAGATGTACACGGAAGGCCCGGAAATGAATTTCCGGACCGAATCCTTGGACTTCCCGCAGAAAGAGCAGCGCAGGTGCTTATCGTGGGACATGGCGCCGACGTAAGAGACTGAACGACTTCGGACCCGGGGGCCGGGCTACCGATACGTAATAGACGGTTTCCGCACTGGTCAAGCAAAACCCCGGGATTGGGGGACCGCTCCCGCGGCCCCATCCTGGCGCGACAGCGCTAGCCCGTCACTGCGGCCGCGGGACGGCCCGCTTCCACTTCGGTCCGGTGCGCCACAATGCTGTCCACGAGGCCATAGGCCTTCGCCTCTTCGGACGACATCCAGCGATCGCGGTCCGTGTCACGCTCGATCTGCTCCATCGGCTGGCCGGTGTGCTTGGCCATCAGCGAATTGAGCTTCTCGCGCAGGTACAGGATTTCCTTCGCCTGAATCTCGATGTCGGACGCCGAACCACCCCCGCCGCTCTGCGACGGCTGGTGAATCATGACGCGCGAATGCGGCAGCGCCTGGCGCTTGCCGGGAGCTCCGGCCGCAAGGAGGAAGGCGCCCATGCTGGCGGCCATGCCCATACAGATGGTGCTCACCGGCGACTTCAGGAACTGCATCGTGTCGTAGATCGCCAGCCCCGCCGACACGCTGCCGCCGGGCGAGTTGATGTACAGGTTGATGTCGCGTCCCGGGTTGTCCGCATCGAGGAAGAGCAACTGCGCGATGACGATGTTCGCGACGTCGTCGTTCACGGGCGTGCCCAGGAAAATGATGCGGTCCATAAGCAGACGACTGAAGATGTCGTAGGACCGCTCACCGCGGCTGGACCGCTCGATGACGTACGGGGGATAGATGCTGGCCACTGTGCTCTCTCGTGAATGCGTGAGATGAAAGTCGCTCGTGCTCGAACTACTGCTGCTGGTCGCTGCGAAGAGCCCACTGTTGCGGAAGATGTCGTCCGGCACCCCGACCAGAGTATCGGCCGATCGAGTGACGCGCCCGCACCCGCATGCAGCTCCGGGCCCGGGCGATCACTATTCCACCGTATTCCGCTCAAACAACAACTTGAAGACTTTGTCCTCGGTGATACCCCGTTCCAGTTCCGATAATCGCTGCGACTTCTGCATCGAGGCGTAGAGCTGCCCGGGATTCACCCCCCGCTTCTCGGCCAGTTCGGTCACTTTGTCATCGATATCCGCCTCCGACGCCTTCAGCGATTCGGCTTCGGCAATCGACTCGATCACCATGTCGCGGCGCACCTGGCGCTCGGCGGTGGGACGGAAGCCCTGGGCGAAGCGCTCATGCTCCTCTTCGGGGATCTTGTAGGCGTCCGCGTAGCCGTGAACGATCTGCGCCACCCAGCTCGGCGGCACATCGAACGGATTCGCGCCAATGATCTCGTCGAGCAGCTTCTGGCGCACTTCGGCGTCCGATTCACGCGTGGCCGACTCCTGCATGTCGTCGCGCACCGTCTTGCGCAGGTCGTCGATCGACTCGAAGTCGCCAACCTCGCGTGCGAACGCATCGTCGAGATCGGGCAGCGACTTGCGCTTCACGTCCTTCAATTCCACCCGGACCATCTTGGTCTTGGCGCGCTGCGCTTCATCGGGAAAGTCCTCGGGCCACTTCACGGGCCGTTCCGCCGAGCTTCCGGGCGTGAGCTCCATGATGAGCTCTTCGATACCCGGAATGGCCTGTCCGCCACCCAGCACCAGTCGGTACTCCTTGCCCTCGGGCATCTCG
>JBDSVW010000273.1:0-3220 GCA_039927015.1 Gemmatimonadaceae bacterium | reverse complement strand
TAGCCGGGCCACCCCCCAACGACCAGCGGGCGGCCCCCGCCAGCGTCCCTCCCACTCACCCCGCTCAGGGGGCCGGGTCGAGCAGAATCCCCGGGTTCAGCCGCCACTCCGGATCGACCCACGACTTCACCGCCCGCAGGGCGCGCAGCACGGCCGCGTCATACTGCACCGGCAGGAACGCCTTCTTGATCCTCCCGATGCCGTGCTCCGCCGCCACCGCCCCGCCGCGCGCCACCACGTCGCGCGCCAGCGCCTCATACAGCGTGCGGGCGCGCGCCACCTCCGACTCGTCGCGCGGCAGCATGTTCACGTGAAAATGGTTGTTCCCCACGTGGCCGAAGGCGGCGAAGTCCAACCCCGCAGCGGTTAGGCGGCGCTGGTACTCTCCGAAAATCCAGTGCAGCTCCCCGTCGGGCACGGACATGTCCGTGGCGATCTTGTGCACGCCGGGATGCTGCTCGCGCCGCTGCGCGATGATCGCGTTCACCCGCTCCGGCACGGCATGGCGAAAGGCGCGGATATCCTTCAGCTCCCGCTCATTCGTGCCCGCGAGCGACGCGGTCGCGTCCCCGCCAGCCGACGTGACCAGCGCGTCCAGCGCCTCGATGGCGGCCACCAGCGCATCGTCTCCCTCGAAGTCGATCTCGGTGAACACGGAGCACGCGTCCGGAGGGGCGAGACGCAGCACCCGCTCGACGCCGTCGCGGCCGCTTTCCCGCGCCAGCGCGTGTGACCGCGCGTCGAGGAACTCGATGGCGATGGCCTGGAGCGCACTCGACGCGCGCAGCCCTTCCACGAAGCGGAACGCCGCCAACACATCGCCGAAGAACTGGAGGTAGCCGAGCCGCGATCCGCTTTCGCGCACCAGCCGCACCTCGACTTCGGAGATCACGCCTAACGTGCCCTCCGCCCCGATCCACAGGTCCAGCGCGTCACCCGACGCCGCGAAGCCCGGGCCGACCGCGTTCTTGGTGGATGGCTTCGGAATGGGCGCGATGGCCAGTTCGCGCTCCTCCGCGCCGTCCTGCAGACGCAACCGACCCTCCGCCGCGCGATGCACACCGCGGCGCAGCCGCAGCGTGCGTCCGCTCGGCAGCTCCACCGTGACCCCCACCACCCACGAGCGGATGCTGCCGAAACGAAACGAGCGCGCCCCGCCCGCGTTCGTGGACACCATGCCACCGAACGACGCCGACCGCTCCGTGGGATCGATCGGAAACGCGAGACCCGCGTGATGCGCGGCGAGATACTCGCTGAGCTCCGACAGCCACGTGCCTGCCAGCACCGTGACGGTGGGGGATTCCCCTGTCTCGTCCACCCGCAGCACGCCACGCAGCTCGGCCAGCGACACGAGGTGCGCTCCGTCTTCGGGCACGGCGCCGCCCACCACCCCGGTGCGCGTTCCCGACACGGCCACCCGATGCTGGAGCGCCGCGTGCCACGTCATCACCTGCCGCAGTTCGTCCACGGAGCGTGGCGTGGCGAGCGACGCAACACGCGCAGCGGCGAGTTTCGACTCGTCGTGCAGGAAATCGGCGATGGCGACTGAATCGGGCGCGAGTTGCACGCTGAGCGGTGGGTGCGACTCGCTGGCCGAACCGCGCACGTTCGGCACGAGTTCCTCAGCGACCAGCAGCGACGTCGGCCTCAACGGCTCCTGAACGTCGCCAGCGGCAGGTAGCTCGGCTCGTGCCCCGGGGTGTGGGTCGGGCATGCGCACCCGATCAATAGAGGATGCGGGTCCGCACGCTCATCGGGAGCGCGGAGATGCGGCTGTGCACCTCGTCCGACAACTCGCGATTGACGTCCATCACCAGGTAGCCGATGTCGCGCGACGTCGCGAGCTGCTGGGCCTCGATGTTCGCCCCCACCTCGGACACGATCCGGTTCACCTCCGCCAACGCACCCGGCACGTTGCGATGGATGTTGAGAATGCGATGGGTGCCGGGAATCGACGGCAGGTTCACCTGCGGAAAGTTCACCGCCCCCTCCGTTGATCCGCGATCGATGAATCCCACAAACGAATGCGCCACTTCGATCCCGATGTTGCGCTGCGCCTCCTCGGTGTTGCCGCCCACGTGCGGCGTGAGAATCACGTTCGGCAGGTCGCCGAAGCCGACGTCGAACTCGGCGTTGGCCGGCGCGGGCTCCGAGGGAAAGACGTCCAGTGCGGCTCCGGCCAGATGGCCGCTGCGCAGCGCGTCGCGCAGGGCGTCCACCACCACCACGCTCCCCCGCGACAGGTTGATCACGTAGCTCCCCGGCCGCAGGCGGGCCAGCTGCTCCGCCCCAATCATCTGCTGCGTGCGCGGCGTGTCGGGCACGTGCAGCGACAGGAAGTCGGAATCCGCGAGCAGGGCGTCCAGCGTGCCGACAGCTCGCGCCGATCCGAGCGAGAGCCGCTTCTGGATGTCGAAGAACGCGACCCGCATGCCGAAGGCCTCGGCCAAAAGGCCCACCTGTTGCCCGATGTGCCCATAGCCGACGATACCTAACGACCGGCCGCGCACCTCGTGCGCGCCGGAGAGGCTCTTGTCCCACTCCCCGCGGTGCAGCTTGAGATTCTTGTCTCCCAGCCGGCGCGCGAGCGCCACGACGTTTCCGATCGTGAGCTCGGCCACGCTGCGCGTCGAGGCGTGCGGTGCGTTGAACACCGGCACTCCGGCCATGGCCGCTTCGTCGATGGCCACCTGGTCGGTGCCGACGGAGAAACAGCCAATCGCCAGCAACTTGCCCGCATGCGCCAGTTGCGGTGCCCGCACCTTGGTCCGCGAGCGCACGCCCAGGATATGCGACTCGGCGACCACCCGGTTGAGCTCCTCGTCATCCACCGCGCGTGGAATCACCTCGACCGTGTACCCCGCCTCTTCGAGCGTCTGGTGCGCGGCAGGATGGATGTTCTCGAGCAGTGTGATGCGAATGCGATGACGCGGAAACGACGTGGCGCTCGACATGCGATGGGAGTCTGGACTTGAAAGAGGAGGCGGTCTCGCGCCCGGCGTTTGCTGCAACGCCCCGCGGGGCTGCTCAAAGCTAGTGGACCTGCCCCCGAACGCAGGCGCCGCTCCTGCTGGAGTCCTCGCACCTCCGCAGCCACCCGGCGACCGGGCGACCGGGCGACCGGGACCATGCAAGGCCGCTATAGCGCGCACTACCAGATATCGCCGACCGTGTAGCCCTCGGGAAAGGGATCGGTGGGATCGAGGCAGTACGTGCTCAT
>JBDSVW010000272.1:0-4328 GCA_039927015.1 Gemmatimonadaceae bacterium | reverse complement strand
GGCGAGGAGGTGGCGGGGGGTGGGGGTTGGCGAGGAGGGGGGCATGGTGGGGGCGAGGATATACCCGGTGGGTGGCGGCGGCTAGGAGCGGGGGGCGTTGGGAAGTGTATGGAGAAGCCCGAAACCGTATACACGTGGTGTGGACGGCTCTGCCCGAACCTTTCAATCGGCCGCTCCCCAACCTTGCGATTGGCCGGCGAGACGACGTCTTCGGGCATAGCTGGGACGAAGTCGGCGCTGCAGGGGTTGTAGTCGTTTCCGCCGATCCAGTTCTGTCTTGTCCGGATCTGACCGACACTGTGGCGATGCGAGGCGCGCTTCAGCAGGCGACGGTGGATCGACGTGATTTTACGCTCGCTGAAGTTTGGCACTTCGGCCGCCTACTCTACCGCGAGCACCATGGCATCGCTGTTGGCCAACACTTCCACGGCCGTCGTCCCCGGCGCACTTCCCGACTTCGCCTTCGCCTCGGCACGCTCCAGATCGCGGACCCCGAGCTGCAGTCCTTCGATCTTGGACGAGGCGATCGATTCCGTCATGGGGAGTAGTCGGGCCAGGGGAGCGAGCGTGGGGGCGTGCGCCCACGCACAGCGGATGAGATGGCCTGAAAAGGGATCTGACGGGGCGGGAAGCGCTAGTTGGGACGTTCCATGGTGCTGTTTGGGTCGTAAGCAGGACCAAGGGAGATCGCTTTTCCCGGATGGAGGGGGGCGACGGGGTCGGAAGTGTTTAGCAAAGCCCTAACCCGTATACACGTGGCAAGGACGTGTATGGCAAACCGGCTTTTCCTTTACACGTCGTTCGCCCTCAGGCGCGCTAAGCTCGACTTCGGAGGGGAGAAAACCGAATCGTGCCATAAGAGGGCGAATCGTGCCATAAAGAGGCCAATCATGCCATCTGGCGCCTTGCGTGCCATATAGGGTGGCACGATTCGGGCGGCGGTCCCCTTTCCAACGAGTTCTGACTTCCGCCTTACGGCGCTGAGGTCGCTCGCTCTGCGTTGAGCCGCCCGAATGGGGCTGACGTACGTCCAAGCGCGGGGCAGAACGTGGCTGGGGCTCGCTACAGGTCGCCGCCGATCACTACGTCGGCCGCACCGCCGGAAGATCCCCGTCCGTCAGGTGCCGCACATCAGCCGCCGCAAGCTGCACCAGCGCATGCGTCGCCCCCGAGGTGCGCACGAACTCCACCTCAAATTCGCCTGGCGCCAGGATCGCCACCACCGCGCCGACGTCACCCCGGCGCAGTCCATGCTCGTCGACGTCGCGTTCCAGCACCACGGCGTCCAGTTCACGAATCGTCATCGCGGTGCTCCCGGGAAGGCGGTCACGAGATGGGGGCGAGGGTCATCGGCGCGAATAATCCAGACAGTCTCGACCCACGACTCGCGACCGCCCGGCCCTCGTAGCATACCGCCGACGAGATACTTCGTGCCATAGGGGGGAGTCGGGATCTTCACCGCTTCGCCGCGGCGCGCCAGCGTGCGCAGCGCAACGGCGAGGACCTCCCACCGCGGACGCCAGTAGCCGAGCGAGCCGAGGAATCGAGCCTTGTGCCGACCTACCGGGTGGGTCGGCAACAGCAAGTAGTCGCGGACCTTGTCCGGGGTGACGACGGCGAGATCGGCGAGCGGGAGTTGCACGGGGCGTAGGAGGCACGGTTGGAGACCCTTCCAATCTCCGGAACACCGACACTCGACCGTCACGTGTGCGATCCTCCCGCGTTTCTACACTCTGTGACCTCGGTGACCTCTGTGGTTAACTGCTTTTTACCACAGAGGTCACCGAGGTCACGGAGATGCGCGCCTGCTACTGCGGCCGCGCCCCGTCATGCAGTCGTCCCGCCAAGGCATCGATCTCAGCACCCAGCTTCAATCGCTTCAACCAGCGTTGCGGGATACCAGTCACTCCGTAGTACGCCCCCGCAATCTGCCCATACACCGCCCCCGTCGTATCCGCGTCGCCCCCGAGGTTCACCGCCGCAAGCGCTCCCGACTCGAAGTCGTTGGTGGTTGCGAACGCCCACAGCGCCGCTCCAGGGTGTCGATCACGAAGCCGTGTCCGCCCTTGATCTCCGGTGGCGACTTTCGACGGAACGATCCGCCCGCCACCTCGGCCACTCTCGCATGCAGCGGCTCGCGGCTCCACAGCTCCGGGACCGGCGAATAGCAGTCGGCCAGCAGTTCCTCCTTCGGCACCCCAGCCAGCGCCCCGAGCAGGAGCGCGGCGAAGTAGCGACAGGCATCCACCGCTGCTGGCGCCCCGTGCGTCGTGCGTGAGCTTTCGCCCGCCATGCGGATCGCCTGTTCGGGGTTGCGAGCGAAGAAGAGCGGGACGGGGGCGAGTCGCATCAATGATCCGTTGCCGGCGGCATTATCCGACGTCTTGCCGGCGAAGGCGTCGCCCGTTTGCCGGAATCGACTCAGCGCCGCACTCGTCGTGTTTCCGATGTCGAAACAAACGCCCGGGCGGCTCGACCAGTAGCCCTCCGTCCACCAGCGCACGTAGCGTTGCATCTGGTCGTTCGCGTCGAAGCCGTGGAGCTCCACCAGGCTCTCCGCCAGGCACATCGCCATCGACGTGTCGTCGGTCCACTGGCCCGGGTCCAGCTTGAAGGGGCCACCGCCGACCATGTCGCTGATCGGCCTGACGCGTTCCGGCGTGGTGAATTCGAGCGTCGTGCCCAGCGCGTCGCCGGCGGCCAACCCGAGCAGTGCGCCGCGGTATCGGTCGAGGTGGGCGTCGGAGTGCGTGACGGGTGCTACAGCTGGTGTGCTCGGGGGCTGGCTCATGCGTCGACTTCCTCCCATCCCATCCCGTTCTCGTGGTGGTGCCAGGTGCGGACCATGTCGCGCTGCTCGTCGGTCTGCGGGGAGCCCTCAGGGTGGCGTCGGAGCACGCGCACCTTGTGCATCGTACTGAAGTATCGCTGCACCTGGCGGAGCGCGTCCGCACCATCGTGCCCCTGCCGCACGAGCCAGCAACCGACCACGGTGCCGGTGCGCCCTACGCCACCCCAGCAGTGGACGTACACGAAGCGCCCCTCGGCGAGGCGTCGGTCGATCGCATCGAGTATGCGCGTCATGTGGCCGGGGGCGCAGACGTCCATGTCGGGAATGGTGAGGCGCTCGTACGTGACGTCGACTGCACGCTCGGACTTCAACGCGGTGAGGATCGGCTCGTATGGGGCGAGGGGGTCATCATGCGCGTGCGTGAGATCGATGAAGGCCGTGACGCCGGCGTCGAGAAATTGCGCGAGCTTCGCGCGGGCGCCTGCGTCGCGAGGGTCGGGCTTGGCGCCCGGATACTCACCCGCGGCGAAGGGGAGGTCGTCGACGAGGTAGGAGTTCTCGATGGGGCGCTTGCGCACGGGGAGAGGCATGCGGGGGTGTCGCTCCGGTGGGATGTCTCGAAGTATCGCACGAGGGTCTGACAGCGGTACGCCGTTACGGACATCGCGCGGGCCGCACATTCGCTCCTTGCGACGTGGTCCCACGTTACGACGGCAATCTCATGGTCGGTCTTGGCGGGAAATGATGACGCGTCGAGGTGGCGGACGCATGAGCGTTACTCCGATCCACCCGGCACGTTCGATGTCAACCGCCACGACGAGCATTCACATCTTTCCCTGCACCGACTACTTCCGGCACGTTCGGCACCGCCCCGATCGCGCCGCGATACGGGACGAGTGGATCCTATGGGCAATCAATAGGCCGGACACGGAGCAGCGTCAGGGGGATGGCCGCATCAGACGATGGGTGTACATTTCTGATGTTCGACGCTACCTCCGCGTCATCCTGCTCGCCGACGGCGTGACGGTCCACAACGCGTTTTTCGACCGCGGGTTTCGCCCATGAAGGTCAAGTATTTCAAGGATACCGACACTGCACTGCTCGAGTTCTCCGAGGCGCCGGTGCGCGAGACGCGGGAGATTTCCGAGAACGTCTACGTGGACCTGGACGAACGCGGCAACCCGGTCAGCATGACGATCGAGCATGCCACTACGCTCGCGCAGTTTCCGGTCGTGACGCTCGAGGGAATCGGGGCGGGCGCGCCGTGACGGCGCTCCACGCGCGCATGCTCCCGCCCCCCGCCCGGCTCTTCCGATTCGCCTTGCGACCGGTGTCGCAGTGCTTCCCGGTGCCGGTGCTGGTGCGCCCCGAACGATTCTGGCGATGCCTTCGCACCTCGGCCGGAGAGAGGAACTCGTCTTCGGGGATGTGGCCTCTCGCCCCGACTTCGGCGCACTTCTACCGAACCCATAGCTCCGGCCCCGTGTCTACTCCGGTCGCAAGGGCTCAAGTCGATAGCCATCTCCATCCAGTTCTC
>JBDSVW010000271.1:0-3139 GCA_039927015.1 Gemmatimonadaceae bacterium | reverse complement strand
GGTGGTGGTGAAGGCGACGGCGGGGGCGACGTTCACGGTGGGGGGCTTGCCGGCGGGGACGTACGGGATGGACTACACGACGGCGAGCGCGTATATGCAGCCGCTGCCGGATGTGACGATCACGGGGGCGCAGGCGGTGACGGCGACCATCCCGGCCACGGGCGTCCTTACCATCTTCGCGCGGTAGCCTCGCGCATGATTCTCCTGTTTACGAGGTTTGGTTGATGGCAGCAGCGCGCGCGCCGTTCTTCTATCGCATCACGGCCGGAATCCGCATCACCGCGCGTCCGACGTATTTGGACGAGCAGTCGAACCACGACGCCGGGCGCTATGTGTTCAGCTATCACATCCGCATCGAGAATACCGGCGACATTGGTGCCCGGCTGATGAGTCGCCGCTGGCTCATTCACGACGACGGCGCCAGCGACCACGTGGTAGAGGGCGAAGGCGTGGTGGGGGTGCAGCCGCACCTCGCCCCCGGGGAGGCGCACGAGTACAACTCCTTCTGCGTGCTCACCTCGCCCAGCGGCTGGATGGAGGGCAGTTACAACTTCGTGCGGGATGATGGTACGGAGTTGGACGCGATGATTCCGCGCTTCCTGCTGGCGGCGGAAGGGAAGGGAGACCTGCTGTCCTGACGTAGGGTGGGCGTTCACCGACAGGCGGAACACATGCGCAAGCAACAGCGGCTCATCCTGTGCCTCGACGGCACGTGGAACAACATGGACGACAGCACCAACGTCCTCCATCACTTCACGCTGGCGCTCAACGGGCAGGATCCCGCGGCGGACAATGCGGTCGTGCAACGCACGTACTACGGCGAGGGTGTGGGCACGGGAGTGCTCGACGGATTCACCGGCGGCTCCTTCGGCTTCGGGCTCGAGCAGAACGTGCGCAAGGCGTACGACTGGCTGGTGGAGAACTACCGCGACGACGACGAGAAGGCCGACGAGATCTACATCTTCGGTTTCAGCCGAGGGGCGTTCACGGCTCGTTCACTCGTTGGCTTCATCTCCACCTTCGGCATCCTGCGGCGCGGGGCGCCCATTTCGGTCAACCAGCTCTGGCACGACTACTGCTTGCTCGGGCGCGCGCGCGAGGGCAGCAGCAGCATCTGGGACAGGCTGTTCGGCAAGCCCTGGACGCGGCATCGTCGCCTCAACGACCTCATCGCCGATCCGTGGAACGTCGAACGCATCGAGCAGCGGCGCAGCCATCCGGTTCCCTTCGATGAGTTGCAGGGCCTGCTGGTGGATCCGCGCACGCTGAACCCCGCAGAGCGTTTGCTTGCCACCTGGTCACGCCGCGCGCGCATCACCTTTCTCGGCGTCTACGACACCGTGGGCGCCATCGGGCTGGATGCGCTGGCCATCCCGGGGCTCACGAGTACGCTGGCCATGCACCACAACATGCGGCCCACGACGCTCATCCAGCATTGCCGGCATGCGCTGGCGGTGGACGAGCATCGCGGCGCTTTCTCCCACACGCCCTTTTTGGAGTTCGTGGGACATGGCAACAGCGCGGGCGACGGACAGCTCAATGCGCTGGAGGATGCGCGGGCCGAACAGGATTGGAGGCGATCGCACGAGCAGTGGCGGCGGAAAATCGAGCAACGGTGGTTCGTGGGTGCGCACTCCAACATCGGTGGCGGCTATCCCGACAACGAACTGGCACAGATACCCCTGCGGTGGCTCGTCGCGGGCGCCTGCGCCGCGGGCCTCGAGTGCGAGGATGTTTACGCCGGAGCGGAGATTGGGCGGCTGCCGCTGCAGCAGCTGCTGGCGGGCAAGTCCCCGCGGGGCGCGACGGCGGCGGGCCCGCGCGATTCCTACGCTGAATTCGCCAGCCCGTATTACACCGCCATCATCCGCGGCAAGCGCTACTACCGTCGCATCGATCCGCCACCCGGCATACGGGCGAGCACGGAGGACGACGAGCAGGATGACGGCAGCATCGCGCCCGGCTACTCGTTGCCCAGCATCAATGAACAGGTGGACCCGACGGTGTTTCAGTTCGCCGCCCGTGTGCCGGCATATCGCCCTCCCAACCTGCACGAGTGGGCCAAGCGCAAGCTCGCGAAGCGCGAGCCCAGACAGATCACCGACCCTGTCCCCGCGGACATCGAACCGCTGCTCCCCGCCGTGGCGGCGTGGTCACCCCGGCACGACTGGCTCGGCGCGAAAGTCTCCACCCACCTGATCCTGGTGCTGTGGGCCACGTTCGGGGCCTTCGGTCTCGTCTCGATGAACGAGCTGTTTGCCGCGGGCGCATGGCGCTTGTCCCTGTGGTCGTTAGGTGTGACGGCCCTGCTCCTGCCGCTCATCGACTGGGTGGAGAGCAGTGCCAACTTCCTCGTGGCGCGGGGTTCGACGCGGCTGCGGCACCGGGCCATGTTCGACGCCGTCTACTGGATGCGCAGCCTCGGCGTCGTGCTGGCCGTGTGTGGCGCCGCGGTCATGCTCTTCCGCCTGTGGGATGAAGGGTGGAACGCGCCGTCGCTGGGCACCGCATGGAACGTGGCGTGGGGGCACGTTACCATCTGGTGGCGCGCGCCCGCCCTGGCAGCAGTTGGAGTCATCGCGGGAAACCTGTTCGATCGCGCCCCGCTCGCGCGTCAGGCGCGCGGCGTTGCTGGCGCCGTGCTGGGCGTTGGGGTATTCGTGGTGTTCGCACCGGTCGTGGCGATCCTGGGGTGGACCATCTCCATGCTGCTGACGCCGATGCTCGGCGCCTCACCGGTGTCGCTTATCGCCTTGCTTCCGGCTCCCGATGCACGACTGGCAGGTGAACTGCTGCTGTTGCAGGTGGCGGTGATGGTCTTCCTCAACTCCCTGTCGTGGGTCGCAACGCCCATGCGGAGCGCCAAGCTTGGCTCCATCGTGTGGCTGCAGCTGTGCATTACCCCGTCTGCGGTACGGGCCCGCCTCGAGAAGTGGCGCGAGAAGCTCGCCTGTCGCTGGGGCGAGCCTGACGAGAGCCGCACGCGCGGTCCCGCGGCGCGTGCCATGCGGCGTGCCATCCGTGGCGCGCTGTGGCGCGACATGGTGGGCTTCATGCCAGTCTACGCGGTCGTCTTCGCGTACGGCCTCTGGTTCGCGTCCCATCAGATCGGTGGTCCGTACTTCGGATTCCTGGACAC
>JBDSVW010000270.1:0-2910 GCA_039927015.1 Gemmatimonadaceae bacterium | reverse complement strand
CCGACGCGCGCGTGTGCCACCGACCCGACACGCGCACTCGCAACCGAATACGCTGCGCTGAGAAGCCACTTCAACCGACGCCGGATGCACGAGCGACGTCGCATCGTGCCGGACTATGGACCATCAGTGCGTGTGCGCTTGCTTCGCGGGAAACCGGCGACGGTCCGCCGTGGTCGTTGCGATGCGCGTCATGGTCCGATTGTGACCAAAGTCCCCCTGAAACTGTCTCCGCGGGTGGAGCAGCGGCCCGCATGAGTGTCGGCCGAGGCTTCCCCCGGAGGCGAGGTCATGGTGTTATCCTTCGGTCCCCCTCTTTGCGATGCCCCCTGCGAATGCCGAAGTCCAAACGCGCCGCCGCTGCCACTGGAGAGAACGCCGTCATCCCCACTCCCCGGACGCAAGCCGACCGGATGTACCGCGAAGCCGTCGAGTGCGTGCGACAGCGCCAGCGCTACGCCAAGCTGGTCGATAACGGCGTAGATGAAGACGAGCAGCGCGGAGCGCTCCGGATCGTCTGCATCGCCGACGAGGTGCTGGTGGCCAGCGTGAAGGCCTACGAGGAGATCGCCGCCCGCGACTCGGCGCATCGCCAGGAGGAGTGGTGGCACAAGGCTAACTCCCTGTGGCACGCCAGCCGCGAATACAACCGGCGCCACGCCGACTGCGACTCCAGATCGCGCACGTTTGCGACGCACTCACCCGCCAGACTGGCCGAACTCACCATGGAGTACGACCTGGAAGCGTCGGCCCTCCTGGCGCTGCGGCAGTCGCTGACGGCGTATCGCAAGAGTGTACCCGACGCCGACATCGAGTCGGGCACCGCCCGCGTGGCGTAGCGACATCACCAGCGCGTCACCCGGTCACCGGTGACGCGCGAGGGAAACGATGCGCTGTTCCGGGGCGTTCAGGGAGTACCCCCACCCCCGGCTCATGGCGACGCACCGACTAGCCTGCACGCTCCATCTTCCCCTTCCGCTCGACCGCGTCTTTCCGTTTTTCGCCGACGCGGAGAACCTGGCGCGCATCACGCCGCCGGAGCTCGGGTTCGAGATCTGCAGCCCGCTGCCCGTGGCAATGCACGAGGGGGCGCGCATCGACTACCGCATCTCGGTGCTCGGACTTCCGCTGCGCTGGCGGACCCTCATCACGATCTGGAACCCTCCGTTCGAGTTCGTGGATGAGCAGGTGCGAGGCCCGTATGCGCTCTGGCGGCATCACCACCGGTTTCACGCGGAGGGGCCGGAATCGACGCGGGTGGAGGATGAGGTGACCTACCGGTTGCCCTTTTCGCCCCTCGGTGACGTCGCCCTGCCCCTCGTGAAGCGCCAACTGGCCCGGATTTTCAGCTTCCGCACGGCGGCGGTGCGGCGACTGTTGCTGGAGGCGGCCGCCTAACGGCGCACGCCCGCTGGAGCGGGAACCGATGTCGGCCTGACCCGTCCACCGGGCGTCGCGGTTCGTCCCGGCGGAGGTGCGCGCCGCCGCGCGATCCGACAAGTTGGAATGAGGCGGTGCCGACGAACGATCGCGTCACGACTCCGTTCGGGCGGCACAGCGGAACGCCCGCGTGCATCGTACGTACACACATGGGCAGGCAGGATCCTGATCGCTTGACGGCCGTGGAGTTCGCACGTGGATCGACTCGTGGAGCTGTTGTTCAAGTACCGGCCGTTCGCCTTCTCGAAGGGAACGGTGGCGTTCGCGCCGCCCGTTCCCCTGTGGGTGATTGTCAGTGCGTCCCTGCTGGTCATCGGCGTCTCCGTCCTTGTCTACACGCGGAATGCAGACAGCCTCGGGCGCCGCAGCCGCATCGCGTTGGTCCTCCTGCGCTCGGCGAGCATTGCGCTGGTCGCTTTCGCGCTCGCCCGTCCCGTGTTGCTCGTGAGCACCTCCATCACCCAGCGCAACGTGGTGGGCGTCGTGGTGGACGATTCGCGCAGCATGCAGTTGCGGGACGTGGAGGACGGCGCGCGCGCCGACGTGATCGCAAGGCTGGTGGGCGGACCCGATTCCTCGCTCCTTCGGGCACTCGCGTCGCGCTATCAGTTGCGCGTGTTCCGGCTGGGCGGAGGCGGGCGGCTGGCCGGTGCGGCGTCGGACCTGACGTATGACGGGACACGCACGCGCCTCGCGTCGTCGCTGCTGCGCATCGAGGACGACCTGACCGGCGTGCCCACGGCGGGCCTGGTGCTACTGAGCGATGGCGCCGACAACTCCGCCGGCTCGCCCGGTGCGGGGACGCTCGGCGAGCAGCTCCTCTCCCTGCGCTCGCGCGGGGTACCGGTGTACACCGTAGGCATCGGGAAGGAGCGCTTCGACAAGGACATCGAGCTCTCGCGCGTGGAGGCGCCGCGTGCGGTGCTGCGCGATGCGTCGGTGTTCGTGGAGGTCGTGCTCGTGCAGCGCGGCTACGGCGGCACGCGCGTTCCGGTGGTGGTGGAAGATTCGGGACGCATCGTCGGCACGGCGGACGTGCTGCTGCCGCGTGACGGGGAGGCCGTCGTGGCGCGCATCCGCGTGCCGGCGACGGAGACCGGTGCGCGCCTGCTGCGGGTGCGCGTGGCGGAGCAGCCGGGCGAGCTGGTGTCCGACAACAATGAGCGGCGCCTCCTTGTGGAGGTGCGCGACCGCCGCGAGAAGATCCTGTACGTCGAGGGCGAGCCCCGCTTCGAGCTCAAGTTCCTCCGCCGGGCCGTGGAGAAGGACGGCAACATTCAGTTAGTCACGCTGCTGCGCTCGTCGAAGGACAAGTTCCTGCGGCTGGGCGTGGACGATTCGCTGGAGGTGGCCAGCGGCTTTCCCCGCACGCGCGCCGAGCTGTTCGCGTACCGCGCCGTGGTGCTGGGCAGCATCGAGGCCGCGTTCTTCACCGCGGACCAGCTGCGCATGCTGGCCGATTTCGTGGGGGAA
>JBDSVW010000269.1:0-5671 GCA_039927015.1 Gemmatimonadaceae bacterium | reverse complement strand
CGGCCCGCGCCCTTGCCGCGTCCAAGGCGAAGGCGGTCCAGGAGTAAGGGGGCACGCGCTCGCACGCCTCATGTTCTTGCCGTCGTGCCATGATATGCGGCACGGCGGCATGAACATGAGGCGCGTGCGGCGAACGTGTGCCGGACGGTCGGCTGCGGTCGCATGATCGTTGCCAGGGCGTTATCAATCCCACGGCGCCCCTGCGACTGCGTATCCCACAGCTTCCCCTCCATCGACGTGACCGTGGCATCATCTCTCTCGGCCGGCGTGACGGCCTGGCATGACGAAACCCGTGACATCACGTTGCACCTGGTGGGCGAGGCGAGCGTCACGAGTACGTCAGGCGAGGTGACCTTCGCCGCGGTGCTGCGCGACCTGCTGGCGTGTTTCCCCTATTTTCAGCGGCACCCTCAGCACCTGCGGGTGGAGCCGATTCCGAACGACGCGATGGGGCGCGCGAACGTGATTGCCCTCGTGCGCGGCGCCGGCCGGCGGGCGGTGGCGCTCACCGGACACTATGACGTGGTGAGCACGTCGAACTACGGTGATCTCGAGCCGTGGGCCGTCAATCCCACCGAACTGCTCCCCCGCCTCATCGACGACTTGCGCCGCAACGGCCGCACCGAAGGCGATGCCCGCGCGCTGCGCGACCTGGAGAGCGGAGATTTCCTGCCCGGCCGAGGCGCCCTCGACATGAAGAGCGGACTCGCCGCCGGCATCGCCGTCCTGCGCCGCTTCGCCGAGGAACATGACACGCGGCAGGGCAATCTCATCTTCGTCGCCACGCCGGACGAGGAGAATCGGTCGGCCGGCATGCGCGCCGCTGCGCCTCGCCTCGCGCAACTGGCGCGCGAGTGGAAGCTGGACATCTACACCGCTATCAATCTCGACGCGACCGGCGATCTCACCGACGGAAGTCAGGGCCAGGTGGTGTACATGGGCTCCGTCGGCAAGCTGCTCATCTCGCTCTTCGTGGCGGGGCGTGACACGCATGCCGGCTATCCGTTCGACGGCATCAACGCGAACTACCTCGCCGCGCAGGTCACCTCGGCCATCGAATGCAACGCCGAGCTGGCCGACACCGCCGAGGGCGAAGCGGCGCCTCCGCCGACCACCATGAAGCAGATGGACCTGAAGGTGGACTACGACGTGACCACCCCCGCGGCGGCGTGGGCGTGCTACAACCTGCTCACGCACCGCACGTCCGCAGAGCAGGCGCTTACGAAGGTCCGCAACACGGTGCAGGCGGCGTTGCGCGAGGGGATCAGTCGCCTGTCGGTGCAGGCCCAACGCTACGCCGAACGACAGGGACAGGCCTCCGCCTTCGTCGGTGCCGAACCGGTGGTGATGACCCTTGCCGAGCTGCGTGCGGCGGCACTGCAGCGGGGCGGGGAGGAGGCGCGGATCGCACTCGAGGTCCTGTGCGAGCGACTGGCGCAGGAGCCCGCACTCGACCTGCCCAGCTTCAGTCGGATCGTGACGGAGCACCTCTGGCGGGCCAGCGGTCTCACGGGGCCGGCAGCGGTCCTCGGCTTTGCCTCGCTGCCGTATCCGTCGGTGCATCTCGACTCGCACGTGGACGCAGACCGGCACGTACGCGACATCGTGCGCGACACGCTGGCCACCCTGCGCGACGACCTCGGTGTCTCGTTAGGTACCCGCGAGTTCTTCCAGGGCATCAGCGACATGAGCTTCCTGGGCGGTGCCAACGCCGGGGAGGTGGCCTTCATCGCCGACAACACGCCCCCTTGGGGGACGGGCATCCGGTGGCCGGTGGACGGAGACACGACGCGGGGAGTGCCGACCATCAACGCGGGTCCGTGGGGACGCGACTTTCACCAGCGACTGGAGCGCGTGTTTACCCCCTACTCGTTCGGGGTGCTGCCGGAGGTGATCTGGCGCCTGTCCGCGAGGCTGCTGGGCGGCTGAGCGGGCGACAATCAGAGGTGGGGAGGAAACCCTTGCTCCCCCACCCGTATCCAAGGAGGTGACGAAAGGCGCGCCATCTGCCCGCCTTGTCCCAACGCACCATCGCCTTGTCACTCGCGCCTTGGACACTCCTCTCCCGCCAGCGTTGATTGAGTTCCCTGCCCGGATGCCGGAGGGAGCACCGTCGGCGTCGGTTCGCTTACCCCCGCGCATGACCACGCCTCTCGCCCCCGCCGCGACCCATCGCACACTACCCGCCAGCGTCTACATCAGCGGGGCGTGGACCATTTTCGGCATCATGCACGGGGTGGTGTGGACGGCGTCGTCTGACGACCCGTCGAGCGCGGTCCGCTGGGCCATGCCGACGGCCCTGGCCGTCGCGTGGGCGTGGGCGCTGATCACGCCGCTCGTCTTCCGGCTCACGCGCGCGGGTGCGCCGTCGCGCATCGGCTGGGGACGGAGCCTGTTCCTGCACGCCGGCGCCATGCTGCTGTGCGTCGCCTTCATGACGTGGTGGCGCCACGTAGTACTGGCGGCACTCACGGAGCGCTACACCCCGTCCTTCCTCCCCGACTTCCTGTTCTGGTTCGACGTGTGGCTGTTCGTCTACGCCACGCTCGTCGTGGTGGGCCACGCGCTCTCGGTCCGGCGCCGGTACGTGGACCGCACGGTGCGCGCGCACCTGCTGGAGGCGCAGCTCGCGCGGGCCCGGCTGCAGTTCCTCGAGTTGCAGCTGCAACCGCACTTCCTGTTCAATGCGCTCAATGCCATTCAGGAACTCGCGCACGAGGCGCCCCAGGCTGCCGAGCGAATGCTGCGCAAGCTGCATACGCTGCTCGACATCTCCCTGCAGCGCTCGGGACAGGATGAGGTGACGCTCCAGGAGGAATTGCAGGCGCTGGAACCGTACATCGACATCCAGAAGACCCGCTTCTCCGACTGGCTGGACGTGGAGATGTGCGTACCCGCCGACGTGCGCGACGCGCTCGTGCCGCACCTCATCCTGCAGCCACTGGTGGAGAACGCCATTCGTCACGGGCTCTCCGTGCGGCCGGCGGCGGGCCGTGTCACGATACGAGCGGAGCGTCAGGGCGATCGTCTTCTCCTGCGCGTGGAAGACAACGGCGTTGGCTTGCGGCCCCCGTCTTCACGCTCGAGTGCGCGCGAAGGCATCGGCCTCCGAAACGCGAGCGAACGGCTGCGGCAGTTGTATGGTGCGTCGCACCACTTCGAGCTGCGCGATGCGCCAGCCGGAGGGGTGGTGGTGGAACTCGACATTCCCTATCGCGACGCCGGCAGCGCCGGGACGAGCGCGCCGCTGTCGGCGAGCGGGGAGCTGCACATTCCCGCCGATGCATTGCAGGACCTCTCCAATTGGCACACCGGCGAGTACTCCGCTGGCTTCGTCGTGCCGGAGACACCCATGCGGGGGCCGTCGATTGCGTCTGAGGCAGCGCCGGCGCCGGCGCGGCTGGTGGACGGCGGGCGGGGTACGCGCGTGCGCTACGACACGCCGACGCCGGCCGATCCGTCAGCCGCAAGCGCCGCGTCGCTCTCCCCGGCGCCGGCACTCACGGGGCGAAACTGGTTCATCATACTGGGCCTCTGGGTCGCCTTGGCGGTGATGTGGACGAGCCAGATGGTGCTGTACACGCAGACGCGCATGTCGGGTGAGTGGAAGGTGCCGTGGGTGGCACTCGCCCGCCTGCAGTTCGCCACCTCGGTCATCTGGCTCGCGCTCTCCCCGATTGTGTTCGCGCTGGCGCGCCAGTTCCGGATCGACAGCGCGAACTGGATGCGGACCATGCCGCTGCACATCGTCTTCGGCATGGCCACCGGCTTTTTGCATACGAGCCTGATGCGGCTCACCGGATTGTCCGAGATGCCCGTCCTGTCCCCCGTGAACCTCAACCCGCTCATCGGCGACTTCTTCGTCTATTTCGGCCTGCTGGCGTGGTCACACGCGCGCGACTTCGTGGCATGGTATCGGGTGCGGGAGCTGGAGGGGGCCAGGCTCTCGGCACGCATCGCCGGATCCCGTTTCCAGTCCCTGCGGGTGCAGTTGCGGCCGCACTTCCTGCTGTCCACCCTGGACCTGCTGGCCGATCTCGTGCACCGCGACGTTCCGCGGGCGGAGCGCCTCATCGCGCGACTGGCCGATACGCTGCGACTCACGCTGGAATCCGGGCGCGATTCGACCACGTCCATCCGGCAGGAGCTGGAGCTGCTGCAGGTGTGCGTGGAGACCCACCGTCTTGGCATTCGTCCGCACGTGCGTCTCGTGGCCTCCGTGGCCCCCGAGGCGCTGTCGCTGCAAGTGCCCAGCCGGCTCCTCTGCACTATTGCCGATGACCTGCTGGCTCCCGACGTGTTGAATCCCGGTAGCCCGCTCACCGTACGGGTAGAGGTCCAGCGCGCCTCCGACGCGACCCGCATTCACATCCGGGCCGAACGGGAAGGATGGGACGAGGAAGGGGGTGCGAGGACGAGGGCGGGGAAGACGGCCGGCGGGGGTGGCGACCCGGCAACGGGCCGTCGTTCCACGCGCTCGATCGGGGAACGGCACATGTGGTGGCGCACCAAGAGCGTCGCCGAGGCCGCGGTGGCCGATGCGGGTTCGCTCGTGAGCGTGGTGTTTCCCGATCGTATGACGGCAGTGCTCATCATCGCCGACGCGCCGGCGCGCGACGGCAGTCACGTGTCCGCCTCGCTGGTGGGAGCGGTCGCCTAACGTCTTACCGGAGGAATCATGCCCATTCGCGTCTTGGTAGTAGATGATGAGCCGATTGCGCGGCGGCGCGTGCGCCGCCTGCTGCGGCTCGAGCCCGACGTGGACGTCGTGGACGAGGTGGGCAGCGGGGCGGAGGCGATCGACGCCATCAAGCAGGAGCGACCCGACCTGGTACTGCTCGACGTGCAGATGCCCGACGTGGACGGCTTCGGGGTCGTGCACGCGTTAGGCGACTCGGAGATGCCCCCGACCATCTTCATCACCGCCTTTGACGAGTATGCAGTGCGCGCGTTCGACGTCAGCGCGATCGACTACCTGCTCAAGCCGTACGATCCGGAGCGCTTCCGCGCCGCCGTCCAGCGCGCGCGCGTGCACATCGACCAGGTGTCGAGCGCCGAGCATGGGCGGAAGATCCGCGCCTTGCTGGAGGAGGTGCTGGGACACGACCGCGCGGCGGCGGCCATGTCCGACAGGCCGGGGGCCCCGGCGCAGCCGAACGGTGCGGGGGCGCGCCTGCGCTTCCTCGAACGGCTGATGGTGAAGCACGACGGCCGCGTGACGTTCGTGAAGGTGAGCGACGTGGACTGGTTCGAGGCATCGGGCAACTACGTGCGGGTGCACGTGGGCACGGTGCATCACCTCATCCGCGAGACCATGCACCACATCGAGACGCAGCTCGATCCGGCCATGTTCGTGCGCATCCATCGGGCCGTGATCGTGAACATCGACCGGATCAGGGAACTGCAGCCCTGGTTTGCCGGAGACTATGTGGTGATCCTGCGCGATGGCCGGCAGCTCAAGCTGAGCCGGACGTATCGCGAGCACCTCCAGTCGCGGATGCACCGCTTCGCCTAACGACGGGCGCGGGATGCGCCGCGGGCATCCGGCGATGCTCGCGCGGCGCTCGCGCGGGGTGTGCAGCACACCAGCGTAACGTTCCGGGGGAATCGAGACGGAGGACGGGGCCGGGGGCGACATCGTCTCCGGCCCTCTGACATACGCGCGCGGGGA
>JBDSVW010000268.1:0-3917 GCA_039927015.1 Gemmatimonadaceae bacterium | reverse complement strand
CCTCGCGGAAACCGAGCATCGACCAGGTCTTGCCGGCGTCGGTCGTCTTCCAGAGTCCGTCGCCATGCGAAACGTTGCCGCGGATATCGGTCTCACCACCTCCGGACCACACGATGTCCGGATTCTGGTGATCCACCGCCATGGCTCCGACGGTGCCGCCAAAATACTTGTCGGACGCGGCACTCCAGTTCAGGCCGCCGTCGGTAGTCTTGTACACCCCACCTCCCGCCGTGCCCATCCAGTACTCGAGCGGTCGCTGCGCGGAGCCGGCTACGGCCACGGAACGTCCACCCCGAGGGGGACCCACTTCGCGCCAGCGGAGAGCGTTGAAGAGGGAGGTGTCGACCACCATGGGCGCCGAGGGCGCGGGTGGTGCCGTCACCCGGGCACCCGCCGGACGCGCCTGTGCCCCGGCGACGCCGGGTGCGGCCAAGGCGGCCGAGGAGAGGACAAGCGCTGTGGCGAGGAATCCCTGGCGAAGGCGCCGGGGAGAGGGGACAGGACGATGCATCAAGACCTCCGGAAGGAGTGCCGTTACGGATGAGCTTGGAAACGCACTTCGCGCAAGGGACGGCAGGTATACGCAGTACGCGGGGACGAAAGGGGGTGTTGGTGTCAGCGCCCGTCTGCCGGGCAAGAAACGACACCCCGCGGCCCGCAGTTGAACAAGATAGCGCATTGGGCTCCGCCCGACATGCGCGACGGTCGCTTGCGGACCCGTGCTGGCGCCGAAACATGCAGGATACAGTTAGTCCCGCCATCGGGGCCGGTGCCCCTCGTTGCGGCGCCCAAGGACCTGTGAGCAGAGGCCCGCACTGGACGCAGCGTCCGCCACGGACAGATTCCCGGCATGACTTCCCTCCCCCTGTTGCTGCTGCAGGCCGCCCTCGCGGTCGGCCCCGTGCGCGCCGTGCCCGGCGAAAAGGTCTCCGGCTACATCCCGGTGCCGGCGGGCACCGACTCCGCCACGCGCATTCCCGTGAGTGTGATCCAGGGCCTCGCCCCGGGGCCGGTGCTGGCGCTGGTGGCTGGCACACACGGCGCCGAGGTGGCGCCGGTGGTCGCCTTGCAGCGCCTGCGTGCCCGCATCGATCCGCGGGTGCTCCGCGGCACGCTGATCCTGGTCCATGTCGCGAACATGCCCTCGTTCGTGCACCGCACCATCTACCGGAATCCGTGGGACCAGAAGAATCTCAATCGCGTGTATCCGGGCGACGCGGGCGGGACGGTCACGGAGCGCATCGCGGACCTCATCACGCGGGAGGTGATCGACAAGTCCGACTTCCTCGTGGACATGCATGCCGGCGACGGGAACGAGTCGCTCACCCCCTTCACGTACTGGAACAAGCTCGGTCTCGACCCGAGGGTGGACTCGGTGGCCCGCGAGATGGCGATCGCGTGGGGCAACCCGCACATCTATATCGACACCAGCCGGCCCACGGACCTTCGGGCGTCGGTCTACACCCAGAACACCGCGCACCTGCGCGGCAAGGCGTCCATCACCACCGAGACGGGGTACCTCGGCGTGCCGGCAGCCGCAATGGTGACGCGCAACGTGGATGGCGCCACGCGCCTGATGCAGAAGCTCGGCATGCTGCCGGGCCGGGGGGCGCCCCTGCCGCCTCCCATCTGGATCGACCGCGCCGACGTGCTCACCGCAGACGTGAGCGGTACGTGGCACGCGCGGGTCGATCGGGGCGCCACTGTTGCGGCGGGCGACGTGATCGGCCGCATCACCGACTATTTCGGTAACCCGTCCATCGACGTGCGCGCCCCGTTCGCGGGCACCGTGCTGTACGTCATCGGTTCGCCCGCCATCACGAAGGGTGAGCCCGTGGCCGATATCGGGCATGTGCGCGGCACCGCCGCCCCGGCGGGCGGGCCGGACACGGTGACGTTCACCAGCGGAGCCCTGACGCTGCACGGCGTCGTGTACAAGCCGGCGGGCGCGGGCCCCTTTCCCGCCATCATGTACAGCCACGGCAGCGGGAGTGACTACACGCGGGAGGCGGCCGCGTTAGGTCCGTTCTTTGCGCGCCATGGCATCGTGTTCTTCATGCCCTACCGGCGCGGTTCGGGGCTGTCGAAGGATGCGGCGCCGTACATCCTCGACGTGCTGGACAGCGTGAGTCGCGCCTCTGGCATCGAGGCGCGCAGTGCGCGTATGGCGGCCTCTCTCACGGGCGAGCACCTGGACGATGCCATCGCCGGCGTCGCCTGGCTGCGGTCGCGGCCGTTTGTGGACGCGGGGCGCGTGGCGGCGGGGGGCAATTCGTTCGGCGGGATCGTCTCGAGCCTGCTCGCGTCCCGCGACATCGGGTTGCGCGCCGCCATCAACTCGGCGGGCGCCGCACAGACGTGGGGCGCGTCCTCGCACCTGCGCGCGGCGCTACTGGACGCTGCCCGTCAGGCGCAAGTGCCGGTGCTCCTGATGCAGGCCGAGAACGACTACGATCTCACGCCGAGCCGCGAGATCAGTGCGGCCATGACGGCGGCGGGCAAGGCGAATGACGTGCAGTTCTTCCCTCCGTTCGGCACGACGACGGCCGAGGGGCACAGCTTCGGCTACTTCGGAAGCCTGATCTGGGGCGACAGCGTGCTCGCCTGGCTGCGCGCCCACTGGAAGTAAGGGTGCGCGGCCGGTGGCGCGCCCACCTGCCTACGATCCTTTTTCCTTCTCGGGGCGCTTCCCGCCCGCGCCGGGCGCCGGTGATTCCGCCGTGGACTCCGCCGGCGGCGCATCGGCCTCGGCGGCTCCGTCATCGAGGGAGTCCTCATCCTCTGCGGCGTCTCCCGCGGTCCGCAGGAGTTCACCCTCGTCGTCAGGCGCAATACGCGTCCCGGGATCGTCGCCGCTTCCGCCGCGGAAGCCATCGGCCAGATGCTCGGCAGAGCCGTTCATGAACAGCTCCGTGAGACTCTCGCCGGTGTTGCTGGCGCGACCCGTGAGTTCCTCGGGCAGCGGCGGTCCGCCCTCGATCGCACGCATGATGGGGTCCGAGTCGTCGGCGCGGATTGGGGGGCGCCTCGAGACCTTCTTCCCGTCCGTTGCCTTCACCGCGGGAGCGGGAGTGTGCTTGGTGCCCTGTTCCTGTTTTCGCATCGGTGACAACCTCTCAGCCACGCAGTCCAGGCGTCGACCTCCATCCCGGGAACGCGTCGTGAGCATGCGTTCACTGCCGACCCCTTTCGCATTCTCTTTCAGTGTCTCCCCCTGCGTGGGTGCGCGCTAGTACTCGGCGAAGATTGATGCACGGCTCGGTCTGGCAGAGGCGAACTGTGCCGACGTCGCGGGGCGAATTTTATTCGCGCGGGCAGGGCGCCACACGATTCGCATGGCTCTATCGAGTACTGCAACGCAAGCGCCTGCAGCACCGCGGCGGCCGGCTGCGCTGCATCTCCGTAGAATTGCGTAGGTAATCGTGCGGATACTTGGAAGCGTGCACGACGCCGATTATGTCGGGCATGGGTTCCCCAGACACAGCCGAAGTTTCCGCTGTGAGCGCAGCTTGCGACGCCGACCGGATCGATGGTCACCTGCTGGCGCTCGTGATTTCGCACACCGATGCCCCCGCCGCCGTACGGGAGCAGCTGTCGCTGGACGACGCTACGCAGCGCGCCCTGATGGCGGCCGCTGATGCGCGCGCTTCGGTGATCCAGGGGATCGCGACGCTGTCCACCTGCTCCCGCACCGAGCTGTACGCGGTGGTGCGTTCTCCGGTCGAGGGGCTGAGTGCGCTGCGCACCCTGATGGCCAGGCACAGCGGCGCCCCCGACGAGGTCATCGACCGCATGCGGGCCGTGCGTGGAGATGCGGTGGTGCGCCACATTATGCGTGTGTCGTCGGGGCTGGAGTCGCTCATGCTGGGGGAGCACGAGATCCTTGGGCAGCTGCGCGAGATGCTGCACCGGACCGT
>JBDSVW010000267.1:0-14031 GCA_039927015.1 Gemmatimonadaceae bacterium | reverse complement strand
CGGCGGGAGTGAACGCACCCACCCCCGGCAGGAGCAAAACGTCCGTGTCGATGGCACGCACGGGATCGGTCTCGATCACGGGCTCGGTGCCGTACGAGGCAACAGCTTTGGCCAGTGAGTGCAGGTTGCCGGCGCCGTAATCGAACAGGGTGATGCGTCGATCAGCCATTGGCGCTCACCACGGCCGACAGTTCGTTCAAAACGCGTTCCATGACAGGCGTTGCACCGATGGTGATGCGCAGCGCGTCACCGATGCGGGGCAGGTCAACGAAGTGGCGCACGAGGATGCCGCGCTCTCGCAGCGCGCGCATGACGGCACGCGCCTCGGCCACGGGAACCAGCACGAAGTTGGCGGCGCTGGGCAGCGGGGCGAAGCCAGCGCCCTGCAACGCGAGGATGAAGCGTTCGCGTTCCTCCACCACCTGCGCCACGCAACCGCGTACCCACGTCATGTCGTGGGTAAGCGCAGCCAGCGCCGCACGCTCTCCAAGAGACGTCACCGTGAACGGTCCCCGCGCCTTCTCCAGTTCGGCGACCAGCTCCCTCGCCCCAACGGCGAAGCCGACGCGCAGCCCGGCCAGGCCGAACGCCTTCGAGAACGTGCGAAACACCAGCGACGAGCCGTGCGCGGGCGCCTCACGCGCGAGGTTCGTTCCGGCGTATTCCGCGTAGGCCTCATCCAGCAGCACGACGCCTGCTGCGTCGCGCAACACGCGATCGAGCACGGCCCGCGCCACTGGCACACCCGTCGGGTTGTTCGGCGAGCACACGTAGGTAAGGGGCGCGCCGGTCGCCACCAGCGCGTCGGCGTCGGCATCCATCGATGCCGCGATGGGCACCGCGACGGGTTCGAGCGAGTTGGATTGCGCGAAGACCCGCGCCATGACGAAGGTGGGGTCCATATAGGCCACCCGGTCGGACGGGTTGCCTAACGCGCGGAACGCACAATTCATTACCTCATCCGAACCGCAGCCGACCATGATCTCGGCGGGCGAGACCCCGATGTACTGGGCGATGCGCTCGCGCAGCTCGCGGGAGTAGGTGGTCGGATACCTCGCCAGCCCGCCGGTGACCGACTCGGCGATCGCGCGCAGCGCCGACGGAGGGGCGCCGAACTGAGACGTGTTGTCCGCAAGCTCGATTTCGCACGGCGTGGGGTCCACGTCGTACGCGCGCAGCGCGCGGTACGCGGCCCGCCCCTGCCAGGGGGCGCGCAGGTTGACGGGGTTGCTCACGCGTCTCCCCTGCGCTGCCACGCTCTCGCGGCGCGGGCGTGACCGTCGAGTCCCTCCGCTTCCGCAAAGGTGCCGGCATCCGTAGCCATCTTGCTCGCAGCCGCTTCCGATACGCGCTGATAGGTGGTCCAGCGGATGAAGTCGAGCGTGGAGAGCCCGGAATACGAGCGCGCCAGTCCGTTCGTGGGCAGCGTATGGTTTGCGCCGGTCATGTAGTCACCGAACGCGACGGACGCACTGGCGCCCACGAAGATCGTGCCGGCATTCCGCAGGTCGGCAAGAAGCGCGTCGGGTTCCTCCACCGCCAGCAGCAGGTGCTCGGGAGCATAGGCGTTGGAGAAGGCGACGGCGTCTTCGAGGCGCTCAACCGAGATCACGGCGCCATTCGCGGCCAATGATTCCCGGATGATGCCGGCTCGGGCGTATCCCCCGATCATCGTTTCCAGCGCCTCCTCGATCTTCGCGGCGATGGCGTCGCCGACGGTGACGGCCACCACGCAGGCGCTCGGATCGTGCTCGGCCTGCGCCAGCATCTCGCGCGCGACCTGCGCGGGATCGGATGCATCGTCCGCGATCACCAACAACTCGCTGGGTCCCGCAGGCGAATCGATCGCACACGCCTTCGCCACCTGCACCTTGGCTTCTGTCACGAACGCGTTGCCTGGACCGACGATACGATCGACGCGTGGCACGCTCGCCGTGCCGTACGCCATGGCCGCGATGGCGCCCGCACCTCCAATCGCGAACACCTTGTCCACGCCCGCAATGGCGCACGCCGCCAGAACGGCTGGCGCGGGTGCGTTGGAGGCATTCGCGGGCGAACAGACGATGACTTCCTTCACCCCAGCAACCCGCGCAGGAATCGCTCCCATCAGGACCGAACTCGGATACGAGGCTCGGCCGCCCGGCGCATAGACACCCACGCGGCTGAGCGCGTCGGGCCGGCGCCCGATCACGACGCCCGGTTCCGTTTCGACTTCGCTGGCCACTGGGAGAAACGCACGGTGCGCTGTTTCGATGTTGCGGGCAGCGCGCTCCATGGCCTGCCGGGTCTCGAACGGAAGGGATGCCAGCGCGGCCGTCCACTTCTCCTTCGGAATGTCGAGTCGCTTGAGTGATGCGTTGTCGTACTCACGCGCGAGGGACTTCAGGGCGGCATCACCCTCGCGGCGTACGACATCTATGGTCGCGGCGACCGTGTCGCGCAGGATGTCGTCGTCAGCGGTGGAGCGATTCAGCAGCACTTCGCGACCCTCTGTTCCCAACGACGCAGCAGGCCCACGAAAACGAAGTCGGAACTGGATCACGGCATCAGCCTCTCAATGCGAGTCACGAGAATGCCCTCGGCGCCCAGGGTCTTGAGCAACGCCACGGTACGATAGATGGTTGCCGCCGGTACCACGGCGTGCACCGCGACAAACGTCCCACCATTCATGATATCGATGACGGTCGGCCCGTTGAGCCCGGGAATGACCGTCTTCACACGGTCCAGTTCCGCTCGCGGCACGTTGGCCATGAGATAGCGCTGGCCGCGCGCGCGCAGCACCGACTCCAGGGCAGAGGATAACTCCGACAGCGCCTGACCTTTCTCGGGATTCCGTTCGGCGGCTCCCGGGGCGGCAATGAGCCGCGCCGTGGATATGAGCACCGTCTCGACCTCCCGCAGCCCATTCACCTTGAGCGTCGAGCCGGTGGAGGTGAGGTCGACGACGACATCGGCACTGCCAAGGTGCGGCGCTATTTCGGCCGCTCCACTCATCGGCACGAGCGTCACGTCCACGACGCGCTCGGCGAAGAACTCCCGGACAATGTGAGGAAACACCGTGGCCACGCGGGTGCCTGCGGGCAGGTCGGCCACCTTGCTGATGCCGGAATCGTCCCGGACCGCCACCACCAAGCGGCACTTCCCGAAGCCGAGGTCGAGGCGGGAATCGAGCGGCCGTCCGGACTCGCACACCAGGTCCCAGCCTGTCACGCCGGCGTCCGCGGCGCCGTCTGCCACGAACTCCGGAATGTCCTGGGCCCGCACGAACAGCGCCTCGAACTCGCCGCCCAGCGATGCGGTAAGCGAGCGCTCGCCCAGGGCGCGCACCTCCAGCCCAGCTTCCCTGAACAGGTCCCGGGCCTCCTCGGCGAGTCGTCCCTTGTTGGGCAAAGCGATCTTGAGCATATATGGATTGAGAGTCAGGAGCAAAAAAAAAGGCCCGTCCGGAGTGGACAGGCCGAGGCGCAATCTGGCAGCGCCGCTGGCGTTGAACTCGCCAACTATCGCGCGCGAAGACCGCCCAAGCCCGTCGGGGCATGATGGTGGCGCGCATGATGGTGGCGGAACGCAGAGCGAAGCATTGCGCGCAACCTAGTCGGGCCGCCCCCGGCCGTCAATCCGGTTACAGCCGGGGCCGTTTGGGTGGTGAGAAGGGGCGGATGATGAGCGGGCTAAATCCTCGCCTCTCCCACGGGGCCCCCTACACTTTCTGGACATTGTGAATAAGTTCACAATACCCGCGGGGCCCCGCGGTTATCAGTCAAATCGAAATTCTCAGTTCGGCTTTGGAGGCCTCCAGAAATGCGTTTCTACGGTATCGCGCTCGCTACGAGCGCATTCGTCCTCGCCGCGTGCGGCGGTGGCGAGAGCACGCCCGCTGACACGGCAGCTGCCACTCCCGCTGTCGAGACTCCCGCTGCGGCTGTCGCCGGCACTGCGGCCCCGATCACGGGCACGATCCACGAAGTGAAGATGCTCGGTGATGAGAAGGGCTATCGCTACGAGCCCGCCACGATCGTGGCCAAGGCGGGCGACGGCATCAAGTTCATCATGGTCTCCGGCGGCCCGCACAACGTGTCGTTCGACCCGGCCACCATCTCGGCCGACAGCAAGGACCAGCTGATGGCGAACATGCCTAACTCCACCGAAGGTAGCTCGCCCATGCTGATGACGGCCAACGAGACGTGGACGCTGTCGCTCGGCAACCTGAAGGCCGGCAAGTACCCGTTCATCTGCACGCCGCACATCGCGATGGGCATGAAGGGCGAGCTCGAGATTCAGTAGCATCTACCGACCGGCACAACCGGTTGGTACTCGCGGGGGCGCGTCATCGCGCCCCCGCGTTTTATTTGCCACCCGCCAGACGCGGGGCGAAACTTCCTCCGGTCCCAGTGGTCCTTCCGACGACGTTCATGCCACACTCCACCGATACCCACGCACGCGTCACCCAGACCGTCCGCCGCTACCGCGCCACTCCGCGGGCGGCATGGTTCGGCGCGCGCGCGTCGAACGTGATCCGGCGTCCCGGCCGCCTGTTGGTGGGAGGCCTCGTGGCGTGGATCGTCGTGCTGTTCGCCTACCTGCTGCTGCCTGCAGGCGCCCAGGGCGTGCTCAAGCGATTCCGTCCAGGGCTCCTGGAGTGGCGCGACACCACGCACCTGCTGTCGCTCGAACGAGCAGCCCTGGCGCGTGCCGCGGTGGCCGACTCCGCTCTCGTTCACGTTCGAAGGGAACGGGAAGCCCTGCTGAGCGCGCTGCTGCCGAAGGGCATCTCGGCGGGACAGATCGAACGGCGTGACTCGCTGTCGCGCGTGGCCGGTGCGCTGGGCGCGCTGGTGCAGCGCGCCACCAATGCGCCGCTCACCGAGTCCTTTCGAGCGTTAGGCAGTTCGCCGGCGTTGCGCGACGACCGCGTGGTGCGGGCACTCGTCGATTCCCTGACCGACGTCGAGCGCGAGCGCGATGCGTTGGGGGGCGGCGCCACCGTGGATCCGGTGTATGTGGCCCTCACCACGCAGGCGAATGCGTTGGGACGTGCCCTCCAGTCACGCGCCGAACTCCGGCTGGGTGCATTGAACGGTGAGATTCTCTCGTTGCAGACGCCGCCGGCACTGACCGCTGCCGATTCGGCGTCGGTTCCCCTGCCCGACACCATGACCGCCGTCGAGGCGCTGCGGCGCAGCGTGGAGCAGGCATCGGCTGCGCAGCGCGCGGTGCTGAACGCACGCGCCGCCAACGTCGTTGCCGATTCGGTGGAGGCGCTGGAGCGGTCGCGCACGCAGCTGGCACCGCTTCCCCTCCTGATGATCAGCGCCGCCATCATTGCGGCTGCGCTGGCCTTCGCGCTCGCAATGCTGGAGGAAATGCGGAGCCCCCGGGTGGCCGACGCCGGGGAGGCAGAGCGGCTCACGACGCTGCGGGTGTTGTCGGTCGTCGGTCTTCGTCGCGTGCCCGAGGAACGCCAGCGTCGCGCGGCGGATCGCCTGCTGCCCTCGCTGCTGGACCCGACATATGACGCGCATCGCATCATGGCGTGGCACCTCACCTCGCAGTGGCCGCGCGACGGGGTAATCACGGTTACCGGTGACGACATGTTCGTGGCGGCGACGGTCGCGGCCAACCTTGCGGCGGTGCTCGCCAACGATGCCAGAATTACCCTGCTGGTGGACGCCGATTTCGTGTCGGAACCGGTGCGCGCCGTGCTGGGACTTCCGCGTTCGCCCGGCCTGGCGGCGGTGCTGGCCAACCGGCGACGTTGGTCCGAGTCGCTCATCTCGGTGACGGTAGGGCGGGGCCGCACGCTGGATGTGCTGCCGAGTGGCGGGCGCGCCGCGGCACTGGGCCCGTCTGAGTCGCAAGCGTTGCGCGAGGAAATCCAGCGCGCGGCGCGCCGGCACGACGCCACCATCGTCGTGACGACGACGGCGGGAGCCAAACGAATGCGTGCAGGAGATGACGTGATTGTCTGTGCAACACTCACGCGCACGCGGGCGGCCCGCCTGCGTCGCACGGTGGCCTCGCTGCACGACGTCGGCGCCAACGTTCGCGGCGTGGTCTTGTGGCAGGGGCCGCTGCCCGACGTGAAGGCGATCGCGTCAGGCAAGGATGCGCCAGGGTCGGATCGCTCGCGGGCGGCGTGACGCCGGCGGACCTCCGGCCAGTCTGCAAGCTCGCGCCTTTTCACGCACCCGGCTAAGTTTCCGCCCCCGCGCCGAGGCACTCTCCGTCCTTCCCGGTCGCCCCCTGCATGCCGATTTCTGGTTATTCCGATCCCATAAACCACGCGCTCGCCTTCGCGGCGAAGCACCACGACCAGCAGGTGCGGAAAGGGCTCAGTGCACCCTACCTCACGCAGCCTGCCAACGTCGCGCTCATCCTCACGCGCTACGGCCGGGAAGAAGACACGGTCGTCGCAGGAATCCTGTATGATGTAATCGAGGACTTCGCGCGGGATGGCTACACGCGGGAAATGCTCGAGCCGCGCATCGTCGAGAAGTTCGGGTCGGGCGTGTTGCAGACAGCGCTCTCGGTGACGCCGCGAAAATTCGACGACGAGGGCGTCGAACTCGACGCGGAGGAGCAGCGCGCCGATTTCCTCCGCCGGCTTCAGGACGCCGGTGAGGACGCGCGATGGGTCTGTGCCGCCGACAAGCTGCATAACGCGGCCACGATCCTCTCCGACCTGCGGCGCACCGTGGAACCGGAGACCGTCTGGAGCCGGGCCACCGGCGGTCGCGACACGGTGCGGTGGTATGCCCGCGTGGCCGACCGCCTGCGCGACGTGGGCTTCGACGCGCCCATTCTGGATGAACTGGCAGCGATCGTCGCCGAGCTGGACGTCCTGGGACGGCAGTAGACGCTACGCGCCTGCGGGTGCGTCGGCCGCGGCGTAGCGCCGGGCGACGTAGTCCTCGAGGATGACGAGGAACTCGGGCACGATGTTGTCGCCCTTGAGCGTCGTGAGCAGCTTGCCGTCCATGTATACCGGCGCCTTGGGTTCCTCGAACGTGCCCGGGAGCGAGATGCCGATGTTGGCATGCTTCGACTCGCCGGGGCCGTTCACCACACATCCCATCACGGCCACCTTCATCTCCTCCACGCCGGGCCGCTCCACGCACCACACGGGCATCTGCTCGCGCAGGTAGGCCTGGATGTCCTCGGCCATATGCTGGAAGAACGTGGACGTCGTGCGCCCACACCCCGGACAGGCCGTGACCTGCGGAGTGAACGAGCGCAGGCCTAACGATTGGAGGATCTGCTGGGCGACCTGCACCTCTTCCGTGCGATCCCCATTCGGCTTGGGCGTCAGGGACACGCGGATGGTGTCGCCGATGCCCTCGGACAGCAGGATGGAAAGGCCCGCGGTGCTGGCGATGATGCCCTTGCTGCCCAGTCCCGCTTCCGTGAGGCCTAGGTGCAACGGGTAGTCGCACCGAGCCGCGAGGCGACGGTACGTCTCCACGAGGTCCTGCACCTGTGACACCTTGGCGGAGATGATGATCTGGTCGTGCCGGAGCCCTGTCTCCTCGGCCAGCACGGCCGACCGGAGGGCGCTCTCGATCATCGCATCGATGTAGACGTCGCGCGCATCGCGCGGCGCCGCCAGCCGCGCGTTCGCATCCATCATCTCGGTGAGCAGGTCCTGGTCCAGCGACCCCCAGTTGACCCCGATCCGGACCGGCTTGGCGTTCTCCACCGCCACCTGTACGATGGCGCGAAAGTTCTCGTCGCGCCGCTTACTTCCCACGTTGCCCGGGTTGATCCGGTACTTGGCGAGGGCTCGTGCGCAGTCGGGGTGCCGCGTGAGCAGGAGGTGCCCGTTGTAGTGAAAGTCGCCCACGATGGGGACCGACACGCCCATGTCCGACAGACGCTGCACGATCTCGGGCAAGGCGTGCGCGGCCTCGTCGTTGTTTACCGTCACGCGCACGAGCTGTGAACCCGCGCGCGTAAGCGCCGCAACCTGTTCCGCCGTTGCGGCCGGGTCCGCGGTGTCGGTGTTGGTCATGGACTGAACCACCACGGGATGGGGAGCACCGACCAGCACTCCGCCCACGGGAGCAACCACCGTTTGCCTGCGCACCAGAAACGTCACTGCATTTTCCGTTCGGGGAAGTGGTAAGTTATCGAGGCCGGCGCCCATCTGCTCTTTCCACCTTCCAGACCGGGAACATGGCTTCCGATCGCGAGATTCCCGACCGCGGCTACAACACGAGCGACGTCGCCCAGCAGTCGCCGCCGCCGCCCCGCAAGGGCTTCATACGGCGCCACTGGGGCAAACTCTTGCTGCTCGCGATCGTCGGCATTCCCACGTCCATCCAGCTCATTCGGTCGTACGCGGCACTGGCGTTCACGTACTCCAGCGGCGACCGGGTGGGCTACGTGCAGAAGCTTTCCAAGAAGGGATGGCTGTGCAAGACGTGGGAGGGCGAGCTCCAGATCTCCAACATCCCGGGCAGCGCTCCCATCCTCTTCGAGTTCACGATACGGAGTGATTCGCTCGCCCACGCCATCCAGCAGTCGGAGGGGCACCAGGTAGCGCTGCAGTTCGAGCAGCATCCGGGGATCCCGCTGTCGTGTTTCGGCGACACGGAGTATTTCATCTCGGGCGTGCGAAAGGTGAGGCAACCGTCTGATTTTCCGCTTCAGCCCGGACTGGCGCCCCCAGCCGATATTCCGGTCCCGCCCCCCGGGGCGCCCAAGGTGCGCCCAGACACCGGGGCATCCCCGACCTGACATCGGCAAGAACCCGGCATTGTTCAGCTAGCCTTCCGACCCTATATTCTCGGCGCTCGAACGCACCCTGAAATCCAGGGTGCGTCGTCGTTCCACTGCGGAAGGACGATCCCTGTCGAGCGGTTAGTCCGCTGGATGGCTTTTGTCTGGGTCACGCGCGTTGCGCATCCCGGCCAAGCATACCTCAGGAGTGCAGCATGCGTACGACCGGAAAGGTGAAGTGGTTCAACGACGCGAAGGGCTTCGGGTTCATTACTCCCGATAACGGAAGCAAGGACTGTTTCGTGCATTACAGCGCGATTCAGGGGTCCGGCTTCAAATCTCTCGCCGAAGGCGACGCGGTCGAATTCGAACTCACGGATGGAGCGAAGGGACCCGCTGCCGAGGGAGTCACGAAGCTCAGCTAGGACCAATTCGCCTATACGGAAGGGCGAAAGCCACAGAGGGCACCTCGCGAGAGGTGCCCTCTGTGCTTACCAGCTTGGCGGGTGCCTAGCCGACCAGGAGTGCGAGCTCGTTGCCGCGGCCTTCCGCGGAGGGAGCCAGACACGCCCGTGCCGCGTCGATCTGGGCGACCACGGCGAGGGGGCCGGTCCCTCCTTCCACCTCACGACGCTCGATGGACCGCGCCGCCGACAGCGCATCGTACACGTCGTCCCCGAATGCGGCGTGTACGGCGGCGAACGCGGACAACGGCAATTCGTGCAACTCCACGCCTGACGCCTCGCACTGTCGCACCAGCGTGCCGACCGCCTTGTGCGCCTCGCGGAATGAAATGTTCTTCCGCACCAGGTAGTCGGCGAGGTCGGTGGCCATCATGACGCTCGACACGGACTGTTGCATCCGGCGGGTGTCGAACGTGAGCTCGCCCACCGCCCCGGCGACCGCCGGCAGCACCAAGTGCATGGTGTCCACCGCGTCGAACAAGGGGCGCTTGTCATCCTGCAGGTCCTTGTTGTAGCCGCTCGGCAGACCCTTGAGCGTTCCGAGCAGCGACACGAGGTCGCCCGTCAGGCGAGCCGCGGAGCCCCGCGCGATCTCCAGCGCGTCCGGGTTCCGCTTCTGCGGCATCATGCTCGACCCGGTCGTGTAGTCCTCACCGAACTGCACGAAGCCGAACTCGCTGGAGCCGTAGAGGATGAGATCCTCCGACAACCGCGACAGGTGCGTGCCGATGAGCGAGATCGCGAAGATCACCTCGGCCACGAAGTCGCGGTCGGCCACCGCGTCGATCGAGTTGCGCGAGAGCGAGGCGAAGCCGAGCGCACCCTGGAGCAGGAGACGCGAGATGGGGAAGGCACATCCCGCGACCGCCCCCGAGCCCAATGGAAGGGAGCTGGTGTTGCGCGCCGCAACCGCCAGCCGCTGCCGGTCGCGCTCCAGCGGCCAGAAATGCGAGAGCAGCCAGTGCGCCCCCGACACCGGAAGGGCGCGCTGCATGTGCGTGTACGCCGGCAGCATGGCGTCCTGCAACGTCTCAGCCTGCGTGAGCAGCACCTGCTGCAGCTCGCGCACGGCGGCATCGAGCCGGGTGCAGGCGTCGATCGTCCACATGCGCGTGGCGGTGGCCACCTGGTCGTTACGCGACCGCCCGGTATGGAGCTTGGACGCCACGTCGCCCGCTTCCTCATGCAGGATGCGGTCGATCATGGTGTGAATGTCTTCGTCCGTATCCACCGGCACCTCGCCCGCCGCCAGCCGCACGCCAACGGCGTCCAGTCCGCGCTCCAGTGCCCGGCTTTCGTCCAGCGTGAGCACGCCGGCGCTCCAGAGGGCGACGGCCCACGCCTTCGACAGCCGGATGTCGAAAGGCCAGAGGCGGTAATCGATGCCGATGGAGCGATTGACCGCGTCCATGATGGCGCTCGACTTGGAGTTGAATCGCCCTCCCCACAGGCGGTGCGCCGCCTTGGGGGCGGGCACGGCTGCGGAGTCAGGAGGAGTCTGGGTCACGAATTGGAGGGGCGCTACGCGTACGCGAGCGACGTCTCCGCCTCTCCTTCATTCTTTGCCTGCAGGTTCGCGAGCTCGCGGTCCTTGAGCGCGCGCACTCGCATGGGCAGTCCGTAAAGCCGGATGAAACCTGCGGCATCGGCCTGCTGATACACGCCCTCGTCCTCGCCGAAGGTGACGAAACGCTGGTCGTACAGCGCCTGCTCGGATTCGCGGCCGGCGATGATGACGTTGCCCTTGTAGAGCCGGAGGGTCACCGTGCCCGTCACGCGCTCGACGATGACGTTCACCAGTGCGTCGTACGCCTCCCGCTCCGTGGTCCACCAGCGTCCCTCGTACACGAGATCTGCATAACGCGGCGAGACGGCATCCTTGGCGGCGAGCGTGCGCCGGTCGAGCACGAGCATCTCCAGCTCGCTGAGCGCGGTGTACAGCAGCGTGCCACCCGGCGTCTCGTACACGCCACGCGACTTCATGCCGATGAGGCGGTCCTCGACGATGTCGGCGCGGCCGACTCCGTGCCGTCCGGCGATCTCATTGAGCTGCGTGAGCAACTGCACTGGGTCGAGTACCTGTCCGTTCACGCTCACCGGGGTTCCGTGCGCGAATCCGATCGTCACCAGCTCGGGCGTGTCGGGCGCGTCTTCCGGATCGGTGGTCATGATGAACAGATCCTTCGGCGGCGCCTCGTTCGGATCTTCCAGCACGCCGCCCTCGTGGGAGATGTGCCAGATATTACGGTCGCGCGAGTAGATCTTCTTCGTCGTCGCCGTCACGGGAATGTTGCGTGCCGCCGCGTACTCGAGGGCGTCTTCGCGCGAGCGAATGGTCCACGCGGCTTCCCGCCATGGCGCGATGACCTTGAGGTCGGGCGCAAAGGTCATGTAGGTGAGCTCGAAGCGCACCTGATCGTTCCCCTTGCCCGTGCATCCGTGTGCCAGCGCGTCGGCGCCCACCATCCGGGCGACGTCCACCTGCCGCTTGGCGATGATGGGGCGAGCCGTCGACGTGCCGAGCAGGTACTTGCGATTGTAGACCGCACCGGCGCGCAGCGTGGGGAAGATGAACTCCTCCACGTACTCGCGGCGCATGTCCTCGACGTAGCACTCCTCGGCGCCCGAGGCCAGCGCCTTCTCGCGCACACCGCGCAGCTCCTCTTCGCCCTGACCGATATCGGCGGCCACACAAATGACGCGCGCGTCATAGTGCTCGCGCAGCCAGGGAACGATGATGGAGGTATCAAGCCCGCCAGAGTAGGCGAGGGCAATGGTCTGCATGACTATGCTCCGAGCACAGGATAAAGTCCCAGTAATTATGCATAATCTACCAGATTACGATCTGGAGTCAATCCGGCCGGCCGACCCCTTGCCGGGGGCATCGGGTCGCGCGTGCGGCCCTGCTCGGCGCTTACTCTCCCCGGTTGACGAGCTTGTCTATGCGGCGTCCGAGTTTCTCTCGCGCTTCGGCGGAGCGGCAGATCACGAGGACGGTATTTTCGCCCCCGATTGTGCCGACGACTTCGGTCCAGCCCGCCGAGTCGATTGCTTCTGCCACCGGCTGAGCCCCGCCGTAGATCGTCTTCACCACCAGCAGTTCTCCCACACCGTCGAGAGCGTCGAAGAACTGCGGCAGCACATCCTCAACGAGCGTCCGCTCATCTTCGCCCGACATGGACTCCGGAGAAGCGTAGCGCGGGCCATCGGTGGTGGGAATGCGAGCCAGGCGCATCTCGCGCAGGTCGCGGGAGAGCGTGGACTGGGTCACGTCCCACCCCCGGTCCTTGAGCAACTGGCGTAGCTCTTCCTGGCTACCCACGGGCTGTGCGGCCACAAGCTCTCGAATGGCGGCGTGACGATCGCGTTTGTTCACAGCCTCTTTCTCCGGGGGTAGGCAGGCGCCGAGAGGATACAGCCCGCGGCCTCATGTGACTAGGGAGGGAGGCGCGTGAGGACGCGCCCTCTGGTCGGCCGTTGACATCTGACTTCTGAATCTATATGCATTAAGCGTGCATACAATTCCTGTCGGAGTCTTCGGAGCGAGTGGGTACGCGGGACGCGAGCTGTGCGCGCTTATCAATGCGCACCCGCGTCTGCAGTTGGTATATGCCACGGCGAATGCCCAGCGTGGCGACACGGCCTGGTTAGGCGGCCGGGAGGTCACCTTTGTGGCCACGGACGACGCGCCCTTGAAGGAGGCGGAGCTGGTATTCAGCGCCTTGCCGCACGGCGCGTCGGCGGCGTGGGTCGCGATTTCGCGCGATGCGGGCTTGCGGGCCATCGACCTGTCCAGCGACCTGCGTCCGGGACATACCACCGAGTCGGTGCCGTACGGTCTCACGGAGGTGAACCGGGAGCAGCTGCGCGGCGCGCAGGTGATCGCGAACCCGGGCTGTTATCCCACCGCGATCCTGCTGTCGCTCCTGCCGCTGCTGTCCCGCAACCTTATCAAGGCCGGCTCGACCATCGTGCTCGACGCGGCGAGCGGGGTGACCGGCGCGGGAAATGCGCCGACGCCCGAGCTGCTCTTTGGAGAGGTGACAGAGAACTACCGGGCCTACGCCGTGGGCAACGAGCACCGCCACCTTCCTGAGATGCGCGCGCTCGTCGCGGGATACCATGCTGACGTCGACCTGCTCTTCACACCGCACCTCCTGCCCGTGGCCCGCGGCATCCTTGCGACGGTTACGGTGCAGCTGTCGGAAGAAGTGCCTGATTCCCTCTCGCTGTGGCGCGAGCACTTCGCGGGCGAGCGCTACGTCGAGATCAGCGAGCGCCTGCCAGCGTTGCGCGACGTGGTGCACCGCAACGCCGTGCGCATCTCCGTCCGGCGGGCGCAGGGCATGCGGGTGCCCACGCTCATCGTCATGTCGGCCATCGACAACCTCATGAAGGGAGCGGCGGGCCAGGCCCTGCAGAACGCCAACATCTCGTTAGGGCTGCCCGAAGCCATGGGGCTGCCCCTGTGATTCGCGTCATCAAGATCGGGGGTCGCGCACAGGGCGACCCCGCCCTTGCACGTGCGGTGGCCGCGGTGCACGCCGCGGGCGATCGGGTCTGCATCGTGCACGGCGGCGGCGACGAGGTCTCGCAGATGCAACGCCTGATGGCCGCCGAGCCGACCTTTCTCAACGGACGGCGCGTCACCACCACCGCCGACCTCGTCGTGGTCCGCATGGTGCTTTCGGGCACGATCAACAAGCGGCTCGTGGGCCAGTTCCAGCAGGCCGGCGTACCCGCCGTGGGGGTGTCGGGCGAGGACGGCAACCTGCTCACGTGCGGCCGCTTCGGACGCGGAGAACTGGGCGCCGTGGGCGTGCCCGAGAGCGTGGACCCCGCGATGCTG
>JBDSVW010000266.1:0-7898 GCA_039927015.1 Gemmatimonadaceae bacterium | reverse complement strand
GCGCGACGAGCTCTGATTCCGGCATCCCACCCGTAGAGAACAACGGGAGGACGGAATTCGTCACCAGGACGCGCGACCGCGGAGCGGAACGAGGCGTGCGCATATCCGGACAATACCGCGGGAGCGCCGCGTACCCTTACGCTCGGGGGACCGGACGAGACCAATCGGCCACGTGCGACCGTACGCCGGGATGCATTGTTCCTTCTGCACGAGCCTCGTGCGCGAACCCCCACTCGACGCGACGGATCATGATGAACGTGGTAGCCAGAGGCGCGCAGGCGTCGGGAGGGGAACCTGAAGAGGCGTGGAAGCTCGATCGGTGTGCTCGTGGGCGTCGCGGCGATGACGTTCGTGGTCGCCTGTGGCGACATGGTGGGCACGCCGGGCGACGCATCGATCAACAAGCAGTCCGGAGCGTCCGATTCGACGGCGCGAAAGGATTCGACCAACAAGCCGAAGCCGGATACCGGGCGGACCACGCCGGACAGCGGAGTGAAGCCCGACCCGTCCACGCGTCCTGACACGTCTACGCGTCCTGATACGTCCACGCGGCCCGATACTTCGACGCGGCCAGATACTTCGACGCGGCCAGATACGTCGACGAGACTCGATACGGGGGGTACGCGGCCCGACACCACCGTGCGTGATGCCTTCATCGTCGGCATGGTGATCGGCGTCGACTCCACCACGAAACCGGCCACGTTCGGGCCGATGGCGGGCGTGGCGGTGACTGCGTTCCGATACGCGACCGCGGCGCGACTCGACAGCGTGGCGACTGTCACGACCACGCGGGACGGGCGTTTCGAATTCAGGAACCTGCAAGGCGGGTACTACGCGCTACGTGCGGTTGCTCCCGCCGGCTCGGGGTATCCGACGGTTACGGTGAGGACCGAGGCATGGGGCATCAGCAGTCTCGCGCTCCGCGCGCCCACCATGATCTACCTGCACAAGCTGCGCTGAGCAGGCAGGCCTCGCGATCTACTTCGGTGGGATCGCGAGGTACTGCACCTTGCCCTGGTTGAAGAGTGGCACGGCGACGAGGGAGCGCTTGGTGTCGACCCCGATGTCGGCCGGCGCTTCCAGTCCGCCTGCAAGGCGCACGAGCTTGTCTCCATCGAGGATATTGATCGACGAGTCGGCCCAGCTGGTGACCAGTGCGCGGCCGTCGGCCAGCACTTCCAGTCCGTCGAATCCCCCGGGGCCCGTGGCGATCGTTGTCACGCTCTTGTCCCCCGGCTTCCACGCCGAGAGGTTGGGGCTGCCGAAGGGTGCGAGCAGGAAGCGATCGTTCGCAGCGTCCCACGCGATGCCGTTGGGATTCGTGAGCAGCGAATCGCTGGCGAAGGCCACGCTCGCCGACCGGCCGCGGATGACGAAGATGCGATCCTTGCCCGGGTGTGACATCTCGCCCGTGTCGCTGAAGCGGACTCCGGTATCCGTGATATAGATGGCACCGTCGCCGCCCACGGCCACGTCGTTGAGGAAGGTGGCGCCCATGCCGCTCATCTCGACCACGCTCACGAGCGTTCCGGTGTTCTTGTCGAAGGCGCGCACCGCATCGATATCCGCCACCCAGATCGTATCACCGATGATCACCATGCCCTTGGGCGCATGCAGCGTGGTGCCGCGCTCCCCGCCGCGCACCAGCACGATCTGCACCGCGGGATTGGCGGCATCGACGCGTACGATGTAGCCGTTGTTGTCCTTCTTCGATGGCACCCCGTCGATGTTACTGATGAAGTAGGCGTCGAGGGCCGGGTCGTAGCGGACGCTCTCGGGCACCTTGAGCCCCTCGATGGGGGCGGGGAGGGGGGCGGCGGCCACGTCTGGTGTCGCCGCGCTACTGTCGGCCGGGGGCGTCCTCCCGCCATCGCAGCCGACGAGCGCGACGCCTAACGACGCCGAGGCGAGGGCGGTGCGAAGGCGCAAGAGACGCGAGGGGGAAGCATGCATGGCGGTTGACTCCTCGGTGGGGTAGGGTGGGCGGGACGGCGCTCGTCTCGCCTGTTCAATGGTAGGGGCGACGTCACGGTTCCCGCGAGTGCGGGCACTGGCGTTGGGCGCCTCGCGCGGCCACATTCGCGCGCGTGCCGCACTCTCCCCGGCGTTACCCCGAGTCACCCGTGTTCTATCGCTCGCTGACGCGCGACTTGCCGCTCGTGGTGCGCGGCGACGGGTGCTGGCTGGAGGACGACAGCGGCAAGCGCTACCTGGATGCCGTGGGGGGCGCGTTCGTGGCCAGCATCGGGCACGGGGTGCGCGAGATTGGCGAGGCAATGGCTGAGCAGGCCGGCCGGGTGGCCTATGTCAACGGCACCGCTTTCACTAACGAGGGGTCGGAGGCGCTGGCACGCCGGCTCGTGGATCATGCGCCCGCCTTCGGCAAGGCGTACCTGCTGGGCAGCGGGTCAGAGGCCGTGGAGGCCGCGCTCAAGCTGGCACGACAGTACTGGGTGGAACGCGGGCAGCCCGGCAAGCACCGGGTGGTGGCGCTTACTCCCGGCTATCACGGCAACACGATGCTCGCGCTCTCCGCGTCGGCGCGGCCGCACTACCGGCGGCTGTGGCCGGAGTGGATGATCGACGTTAGGCACGTGCCGGCGCCCTATGCCTATCGCTGCGCCTGCCGCAACGACCCGGGATGCGTGGACTGCAGCGGCGAGGCGCTGGAGCTGGCCGTCGCCGATGAAGGGAGCGGGCGGGTGGCGGCGTTCCTGTTCGAGCCGGTGGGGGGCAGCTCCACGGGCGCCAGCGTGCCGCATGACGACTACCTGCGGACGGTGCGCGAGATCTGCGACCGACACGGGATCCTGATGATCGCCGACGAGGTGCTATGTGGCGCGGGGCGCACGGGCACGTGGACGGCCATCGAGGCATCGAAGGTCACGCCCGACATCTTGACGTTAGGCAAGGGCATCGCGGGCGGCTACGCGCCGGTGAGCGCGGTGATGGCACGCGACGAGATTGTCGACGTGATTGCGCGGGGCAGCGGGAGCCTGATGCACGCCCAGACGTTCTCGCACCACGCTGTCACCTGCGCCGCTGCCGTGGCCACGATGGACTACATGGACCGGCATGGCCTGGTGCAGCGCTGCGCGCGCATGGGGGCGGTGTTCCATGCGCGGCTGGAGACGCTGCGCGCACTGCCCGGCGTGGGTGATGTGCGGGGGCGCGGGCTGCTGGCGGGCGTCGAGTTCGTGCGCGATCGTGAGTCGCGCGCGCCCTTTCCCCGCGAACAACGCTTCGCGGAGCGATTTACGCGGGCCGCGCAGGACGCCGGGCTCATCGTGTGGCCGAACGTGGGGCATGCGGACGGTGTCAACGGCGACCTCGCCATGCTGGCGCCGCCCTTCATCGTCACGGAGCCGGAGATTGACGCCATTGTGGAGCGCTTCGCGATGGCGTTGGAGCAGGTGATGTCCCATCCCACAGCCGGTACATAGACCGATGACCGACCGCGACTATCCACGCATCGTCGTTCCCCCGCCGGGCCCCAAGGCGAAGGCCATCGTCGATCGCGACGCGGAGTGGACCTCGCACTGCTACATCAAGGAGTATCCGCTCGCCATCGCGCGCGGCGAGGGCGTGATGGTGGAGGACGTGGATGGGAACCGGTTCCTGGATTTCATGGCGGGCATCGCCGTGGCGTCCACGGGCTACGGCCATCCGCTGGTCGTGAAGGCCGTGCAGGAAGCAGCAGCGAAGTTCCTGCACATCTGCGGCTCCGACTTCTACTACGACGGCATGGCGGCGCTGTGCGAGCGGCTCGCCCGCATTGCGCCGGGCCCCACGAAGAAGCGCGTCTTCCTCACGAACTCCGGCACCGAGGCCACCGAGGGGGCGATCAAGCTGGCGCGCTTTGCCACACGTCGGACGGCGATGGTCGCCTTCAAGGGTGCGTTTCACGGCCGTAGCACGGGTGCCGTGTCGCTCACCTCCAGCAAGGCGCGCCAGCACGCGGGCTTCGGCCCGCTGCTGCCCGACGTGCATCACGTGGACTACGCGTATCGCTACCGCTGCCGCCACTGCGCGGACAAGCCGGCATGCACGCTGGGCTGCGTCACGTCCATCGAGCACGACCTGTTCTCGCGACATCTCGATCCGCGCGACGTGGCGGCGATCTTCGTGGAGCCCATCCAGGGGGAAGGCGGCTACATCGTTCCCCCGGCGGGCTTCCTTTCGGGCCTGCGCACGCTGTGCGACAAGCACGGCATTTTGCTGGTGTTCGACGAGGTGCAGAGCGGGATCGGTCGCACGGGCAAGATGTTCGCGTGCGAGCATGAAGGGGTGGAGCCGGACATCCTGCTCACCGCGAAAGGTCTGGGCTCCGGCATGCCGATCGGGGCGATGATCGTGCGCGAGACGGTGGACAAGTGGCAGAATGGCGCGCACGGCTCGACGTTCGGGGGAAACCCGGTCTGCTGTGCCGCCGCGCTGGCCACGCTCGACGTGGTGGAGTCGGGCGCGATGGCCAACGCGACGGTGCAGGGGGAGCGGCTGCTGGCTGGTGCACGCGCCTTGATGAAGAAGCATTCCTGCATCGGCGACGTGCGGGGCGTGGGCTTGATGGTCGGCCTTGAGTTCGTGACGGATCGCGACACGCGCGAGCCGGCGGCCGACCTCGTGCATCACATCGTGGAAACGGCATTCAACCGCGGCCTGCTGCTGCTGGGCGCCGGCAAGAGCGCGTTGCGGCTGGCGCCGCCGCTCATCATCGACACCGTGGACATCGATCGCGGCCTCGTGATGCTGGACGAATGCATTGTGGAGGCGTTGCGCGCGTGAGCAAGGTCGTCTCCATGCGCCAGGCGATTGCCGAGCACGTGCATGATGGCGACGTCGTGGTGGTGGAGGGCTTCACCCACCTCATCTGCTTTGCGGCCGCGCACGAGATCATTCGGCAGAAACGCCGCGACCTCACGCTGTGCCGCCTGACGCCGGACGTGATCTACGACCAGATGATCGCGGCCGGCTGCGCCTCGAAGCTGGTCTTCTCGTGGGCGGGGAATCCCGGGGCGGGTTCGCTACACGCCTTCCGCCGCGCGGTGGAATCGCGGCCTCCCGCCCTCGAGATCGAGGAGTACTCGCACTTCGGCATGGTCGCACGCTTCAGTGCCGGCGCGGCCGGGCTCCCATTCTGGCCGCTGCGGGACTACCAGGGCACGGACCTGCCGACGGCCAACCCGCGCATCCGCTCGGTGACGTGCCCGTACACGGGCGACACGCTGGCCACGGTACCCGCGCTCTATCCGGACGTGACCATCGTGCACGCGCAGCGCGCGGACGCCGACGGCAACACGCAGGTGTGGGGCTTGTTAGGCGTGCAGAAGGAAGCGGCCTTCGCCGCCCGGCGGGTGATTGTCGTGGTGGAGGAGCTGGTGGACGCCGCCGTCATTCGCGCCGATCCCAATCGCACGATCATTCCGGGCATGATTGTGCAGGCGGTAGTGGTGGAACCGTTCGGCGCGCACCCCTCGTACGCGCAGGGCTACTACGACCGCGACAATGACTTCTACGTGGCGTGGGAAGCGACGTCGCGCAGCGCGGCGCGCTTGCAGGCGTATCTCGACGAGTGGGTGCACGGTGTGGCGGACCGGGCGGAGTACCTGCGCCGGCAGCCCGACCTGCGTGGTCGGCTTGCAGTGAAGCCGGCGTGGAGCGGGGAGGTGAGCTATGGATAGGGGACGAGAAGACGGGGGGGGAGAAGACGAGAAGACGAGAGGACGAGAGGACGAGGGGTATTCGGCGGGGGAGATGATGGCGGTGGCGGCTTCTCGTGAGTTGCGGGACGGGGAAGTTGTCTTCGTGGGGATCGGGTTGCCGAATCTTGCCTGCAATCTTGCGCTTGCTACGCATGCGCCGGGGTTGGTGCTCATCTACGAGTCGGGGGCGGTGGGGGCGCAGCCGAAGCGGCTGCCGGTGTCGATCGGAGATCCCGCTCTCGTGACGGGCTCGCTGATGGTGTGCGGCATGGCCGATGTCTTCCAGTTCTTCCTGCAGAACGGCCGCATCGAGGTGGGATTCCTGGGCGGCGCGCAGGTGGACCGGTTGGGCAACATCAACACCACAGTTATTGGCGATTATGCAGCGCCCGCCATTCGCCTCCCGGGCAGCGGGGGCGCCGCCGAGATCGCGATTCATGCACGGCGCACGATGATCGTGGCGCGGCTCAGCCCGCGAGCCTTTCCCGAGCGCGTGGACTTCATCACTTCACCGGGACATCGCGCGCGGGGCGGCACGCGACGCGAGCTCGGCATTCCTGGCGCGGGACCCACGCGCGTGATCACGGACATGGGCATTCTCGAGGCCAACGGCGAGAGCGGAGAGCTGGAGCTGGCGGCACTGTATCCGGGCGCGACTGCCGACGGGGTGCGAGCGGCCGTGGGGTGGGATTTGCGCGTGCGTGAGTCCTGGGACACCGTGTTACCGCCCACAGCAGCGGAATTGCAGCTGCTGCGGCACCAGCTCGACCCCGATCATCGCTACCTGTGAACCACCGACATCGTGCAGTGTGCGGTAGTGGACGGACGTATGTCAGCGGCTGACGTCTCCGGCGCATCGGCGCTTGAGCCACAGCCGATCGCGCAGCTCCGCCGCTCGCTCGGCGTGCGTGACCTCGTGTTGCTCAACATCGTGGCGGTCATGTCGCTGCGATGGATGGCGACGTCGGCGGCGGCCGGCCCCAGCGCGCTCGTGCTCTGGTTTCTCGCCGGGCTCCTTTTCTTCGTGCCGCAGGGCCTGGCGGTAAGTGAACTCTCCCTGCGCTATCCCGACGAGGGGGGCGTGTACGCCTGGACCAAGCGCGGATACGGTGAGACGCACGGGTTCCTGTGCGGGTGGTGCTACTGGATCAACAACGTTCTCTACCCGCCCAACCTGCTCATCTCCACGGCGGTGATGTTCACCTACGCCATCGGTCGCGGGGGAACGGGGCTGGAGGGGGACTGGACGTACGTGCTGCTGGCCACGCTCACGATGTTGTGGCTGGCGGCCGGGCTCAACATCATCGGCGTGCAGTCCGGCAAGTGGCTGCAGAACGTGGGCGCCATCTGCTCGTACACGCCGGGCCTGGTGCTCATAGCGTTAGGCGTGCACGCCATGTACACGCAACCGTCGGCCAATCCCATCACCTCCGCGTCGCTCGTGCCCGACCTCAGCGACCTGTCGGCGCTCAACCTGTGGGCCTCCATCGCCTTCGCCTTTGCCGGCCTGGAGCTTTCGGCCACGATGAGCGACGAGATCAAGGAGCCCAGGCGCAGCCTGCCGCGCGCGGTGCTCATCGCCGCGCCGCTCATCGCTGGCGTCTACCTCGCAGGCACCGCGTCGGTGCTCTGGCTGGTGCCGGCGAGCGAAGTGAACGTCGTCTCGGGCTTCCTGCAATCCATCGCCGCCGGCATGGACAACTGGGGGGCCCATCTGGCGTGGATCGTCCCGGCGAGCGCGCTGATGTACGTGCTCGGCAACATGGGAAGCGTGGGCGCGTGGCTCAGCGGACCCGCCCGCGTGGCGTTCGTGATCGGCATCGACCGCTACTTCCCGCCTGCGTTCGCGAAGGTGCACCCGCGATTCCGCACACCCCACATCGCGATCCTCGTGCAGGCGGGTCTCGCCACGCTCTTCCTGGGATTGTCGGTGCTGGGCAGGGGAACCACGGTGGAGCGGGCGTACCTGATCCTGCTCGACACGATGCTCCTGATCTACTTCATCCCGTTCATCTACCTGTTCGTGGTGTATCTCCGCTTCACCGCGCACCGCGGCGCGCCGCACCGGGTGCGGCACACCATCACGGGTATCGCGGGGCTCTTCCTCACGGTGCTGGCGATGGTGGTGGCGTGCGTGCCGCCCAGCGACACGCCGAGCGTGCTCGTCTTCGAGTTGAAGGTGCTGGGAGGCGCGCT
>JBDSVW010000265.1:0-5315 GCA_039927015.1 Gemmatimonadaceae bacterium | reverse complement strand
CTCTCAGAGGAACGGCATCGCCTCGTCTCGCGCGCCACGAAGGAAGCGATCTGGGAGTGGAACCGGGCCCGGAACGAGATCGAGTGGAATCCGATGTTCGCCGAGTTGTTTCAGTATGCGCCGGAAGACATCGCCCACACCACGGAGTGGCGCGACTCGCGGATCCATCCTGATGACCGCGAGGACGCGGTGCATGCCCTGTCGCAGGCATTCGCCGAGCGACAGGAACTCTGCACCCGGCGCCTCCGCTTCCAGCGCGGCGACGGCGTGTACGCGCACGTGGACGTCCGCGCGGTGATCGCATACGACGACGACGGCCCCACGCGGGTAGTGGGCTCCCTGGCCGACGTCACCGTGCAACACCAGGTGGGGGAACAGCTCGCCATTGCGCAGCGCATGGAGGCAATCGGGCGGCTGGCGGGGGGTGTGGCGCACGACTTCAACAACCTGCTGACGGCCATCCGCGGCTTCGCCACCTTCGCGCTCGAGGAGCAGGCGCAGGACAGCCCCGCGCGGGACGACATTGCGCAGATCCTGCTGGCGTCCGACCGCGCCGCCGCGCTCACGCGCCAGCTGCTCGCCTTCTCACGGCGCCAGGTGCTGCACCCGCAGCTGGTCAACGTCAACGACCTCATCAAGGCGTTGCAGCTGATGCTGAGCCGCGTGCTGGGCGAGGACGTCGACCTGCAGTCCTTTCTCGCGCCCGAGGCGGCGCTCGTGGTCGTGGATCCGGGACAGTTCGAGCAGATGATCATGAACCTGGTGGTCAACGCCCGCGACGCGATGCCCGATGGCGGGCGCCTGACCATCGAGAGCAGCAACGTCATGCTCGATGCGGGCTATGCGCGAGCGCACGACGGCTCCGTCGCGGGCGCTTACGTGCAGATCGCGATCTCCGACACCGGCGTCGGCATGGACGCAAAGACCCTCGCCCGCATCTTCGAGCCCTTCTTCTCCACCAAGGAGCGCGATCGCGGCACCGGCCTGGGCCTCGCGACCACTTACGGCATCGTGAAGCAGTCGGGCGGACATATCTGGGTCTACAGCGAGCCCGGTCACGGCAGCAGCTTCAAGATCTACCTTCCGCGTGCCGAGCACTCCGGTGTTCTGTCGCACCTGCCGCCCCCGAACGACACGGGAACACTGGAAGGACAGGAGACGATCCTGCTGGTGGAGGATGATGAGCGCGTGCGGCGCGTGTCGTCCGAGGCGCTACGCCGTCACGGCTATCATGTGCTCGAGGCGCGATCGGGGGAGGGGGCGCTGGCGCTCTTCAAGGAGCACGTGGACAGCATCGCCATGGTGGTGTCCGACGTGGTGCTGCCGCGCATGAACGGCCCGCAGCTCGTGCAGGCGCTGCGACAGCTGCGTCCTGACACGCCGGCGCTCTTCGTCTCGGGCTACACTGAGAACGCGATCTTCCAGCGCGGCGTGGCAGACCAGGGAGTGGAGTTGCTGGAGAAACCTTTCGCACCGGAAGCGTTGGCCCGGCGCGTGCGGAGGATTCTCGACAGTGGACCCGTGATTCGTTAGGCTCCCCGCTGCGCCGACGCTTCCCCGATACCTCCAACATCATCATGCCGATCGACGATCAAATTTCCCGGCGCAGTTTCGCGAAGCTCGCCGCCGCGGCTGCCGTGATTCCCGGGCTTCCGGTGATGGCGTCGCCGCGTTCCGCACGAAGCACCACGCGCTGGCCCGGCTATGAGCGCGCCGTCGTCATCGACATGCTGGCGACCCCAGGACCCTTCAACGTTCCCGACTGGCTCGACCGAACGCTCACGGACGAGATGATCGAGAACGCGCGGGCGTCCGGCATCACCGCCGTCAACGTCACGGTGAGCGCGCTGGGTGACGCGAGCACGGCGTTCGAGAAGACCGTGTTCAACATCGCGGCACTCGAGCATGAATGCCGGCGCACGCCGAAGGTCTTCTCGAACGTCCGGAGTGTCGCAGATCTCCGCCTTGCCAAGGAGCAACGGAAGGTCGGCATCATCTACGGTTTCCAGGACACCACGCCGCTGTGGGACCGTCCCGAACGCGTTGAGATGTTTCACCGGCTCGGCGTGCGCATCATCCAGCTCACGTACAACGGCCCGAACCTGGTGGGTGACGGCTGCCTCGTGCCGAAAGACGGTGGGCTCAAGCCATACGGCCGCGACATCATTGGCCGCATGAACGACCTGGGAATTCTTGTGGACGTGAGTCACACGGGCTGGGACACCACCCGGCAGGCTATCGACGCCTCGCGCAAGCCGGTCGCGGCCACTCATTCCGGCGCCGCGGCCGTCACCAACAATCCGCGCAACAAGCCCGACGACATCCTGAAAAAGATCGCCAGCCGGGGCGGAGTCGTCGGCATCTTCATGATGCCCTTCCTGCGGGAGTCGGGTCAGCCCACCGCCGTCGATTTCGTGCGTCACGTGACGCACTGCGTGAACGTGTGCGGAGAGGACCACGTGGGCGTGGGCAGCGACAATTCCATCACCCCGCTCGATCTCTCCCCCGACTTCCGGAAGATGCACGCCGACTTTGTGGAAGCGCGGCGGAAAGCGGGCATCTCGGCGCCGGGCGAGGACGCGCAGGTCTTCAATTACGTGCCGGAATTCAACTCCCCTCGCCGCATGGAGCTGGTGGCCGAGAAGCTCGCTGCTGCGGGATACACGACGCGGCGAATCGAGAAGGTGATTGGAGGAAACTGGGCGCGGGTGCTGGGCGAGGTCTGGTAGGTTAGAGAGGACGGGAAGACGGGAAGACGAGAAGACGAGGGGGGAAACCTCTGCGCGTACTCGGGGATTGGTTCGGCACTACCTTTTCCCATCTATGGACTTCGCGACCATCACCGAACAGCTGTCCGGCTCTCCGGCGACTGCGCTTCCGCTGCTGTTTCTCGCGGGCGTGCTCACGTCGCTCACGCCGTGCATCTACCCCATGATCCCCATCACGGCGGCGCTCGTGGGCGGAAACGAGCCGGCGGGGCCGGGCGTGGCGCGTTCGAAATGGCGGCCGCTTTTTCTGAGCCTTGCCTATGTGCTCGGGCTCTCGCTCGTCTACGCCGGGCTTGGGCTGTTTGCCGGACTGAGCGGTACGATGTTCGGGCGGATCAGCACTAATCCCTGGCTGTACTTCGCGATGGCGAACCTGCTGATCCTCGCCGCGCTGTCGATGCTCGACGTCATCCCGATACGCCTCCCGTCGTGGCTGGTGCAAAAGGCGGCAACCTCCGGCACCGGCGGTCGGTTCGGGGGAGTCTTTGCCATGGGCGCCATGTCGGGGCTCGTGGCGGCACCATGCTCGGCGCCGGTCATGATCGCGGTGCTCACTTGGGTGAGCGCAACTAAATCCGCGCTCTACGGCTTCATTTACCTGTTCGTCTTCTCGCTCGGCATGTGCACCCTCCTGGTGATCGTCGGGGTGTCGTCGGGCACGATCTCGCGCCTTCCCAAGGCAGGCCTGTGGATGGTGCGGCTCAAGAAAGCCTTCGGCTTCGTCATGTTGGGCGTGGCCGAGTACTACCTCCTCAAGATGGGACAGTTGCTGATATGATGACCGCACTCCGCCGCCGCTGGCTGGCCGGCGCCTTTCTCTCCGGCGCGATCGCCCTGGCTCCCACCGCCGGCCGGGCCCAGCAGGCGATCGACCTGCCGTTAGGCAGCATGCTGCCGGATATCACGCTCGAGACGTTGGACGGCAAGCCGGCCAACCTCTCCGCGTACATCGGCAAGACGCCGATGGTGATCGAGGTGTGGGCCACCTGGTGCCCCAACTGCGACGAGCTTGCGCCCCGGATTATGGCCGCCAAGAAAAGGTACGGTCAACGCGTCAAGTTCGTGGGACTCGCGGTCTCGTTCAACCAGTCGCCGCAGCGCGTGAAGCTCCACATGGCGAAGCACGGATTCGACATCGAGACCTATTATGACCGCAAGGGCGAGGCCGATGGCGTGTACGGCGTGAAAGCGACGTCCACCGTGATCGTCGTGGACCGCACCGGCAAGATCGTGTACGCGGGGGCGGGCGGCGACCAGGACATCGACGCCGCCGTGCGCAAGGCGCTCTGATGGGTCGTTAGGTCCTCTGGCGGGGACGCGGAGCCGGTGAGAGATTCCGAGACCCGGCGCCGTCTCACCACGTCCTGCAGGAATGACCACTCTTCCAGACTCCCAGCGCCCCGCACTCGCCATCCGGCTTGTCGGGGCGTTGGTCGTATGTGCACTGGCGGTCCACATCGCGACCAACCTGTGGGGGCCCTATGGCATTCACCGCGATGAGTTCCTGTACCTCTCAATGGGAAAGCACCTGCGCTTCTGGCGCATGGATTTCCCCCCCCTCATCGCGCTCGCGGCGAATTTCTCGCGCTGGATCGGCGGCGACACGATCGTCGCCATTCGGCTGCTTCCCTCGCTCGCGCACGGTGGCCTGATTCTCCTCGCGGCGCTCGCGGCGCGAGAGTTTGGCGCGCACCGCGCGGGCCAGACGCTGGCCGCCGCCGGGGTCCTGCTCTCCCCCCTGTTTCTGCGGACTGGGGGTATGCTGCAGCCGGTCATCTTCGACCAGCTGTGGTGGACGCTCACTCTCTACGCATGCCTTCGCCTCATCAACAGCGGCCGGGCAGAGTGCTGGCTCGTCATCGGTAGCGCACTTGGCGCCGGCCTGCTCACGAAGTTCAGTATCGCCTTCCTCGGCGTGCCGTTCGTCGTTGCACTGTTCCTCTCGACCGAGCGCAGGTGGCGGGCCACCCGGTGGCCCTGGATAGCGCTCGCCCTCGCGCTCGCGATCGGCGCGCCGTCGCTCGTTGGCCAGGTCGCCCTCGGCTTCCCCATCCGCGGCCAGATGGAGGCGCTGCAGGGTGGACAGCTGGACCGGATGACCTACGGCGCCTTCATCGGCGGACAACTTCTGTTCGGGCCTGCAACGTTCCTGGCCGCCTTCGGATGTGCGAGCCTCATCTGGGGCCAGCTTTCGCGCTATCGCTTGATTGGCCTGTCGTGCCTCGGCGCTTTCCTCTTCCTGCTCGTGCTGCACGGCAAGTCGTACTACATCGGCCCCATTTATCCCGTGCTGTACGCCGCGGCGGCGGCCCGGCTGGAGATGATGCGCGCGCCCAAGGCAAGGCGAGGCGCGTTCGCGGTGTCGTTCGCGGCGATCGCCGCGTATGGCATCGTCATATTTCCCGTGGGCGTGCCCTTTCTGTCGCCGCAGCCGATGGCGCGCTATGCGCAGTGGCTGGGCATCTCGCAGGCCACGGAGACCAACCAGGGTGTGCAGCTCGCCCTTCCCCAGGACTACGCCGACATGCTCGGGTGGCGTGAGATGGT
>JBDSVW010000264.1:0-6602 GCA_039927015.1 Gemmatimonadaceae bacterium | reverse complement strand
GCTGCTCGACAGTGGGGCCGCCGTCGCGCTGGCGACGGATTTCAATCCGGGCACGTCACCAACGCCGAACTTTCCGCTCATTCTCACTCTCGCCGTGAGCCAGTTGCACCTGTCGGTTTCCGAAGCCTTGCTCGCCGCCACCGTCAATGGCGCGGCCGCGCTCGACCTGGCCCAGGAAACGGGCCAGCTTGCGCCGGGCTTCTCGGCCGACCTGGCGCTGTTCGAGATGGAGGACGTGCGGGAGCTGCCGTACTGGTACGGGGACCGGCGATGCCGGTCCACGTGGGTCCGGGGGGTTGCATGCGTGTAAGGAGCTTCGGGGCGTCCAGTGCCTCGCACCACCAGGCCGGCATTCGCCGCGGGAGCTTGCTGTTCTGATGTCGTCCGCCAATGCCGCCAAGCTGAAGAAGAAGGCCGTCGAATTCGAGCAGAAGAAGCAGTTCGACAAGGCCCTCTCCCTCTACGTCCAGGTCCTCGAGGAACTCGGCCGGGACCTGGAGGATGCCGATCTCCAGCTCTTCAATCGAGTCGGGGACCTGCTCATGCGGCAGGGGAATGTCTCGGAAGCACTCTCGTACTACGAGAAGGCGGTGGACGTCTATGCCGAGCGTGGCTTCCTGAACAATGCCATCGCGCTGTGCAGCAAGATTCTCCGCCAGTCGCCGGCGCGCACGGCCGTGTACTACAAACTCGGCAAGATCTCCGCCAGCAAGGGCTTCAAGAGCGACGCCAAGAAGAACTTCCTGGAGTACGCAGACCGGATGCAGAAGAGCGGAAATGTCGACGAGGCATTCCGCGCGCTCTCCGAGTTCGCCGAGCTGTGCCCGGACCAGGACGACATCCGCCTGATGCTGGCCGATTGGCTGCAGAAGGAGAACCGGAAAGGCGAAGCGCTCGTCCAGCTCGAATCGCTGTACGACAAGCTGTCAGCGGAGGGGCGCGACGCCGAGGCGCGCGCCACGATGGATCGCATCCGCTCCATCGATCCAGCGGTGTCGCCACGTCCTTCGGGGTCGTGGGCGACGCAGAAGGCCAACGACCTGGTGTTCCTCGACCTCGACAGCGAGGACTTTCCGTCACCGCGCGCGCGGGATCGCGCGCCTGCTGACGACGCGGTTCCCGTCGCGACGCCACGCACGATCGTGCACACGGTGCCGGCGCTCGAAGGCCTCACCCTCACCTTCATCCCGGACGACGACGAGGACACGGAGCCGCTGCGGCCCGTGACGGGTCTCCAGATCACGGTCGAGGGCGCGGAAGAGGGCGCGGAAGAGGACGCGGAATCGCACGCCGTCGCGCCTCGCGATGACCTGATAGTGTCGGAGTCGGTGAGTGCCGCGGATGTCGTCGGATTCGAACCCCTGCACACGACGGAAACGGACTCCGCCAACCATGCGCGCGAGCCGATTCCGCGCCTGGCCGGGATCGAAACGCCGCACATCGCGATCTCGGGCTCGCATCCCGCGCTTTCGCCGCTGATTGAACTTCCGCCGCTGTCGGGCAGCGAGTTCGGCTCGCTGGAGCTGGAAGCCATCGAGGCTCCCGACGCACGCTCAGCCCACGATCTCGCGCTGCCGTCAAACCTGCCGCTCCTTCCGCTGAGTGGACAGGACGCCGACGCGCCTACCGTGCTCGATACGCTGCCGCATCACGAGGCCGCGGAGCCGCGCGACGGCGAATGCGAGGAACGCGCGCCGCTCGACCTGCTCGATCTCCCCCCGGTCGGTGTGCTCCCCGAGGGCCTGGGAGCGCGCGACGAGGCGACGCCCGCGTCCGTGTCTCCACTGGATGCGCCATGGCACGACGCAACGCCTGACGAGCTGCCGGCGCCAAGTGGGCGCCCCACGTCGGAGCTGATGGCCATCGATGGGTCAGCACGCCTCACCGACGAGATTCTCGCCGTGGAATCGGACGACATGCCCGAGTTCTCTGACCGGCCGCCGCGCGGTGAACTCACGTTGCACGGCGAGGAAACTCCCGATGCGTGGATCGAAGCCGCGATGGGCGCTCGGGACGACTTCTCCCTCGACCGTTTACTGACGCCCTTCGGAGTGCCCGCGATCGTGTCCCCCGACTTCGCGACCACGCGCGATGCGGGCGAGGACGAGCACGAGCACGAGCACGAGCACGAGGACGAGGGCGAGGACGACGCGACGGAAGGCATTGTGCGCGATCAGGAGTCCGACGCGATGGCGCGTGATGCAGCCGGGAGTGAGGTCGGTGAGGGTGACATCGACGCGTCTCTCGGGGAACCGGTGGAGCGCGCGTCGGTGGCTGATTTCGGCGGCGATGCGCCATCGGCGGGGGAGATCGATCTCATCGAGGAACTCACGCCTCCGTTCATGCGTGCGCCCGACCGTCATGAAGCGGGGGAGTCGCCCGCTGCTCGACAGGAGGACGAGGAGGATGAGGAGGACGAGGAGGACGAGGAGCACGACGAGTCGCTTCCCGCATTCGACCTTTCGGAACTCGTGGCGCTGCCGGAAACGTCGCCCGTGCTGGACGTGAACTCGCTGCGCGACGCCGTGGAGGCACGCGCGCGCTCGACCGCCGAGGTTGCGGCCGTGGAGCTCGACCAGACGCAGATCGAGGCAGCCTTCTTCGTGGGAGAGGTGAACCTTCCCCTGCTCGACGTGGAGGAGCTGGTTCCCGACGCACGTGACGAAGTCGACGCGGGCGTCGCAGGTGAAGACTCGCTGGCCGTGTCGGAGTTTGCGATCGAGGTCCCGGACCTCTCCGAACCGGCCGCACCCGAGCCGGCCGCACCCGATGACGCCGGGACAGATGAAGCCGCGGACACCCCCGCGGCGTCCGACGAATGGCCGAACGATGTGCAGCCCGAGGTGCTCATTGACGGCGAGTGGCGAGACGAGCATGTGGGCGACCTCATGTCGGGCGAAGTGCGCGCCATTGTGCCGGGGATCGAGGGCACACCCGTGTTCGGACCGGCGCGCTTCGATGACCTGGCCGCGGCGATGATGTGGTCGCCGGACGACTCGCGAGAATACGCCACGCCCCCCGGGCGCTACTCCACGCCGCACTCGAGCGATGTGGTGCCGGCATCGTACTCGCCGCGCAACACGGTATCGCTGGGAGGCGTCGAGGCGCAGTTCCGTCACCGACTCGAGTTGGATCCCGACAACGTGTCGTTGCGACGCCAGCTGGGCGAACTGCTGCTCGACCAGGGCGCGCGTGACGCGGGGCTGCTCGAGCTCGACCTTGCCATGCGGGGCTTCGAACGTCGCGGCGATCTGGAAAGTGCGCGCAGCGTGGCGGATGTCGTGCTGCGCGTGATGCCCACGTCCGTGCGTCACCACCAGAAACGCGTTGAGTACGCAGTGCGCTCTAACGATCGCGTGCGCCTCGTCGAGGCCTACGTCGAGCTGGCGGACTCGCTCTTCCGGAGCGGCGAGCAGGAGAAGGCGCGCGTAGTCTACAAGCGTGTGATCGAACTCTCGCCCGCCAACGAACCGGCGCTCCTCGCGCTCGGCCTGCTCGAGCCGGAGGATTCGATCGATGGCGAGTCGATCGTGCCGGAGTTCGAGCCCGAGCCGCCGACGGAATTCATGGTGTCGCTCTTCAGCCGCTCCCTCGGCGATGACCCGGTGCTCGCAAGCGCCGATCGTGGTGCGTCCGATGAGGAGGGTCCTCAGCCGCCTTCTTGCGATGATGAGGAGCGGGGTGACTTCCTGCTGAGCAGCGAAATGTTCGGCGCCCTTTCCTCGGCGGCCGATGACGCAGCAACGGACAGGTTGGACGACGAGGCGGGCGCCGCACAGACCGAGAACACGTTCGCGTCGCTGAGCGAGGACCTGTCTGAGATCGCCGGATTCTCCAATCGCTCCGACGCCGTGACGGAGCTTGGTGCGGGCGGACAGCCGGAGGATGGCGCAGACGGCGAGGAAGCGTACCGCCCCATCCGTTTTCCCGCCCCCTCGCTCGACGCCGAGATTGATTCCGCCTTCGCGGAGACGCCACTGGTAGAGGAGGCAGATGGCGGGGACGCGTGTGCCGAGGACGGGGAAGTGGGGCTGCTGGACGTGGATGTCTCGCCCGCCGAGGGCACGTCGTCCCTGATGACCCCCGTCACGCTCGGGGTGCTGCCAGGGTGGACCGATACGCCGTCAGCCGTCGACACTCCCCCGAAGGGCTCGGACGACGATTTCGTGGACCTCGGTAGCTGGCTGCGCGACGACGACTCGCCGCGCTCCACCAGGATGGTCACGAGCGACGTGGCGCCCAGCGGTGATGAGCAGGCCGATTTCAACGACATGCTCCGCAACTTCAAGCGCGGCGTGGCGGAGAACGTGGATGAAGAGGACTACGCGTCCCACTATGACCTTGGCGTGGCGTTCAAGGAAATGGGACTGATGGACGAGGCCATCGCCGAGTTCCAGAAGGCGCTGCGCGGCGATTCACACCGTGTCAGGTCGTATGAGGCCCTGGGCCAGTGCTTCGTGGAAAAGGGCCAGCTGCAGGTCGCGATCACCCTGCTCAAACGGTCGCTGGAAACCAGCCGCTGCGACGACCAGCAGCTGGTGGGGGTGTTGTATCTCCTGGGGTACGCAAGCGAAGTTATGGCACGACATGCTGATGCACTCGGTTATTATCAGCGTGTGTTTGCCGTGGACATCGAGTTCCGCGATGTCGCGCAGCGCGTGGCCGCCATGGAGCATCAAATCTTGTGACCGTACGATCCCGACCGAGTACCAGCACCGCCGCACTCAAGGACATCCAGGCTCCCGTCGCCGCACCACTCGCGCGCGTGCACGAGGAGATGTGGCGCATCGTCGCCATCGACAGCGATCTCTTTCGCGGCGTCAACGAGCACCTGATGCTCGTGCGCGGGAAAATGGTGCGGCCCACGCTCCTGCTGCTGGCGAGCGAAGTGGAGGGCGCGGCCGAATCTCGCGCCTCTGCCTACGCCGCCGTGCTCGAACTGATCCATCTGGCCACGCTGGTGCACGACGACGCCGTGGACCATTCGGTGCTGCGCCGCGGCATGCCCACCATCAACTCGATCTTCACGCACCAGGTAGCGGTCATTGCGGGCGATTTTCTCTATTCCCGCGCCATCCAGGAACTCGTGCGGCTGGCCGACATGGAGGCGTTGCGGGTCTTCGCCAATGCCGCCAACGAGCTGACAGTGGGCGAGATGCGGCAGCTCGGGGCGCTCGACGCCCTGGCGTTCTCCGAGAGCGACTATGAGTTCCTCATCAAGTGCAAGACCGCCGCCCTCTTCAAGGCGGCGTGCGAGGTGGGAGCGCTGTGCGGGTCGCCGCGCTTCCGCGATCCGCTGGCCCGCTTCGGGGAGCGGCTCGGCATGGCGTTCCAGGTGCAGGACGACCTGCTGGACTACACCGAGGACGCGGAGACCACGGGAAAGCCCACCGGGCTCGATCTCAAGGAGCACAAGGTCACGCTGCCGCTGATTGAAGCGCTGCGGCGCGCGACACCGGCGGCGCGGCGGGTGGTGGAGCAGCTCTTCAGCACCGAGGAGCCGAGTGATGAGCAGGTGGCCGAGGTGGTGAGCGTGGTGCGAGATGCGGGAGGACTGGAGTACGCGCGGAACCGCGGCGTCCAATTCGCGGCTGAAGCCGAGGCGTCGCTGGCGACGCTGCCCGAGTCGTCCGCCCGAAATGCCCTGTACGACACGCTGCCTTACGTGCTCGACCGGAGATTTTGATGGCCAAGGGGACTGCGACGCGACGCCCGCTCTTTCATGGGGTGGTGCTGGCCATTGGCTTCATCGTGGGCGGGTTCATGACCCAGTTTTCCCGCCGATTCCTGCCGGTGGGGGCCGTAAAGGAATTCCTGACGACGGGGGTGACCCCATCTTTTGGCCCCTTGCAGGTCGACCTCGTTATCTTGAAGTTCGCGCTAGGGCCGGTGGCACTCGACGTGTCACTTCTGAGCCTCGTCGGGGTACTGATCGCATATCTCATCGCGCGATCGCTTTTCTAGGAGATCGTATGAATTTCGGCAACATGGGCTTCATGGAGATCCTCCTGATACTCGTCGTGGTGCTGTTGCTCTTCGGAGCGCGGCGACTGCCCGAGATCGGAGCCTCGTTCGGCAAGAGCATCAAGGAGTTCAAGAAGGGCATCTCTGAGGTGGATCGCTCGATCCACGAGGAGACCAAGTCCACGCTGCCCCCGCGTCAGGCCGATCCGCTGAAGCAGGACGAGGAAGCGCGTCCCGAGCCGAAGCGGCTCCTCTCCTAGTCCCGCGCCGGTGACGCGCGCGCGTCGCCGGCAGCTGCACCGAGCGTCCCGCGCTCACACCCGACTGTGCGCCACAGCAGAAGGGCGCCGCATGTTCTGCGGCGCCCTTCTGCTGTTCTTGCGATGAACGAATCGTCAGATCGCTTGCTGGCGGGCGGCGGCGTTGATCTTCTTGCGATGATCCTCGACCTTCGCGCCTTTCCGGATCTCGTTGAGGAAGGTCCGCACCCGGAGCTGCTGGATGGCACCGATCGCCTCGCGACGCTGCGTCTCCTTCCGTGCCTCCCACGTGCTCTTGTCCGCTTCCTTTCGTTCGTCCACGCGGATGACGTAGGCCCCCTGATCGGTGACGATCGGCGCACTTACCTTGCCGATCGG
>JBDSVW010000263.1:0-9265 GCA_039927015.1 Gemmatimonadaceae bacterium | reverse complement strand
CAGCAGGACCGGTATCAGCGACAAGCCCATCGAGATCTCGTACGAGATCATCTGCGCGCTCGCGCGCAGGCCGCCCAGCAGCGCGTACTTGTTGTTCGAGCTCCAGCCAGCCAGCACAATGCCGTAGACGCCGAGTGACCCGATGGCGAGCACGAACAGGAAGCCGATCGGCAGGTCGGCGAGCACCATGTCGATGCGACCCCATGGCGACGCCCACGAGGCACCCCAGGGAATGACGGCCCACACGATCAGGGCCGGAACGAACGCCAGCATCGGTGCCAGCAGGAAGATCGCGCGGTTCGCGTGCGGCGGAAGCGTCTCTTCCTTCATGAAGTTCTTCACACCGTCCGCGAGCGGCTGGAAGAATCCCCTGGGTCCCACACGGTTGGGGCCGTGCCGACCCTGGATCCACGCCGAGATCTTGCGCTCGGCCAGCGTCGTGTAGGCCACGCCCACCATGTAGATGGTGAAGAAGGCCAGCATCTTCACAAGCGTCGCGATGAACCAGGGCCCGAACGTCGCGGGCTGCTGCGGATCCACCACCAGCAGGAGCGCCGGAAGCGCGAGTGCGCCGCTCATCGGGCCGCCTCCGTCAGCGCAGGCGCATCGACGACCGGCAGGCCACGCAGGCCGAGCGAGTCGTAGGAGAGACCGGCGAAGGCCGGCTCGCTGGCCGCCATGGCCGCGAACACATCGGACGCGACGAAGTAGCCCGCCGATTCGCCCATGGCTCCGAGCAGGTCGGCCAGCGCGTACCAGCTCGGTCGCGCGAGCCCGGGTGCCGCGTTGGCCTGCAGGAAGCGCTGCACCCGGCCGCGCAGATTCGTGAAGGTGCCCTCCTCCTCCACCACGTTGGCGATGGGCAGGAGGATGTCGGCCGTGGGCAGCAGCGCCGGCATGGCCGTGCCGATGACGACGGTCGCCGCCGCCCTGCCTAACGCCGCGAGATCGCCCTCGACGAGGTCGGCATCCGCGATGACCAGCGCATCGCCGGCCTGCATGAGGTCGAGCGGTGCGGCGTGTCGGGTGAAACCCAGCAGCTCGGCACCGGCCACGTTCGCCGCGCGATCGGCGCGCAGGGCGAGGTCCGCCACGCCCGGCAGCGGCGCCTCGGATCCCTGCTCCACGCGGAACGCCCCGGCACCGCCGGACGTGCGTATGAGTCGCGCCAGCAGGTGCAACGCCTCGTTGGAGAGGCTTGGCGAGGCCAGCACGAAGACGCGCTTGCCCTTGAGGATGCGGGCCGCGCCCGCGAGCGCGACGTCCCAGTCCACGATCGCATGCCCGCCCGCACCGAGAATCGACGGCGATTCCAGGCGGTCACGGCGATTCATCCAGCGGTAGCTGGCCCGCCCGTGGTCGCACATGAAGAAGTGGTTCACGCTCTCGTTGGAGCGCGGCCGCAGGCGCATGACCGTGTTGTCGCGCGTCTCGACGATGATGTTGCAGCCCTGCGTGCAGCCGGTGCACACCGACGCCGATCGGTCCAGCTCCCACGCACGCGCCTTGTTGAGGAAGTCTTTCGACAACAGCGCGCCGACGGGACACAGATCCACGACGTTTGCCGCCCACGGGTGCGTGAGGCCCTTGTCCTCGGTCTGGCCGATGTACGCGCGGTCGCCGCGCTCGCTCACGTTGAGCACGGAGTCGTGGGCGATGTCGTCCATGAAGCGCACGCAGCGCGTGCAGAGAATGCAGCGGTTCTGCACATACAGCACATCGCCGCCGAAGTCATCGACCGGATTGAAGCGCTTCGGCTCGCGATAGCGCGAGTCGGCGCGCCCTTCCTGGTACGTATAGTCCTGCAACTCGCACTCCCCCGACTGGTCGCAGATGGGGCAGTCGAGCGGGTGGTTGATGAGCAGCATTTCCAGCACGCCCTTGCGGGCCTCGCGCGCCTTCTCGGAATGCACATGGACCACTTGCCCTTCCATGACCGCCGTCGCGCACGCCGGGGCGAGCTTGGGGGACTTCTCCACGTCCACGAGGCACATGCGGCACACGCCAGCCACCGGGAGACCCGGATGGTAGCAGTAGTGCGGAATGAGCACGCCCGCCGTCTTCGCGGCTTCGAGGATGGTCGTTCCGGGAGCGACCGTGACCGGACGCCCCTCGATGGTCAGGGAAATGCCGGGAGTCTCGGTCATCACGCGATCACCTGCGGCACGACGTGGATCGTCGTGCGCTTGATGAGCGCCTCGAACTCGTGCCGGAAGCGCTGGATACCGCTCACAACGGGCACGGCGCACGAGTCGCTGAGCACGCAAATCGTCTTGCCGGTCATGTTGTCTGCAATACTGAGAAGTGTATCGAAGTCTTCCATCGTGCCGTCGCCGGCGACCATGCGCTCGAGAATCTTGGTCGTCCACGCGGTCCCTTCGCGGCACTGCGTGCACTGCGCGCAGCTCTCGTGCGCGTAGAAGCGCGCGAGGCGCGCAATCTGGCGCGGCATGGATTGGGCGTCATCGAACACGATGCAGCCGGCGGAGCCGAGCATCGTGCCGCACGCCACCATGCCCTCATAGTCCATCACCCCCGCCTCGGCCTCGGCGATCGTGATAATCGGCACCGACGACCCGCCGGGAATGACCGCCTTGAGTTTCCGTCCCGGCAGCGCGCCCCCGCACAGGTCGTGCAGGAACTCGCCGAACGGGAAACCCATCTCGACCTCGTAGTTCCCGGGACGCTGCACGTTGCCGCAGACGCTCCAGAGTTTCGTGCCGGTCGACTTCGGGTTGTCGGGGCGCGACAGCTTCTTGTACCACTCCGCCCCGTGGTTCAGGATGTGGGGCACCGCGGCCAGCGTCTCGACATTGTTGATGGTCGTAGGCATGCCGAACAGGCCCGACACCGCAGGGAACGGGGGCTTGATGCGCGGATTGCCGCGCTTGCCCTCGAGGGAGTTCATCAGGGCGGTCTCCTCGCCACAGATGTACGCCCCTGCTCCCTTGTGCACCCACACGTCGATCGTCTTGCCGCTGCCCATCGCATTCTTGCCGATGATGCCGGCGGCGCGCGCGTCGGCCACCGCCTGCTCCATGATCGCGAGCGGCTCGGTGAATTCACCGCGAATGTAGATGTACGCCGTCTCCGCGCCGATCGCGTACGCGCCGATCGCCACCCCCTCCACGAGGGCGTGCGGAGTCCAGCGCATGATCTCGCGATCCTTGAACGTGCCCGGTTCCGACTCGTCGGCGTTGCAGCACAGGTAGTGCGGCTTGCCATCCCCGAGCTTCATGAAGGACCACTTGAGTCCCGTGGGGAACCCCGCGCCGCCGCGACCACGCAGCCCGGAATCCTTCACCACGTTGACCACCGCCAGCGGATCCATCTGGAGTGCCGACTGCAGCGCCTTGTAGCCGCCGCGCGACTTCCATCCATCCACGGATCGTGCTTCGGCATCGCCGAAGTACCTGGAAAGGACGGTGTTCTCGCGCGGATGCGGTTGGTGCGGATAGCCCATTTGTCGAGAAGACGGGATACGAGAAGACGAGAAGACGAGGGGTGGGGCTAGTTCACGGGTAGCGTGCCAACACCTCGGCTACGCGGTTGGGCGTGATGGATTCCAGGAAATCGCTGTTGACCATCACCGGCGTCGCAAAGCCGCAGGCGCCAAGGCATTCCACCTCGATGACGGTGAACTTTCCGTCGTCCGACGTGACGCCTAACTCGCCACAGCCAGTCTGCTCGAGGAATGCCTTCACGACGTCCTCGGCACCACACACGTGACAGGGCGACGTGGTGCAGACCTGGATGAAGTATTTGCCGACCGGATGCTGGTGGTACATGGTGTAGAAGGTCACCACGCCCTTCACGTACGCGGGCGTGAGCGCGAGCTGCTGCGCCACCTCGACCATGCCGGCCTCGCTCACCCAGCCGCGCGCTTCCTGCAGCATCCAGAGCGCGGGCAGCAGCGCCGCCTGACGATTGGGGTACCGCTCGATCAGCGTTTCCAGCCGGGCCGCCGTCTCGCCCACGAACACCGGTTCATGCGGCACGTCATGCCCGTGCGCGCCGGCCTTGACCAGGGCGCCGCCGGAGGCGGATGGGCCGTGACTCATCGGTCGATCTCTCCCATGACAATGTCGATGCTCGCGTTGATCGCGATGACGTCGGACAGCAGGTGACCCTCGACCATCTTCGGGATGGCGCTGAGGTTCACGAACGACGGCGGACGGATGCGCCAGCGTACCGGCTTGGCCGTCCCGTCGGATACGAAGTAGTAGCCCTTCTCTCCCTTGGGGCTTTCCACCGGCACGTACACTTCGCCTATGGGTGGACGCGGACCTTCCATCACGAGCTTGAAGTGGTGGATCATCGACTCCATCTCGCTCGTCGCCTTGCTCTTCGGCGGCAGGATGAGACGCGGGTCGTCGACGTTCACCGGCCCGTCGGGCAGGCGCGCGGCGGCCTGCTCGAGGATGCGCACCGACTGGCGCAGCTCTTCCATGCGCACGAGGAAGCGGTCGTAGACGTCGCCGTGCGTGCCGACGGGCACGTCGAAGTCATACGTCTCATAGTCGAGGTATGGCACGTCCTTGCGCACGTCGAAGGCCACGCCCGAGGCGCGCACCATCGGCCCCGACAATCCGTAGTTGAGCGCCTCGTCGGGCGACATCACGCCCAGGCCGATCGTGCGTCCCACCCAGATGCCGTTCCGGGTGACCATCTTGTCCACTTCGGCGATGGTCTTCGGGAACGTCTTGAGGAATCCGCGCAGCCCGTCCATCCACCCGTCGGGAATGTCGGCCGCCATGCCGCCGACGCGCGAGATGCTCGTCGTAAGCCGGGCGCCCACCCATCCCTCGAGCAGGTTGTAGATGTTCTCGCGCTCCTGGAACGCCCACAGGAACGGCGTGAACGCGCCGATGTCGATGCACGTCGTGCCGACCCACACCAGGTGCGAAATGATGCGCGACAGCTCCATCGCGATCACGCGCAGCACCGTGCAGCGCTCCGGCACCTCCACCCCGAACAACCGCTCTGCGCCTAACGAAAAGGCAATGTTGTTGCCGGGCGAGTTGAGGTAGTCCTCACGATCGGTCCAGGGGATGATCTGGTTGTACTGGCGGTACTCGCCGATCTTCTCAAAGCCGCAATGCAGGTAGCCGATGTGCGGAATGCAGCGCACCACCGTCTCGCCGTCGAGCTCCAGGACGAGGCGCAACACGCCGTGCGTGGCCGGATGCTGGGGCCCGAGGTTGATGAGCATGTGCTCGCCCTCGAGCTCCGGTTCCATCGCCGGCATGGCGTCCAGCGCCACGACCTGGCCGCTGGCATCCACCCCCAGCGGCCGGCGCTGCGGACGGCCCTGCGCATCGAGGCCGGTCGTGGACAGCGCGACTTCCAGTGTTCGTTTCGTGGCCACGGCTTACTCTCCCGTCCGTTCGCCGCCCGCCAGACGCAAACGCATCTCGAGGGGCAGGTCTTCGAAGGCGTCGGCGATGTTGAGCTCTTCCATCGAGTACTTCGCCTCGGGATTCGCCGAGAGCGCCTGGCGTAGCTGTTCCGCGCGTGAAAAGCGTCCCCGCAGCGGGAAGTCCTTGCGCAGCGGAAATCCTTCCTTGTACTGCTCCCACATCAGGATGCGTCGCAGGTCCGGATGCCCGTCGAAGACGATGCCGAACATGTCGTAGCATTCGCGCTCCAGCCAGTCGGCGCCCTTGTACACGGGCCACACGCTGGGCACGGTCATCTGCTGGCCCTTCGGCAGCTGCGCCTTGAGCCGCAGGAACCGGCGGAACGGAATCGATCGCACGTGCCACACCACCTCGACCGGCAGCTCGAGGTCGCGATACTCCACGGCCGTCACGTCCACCAGGTAGTCGTACTGTTCGGCCTCGTCGTCATGCAGGTAGCGCACGACGTCGAGCACGCCCTCGGGGGCGAGGTAGACGTTCGTGTCGCCCCACATGACCTCGGAGCGAACGAAGAACTGCGGAAAGCGCGACTGGATGCGGGCCGCACTCGGATTTTCGGCGCCGCCGCGATGCGGCACGTTGCGCCGCGTGGCGGGCGCTGGACCGCCGGGGGCCGCGTGGCCCGCCTGTATCAGGGAGAACGATGCACTCACAGGCCCGACCGCGTCTGATGCACGGAGTTGCCGAAGGGCTCGGACATTTCATCGATCATCGACGGCGGGATGTAGAGGTTGCTCGCCGGATCGGGCTCCATCTCGTCGCGCAGCCGTGCGTCGCTCATCCGCTCGCGCTTCACCTTCTCCTGCAGCATGATGATGCCGTACATCAGGCCTTCCGGACGCGGCGGGCAACCCGGCACGTACACGTCCACGGGAATGATGGTGTCGATGCCCTGCACCACGGCATAGTTGTCGAACATCCCGCCCGACGAGGCGCAGGCGCCCATCGAGATGACCCACTTGGGCTGCGGCATCTGCTGATAGATGCGCCGGATGACGGGCGCCAGCTTGAACGGCACGCGACCGGCGCAGATCAGCACATCTGCCTGACGAGGCGAGAACGACATGCGCTCCATGCCGAAGCGCGCCAGATCGAAGCGCGATGCGGCGGAGGCCATGAACTCGATGGCGCAGCAGGCGGTGCCGAACGGCATGGGCCACAACGACCCGGCCCGACCCCAGTTGACCAGCATGTCGAGACGCGTCGTGATCCACCCCTCCTGCTCGGGCGGATCAATACTCACCTGACTCGCGTCGGGACGTGGCGCTAATCCCATTGCAACGCTCCCTTCTTCCAGACGTAGACGAACCCGACCACCAGAATCGCCATGAACACCAGCATCTCGCCGAGGCCGAAGAACGACACGTTGCCTGCAGGGCACACGTCATTCACCATCGGCACGGCACAGGACAATTGCCGGTAATACACGGCCCACGGAATCATGAACACGGTCTCGATGTCGAAGATGATGAACAACATCGCGACCATGTAGAACTTGACGGAAAAACGCTCGCGTGCGTCGCCCAACGGCGGAATGCCGGATTCATATGGCTCGTCCTTCACCGGCGTGGGCCGGCGGCGGATCACCAGCGACGACAGCGCCACCATGAGCACGGCATTCATGACGACGAAGCCAAGCAGCAGCAGGACAGGCAGATACGTGCGATCCATTTCGCTCCCGACGAGCTCCCGACGAGCTCTCGACGAGCTCACGAATTCGTGAAATATTTCACGTGTGCAGCGCGCGAAACCTACCCGTATGTGCGGGATGGTGTCAACGGACGTAACGCGAACAATACGATGGGGTTGACGGGCTTTGGCGGCCCCTGCACGGGGACCGTCGTCGCGACGGTGGCCCACCCCTTCCGCTGCCTCTGGAAATCCCCCACGAGACGTCGGGTCCGCATTAGTTTTCCGCGGCCGCCAGCACGTGCGGGCCGGTCCTCGGCTCGTCGTCCATCCAACCAATCACGCCCAGTTCGGAGCAAACTTCCAGCATGTCGATTCAGAACGATCGATGGATCACCGAGATGGCGACCAAGCACGGCATGATCGAGCCCTTCGAATCCAGCCAGGTGCGCGATGGCGTCATCTCGTACGGCGTGAGCTCCTTCGGCTACGACATGCGCGTCGCCCGCGAGTTCAAGATCTTTACGAACGTGCTCAACTCGATCGTCGATCCGAAGGACTTCGATCCGAAATCGTTTGTAAACTTCGAGGGCGACGTCTGTATCGTCCCGCCCAACTCGTTCGCGCTGGCCCGCTCGGTGGAGTATTTCCGCATTCCGCGCGACGTGGTCACCATCACGGTCGGCAAGTCGACCTACGCGCGCTGCGGCATCATCACGAACGTGACACCCTTCGAGCCCGAGTGGGAAGGTCACGTGACGCTCGAGATCTCGAATACCACGCCGCTGCCCGCCAAGATCTACGCCAACGAGGGCATCGCGCAGGTCCTCTTCTTCAAGGGTGAGCAGCCCCTGGTGTCGTACCGCGACAAGAAGGGCAAGTATCAGGGTCAAACCGGCGTGACCCCGCCTCGGCTGTAGGCTGGTCCGTTCTCGTGGGTGCCGTCCGCGGCACCCCAGGATGTGATGAAGGGCGGCCCCCCACGCGGGAGCCGCCCTTCATGTTGTCCCTCTCGACCCAGGCCATGGCTGACGCACCGCCACCACCGATGGGGCTAGCCCCCGCCGCTGGCGGCCGACTCCTCGCGCTGCATCGCCAGCCCGAATAGGTAGTCGCGATTCATGCGGGAGATGTTGTCGATCGAGATCTCCTTCGGGCATGCCTTCTGGCACTCACCGAACCACGTACACCCGCCGAAGTTCTCGATGTCCATCTGTGCCACCATCTTGAGCGCGCGGCGATAGCGCTCCGGCTGACCCTGCGGCAGCTGCCCGAGATGGCTGAGCTTCGCCGAGGTGAACAGGGATGCGCTGCCGTTGGGACACGCGGCCACGCAGGCACCGCACCCTATGCAGGCCGCGGCGTCCATCGCGGCGTCCGCTTCCGGCTTCGGAACGGGCAAGGCATTGCCGTCCACGGCGTTGCCGGTCGAGACAGATACATATCCCCCCGACTGGATGATGCGGTCGAAGGCCGACCGGTCCACGCAGAGGTCCCGCACCACCGGAAAGGGCTGCGCCCGCCACGGTTCGATGACCAGGGTCTGGCCATCGCTGAACGACCGCATGTGCAGCTGGCACGCCGTGGTGGCATGCATGGGACCGTGCGCCATGCCGTTGATCATCATGCCGCACGTGCCGCAAATGCCCTCGCGACAATCGTGATCGAAGGCGATCGGTGCCTCGTTGCGCATCGTCAGCTCCTCATTCACCACGTCGAGCATCTCGAGGAACGACATCTCGGGACTGATATCGTTCGCCTTGTACTCGACGAACTTGCCGGCCGCAGCTGCCCCGGCCTGACGCCACACTCGTAACGTGAGATTCATGGCTACTTGTAGCTCCGGGTGGCCAGATGCACGTTCTCGAACTCGAGGGGTTCCTTGTTCAGCTTCGGATCGTCTCCGTCGCCGGTGAACTCCCACGCCGCCACGTAGGCGAACTCCTCGTCGTTCCGGAGCGCCTCGCCCTCGGGCGTCTGGTGCTCGCTCCGGAAGTGGCCGCCGCACGATTCCTCGCGATGCAGCGCATCCCGGCACATCAGCTCACCCAGTTCCAGGAAGTCGGCGACACGTCCCGCCTGCTCGAGCGACTGGTTCAACTCCTCGCCCGAGCCGGGCACGAAGACATTCTCCCAGAACTCGGCGCGCAGCGCGGGAATCAATTGCAGCGCTTCGCGCAGTCCCTGGGCGTTGCGCTCCATGCCGCACTTCTCCC
>JBDSVW010000262.1:0-7453 GCA_039927015.1 Gemmatimonadaceae bacterium | reverse complement strand
GTACATTCGGGCGATCCTCTACATCGAGCGCGAGAGCCAGAAGCACATCGTGATCGGTCGGGAGGGCGCGCAGATTCGCGAGCTGGGACGCGCGGCGAGGGAGAAGATCGAGGCACTCGTCGGCACTTCGGTGTACCTCGATCTTTGGGTGAAAGTGCTCGACAATTGGCGCCGGAATGCGCATTCGCTGCGACGATTTGGCTTCGTCTTACCTGAGGACTCCCCGACGTGACCCTCCCCGCGCCGTTGCTGGCACTCCTGGTGTGTCCCCGCTGCAAGGGTCCTTTGGAGCATCGCGACGCTGAGGCGCTGCTTATCTGTCATTCGTGCAAACTCGCCTATCCCATCCGCGACGACATTCCGATCATGCTGGCTGATGAGGCCTCGCCCCTCTAGACGAGTGTCGCGGGCGGGAGTCTTCGGCGCGCTGGTCGCCGCCTTGTGCGTGACGCCGGCGGCGCGTGCCTCCGCGCAGGCACGGCTCGCGGACCAGGCGGCACTCTTCCTGTTGCTGCCCATCAGCGCGCGCGCGGTGGGGCTCGGTCACGCGATGACGGCCGCGCACGGCAGTGGCGAGGACGTGTGGTGGAATCCGGCGGGCATCGCGTCGATTAAGCGCGGAGACGCGTCGCTCCACCATTCGCAGAGCGTCATTGGCACCAGCGAGGCCCTCACCGTGGTGGGGAGTTCGTCCCTGCTGGGGGCGCTGGCCCTCTCGGCCAATGTGCTCGACTTCGGCGGCGAGATTCCGGCCGTCGACAATCAGGGCAACGTGGTCGGGAAGATCCTTCCACGAAACATCGCCGTGGTGGGGACCTACGCGACGCAGCTCGGCCGACGCTTCCGCACGGGGATCTCCTACAAGATCGTCCAGTTCCGCTTCGACTGCGAAGGGCTCTGTCCTTCCATTCCCACGAAACAGGCGTCCACCAGTGCGCTCGACCTCGGCGCGCAGTTCGACCTGCCGACGAAGCTGCCGGTGACCGTCGGGGCGTCGCTGCGCAATGTGGGCGTCCGCCTGCAGATCAACGACAGCCCCCAGTCGGACCCGCTTCCCACCCGGCTACAGGTGGGAGCGATGGCGCACTACACGATTCCCACGGAGTACGCGAGCGACGCCGAAGTGCGGCTGTCGCTGGACGTCATTGACGAGGTACCGGTCGGAAACCCGCTCCCCCGAGTGGGCGGGGAATTCGTGTGGGAGAAGCGCGCCTTCCTGCGCGCCGGGTACGTGTTCGAGTCGGGTGATTCCGAATCGGGCGGACCCTCGCTGGGACTAGGTTTCGTGGCGGGACGGCTCGTGATCGATTTCGCGCGCGTTTTCACGGGGCTCTCTGCAGACGCGGGACAGGCGCCGACCTACCTCTCGCTCCGCGTCACGTTCTGATGCGCGGGATACAGATCCCGGCCGTCGCGGTGCTGGTGGGCGCGATCTCCGCGCCGGGGCAGTCGCAACAGCGCGTGGAATCCCCACTCGCACGCCCCCAGTCCGCGGCCGCCGCGCCCACGGCGGCCGACAGCGGCAGCGCATCTGGGTGGGCCGTACTGGCAAGCGCGGTCGTGCCGGGGGCCGGACAATTGGCGCTGGGACAGAAGCGGGGCTTTGCGTACCTGGCGCTGGAAGTGTATGCGTGGGCGGGATATGGCTCGCAGGCGTCCAACGCCCGCAACACGCGTCGCGGATATCGCTCGCTGGCGCGTTCTGTGGCACGGGCCGCGCTCTCGCCGAACGGTCCCGCGGGCGATTTCGACTACTACGAGCGCATGGAGCATTACCTGTCGAGCGGGGCGTTCGATCGCGGATCGGGAGCGCTGCTGGAACCGGAAAGCGACGAAAGCACGTTCAACGGGGCAATGTGGTTGTTGGCGCGCCGGACGTTCTGGGCCAACCCGGCGCTCTCCCCGCCGCGCGGCTCGGTCGAATGGCAACAGGCGGAGGCATTCTACCTTCGGCGCGCGATCCGTCCCGAGTTCCGATGGTCGTGGCAGGATGCACCGCAGGCGCATGATCAATTTCGCCAGCTGATCCGGCGCAGCAACGAGTCGGAGCGACGGGCCATGTCGCATCTTGGCGTGGCATTGGGTAACCATGTGCTCAGCACGATCGACGCCTACGTGTCGATTCGTCTTCGACAGCGCGAGGATCTTGGGCCCCAGGGATACGAGGTTTCAGTGGCCCTTCCGCTACCGCGGCGGCACTAGGTCACGATGCAACGTGCGCTGCATCACCCCAAGGCGCCGGACACGAATTTCGGGCTGTCACAGAATGCACGCCAAATCGTCGTTCTCGAGGGATATTGGGGAGCGTGCACCCCGCTGACGACCCGCGCGCCTGGCGCCGGAACCTGGCATCCGGCACCCGGATGCTGACGACACCGACCTTGCCTGCTTCGAACGGGACTCTCGTGCCGGGAATCTTGCACCACTTTCCTTCACTTCGCGCATAGCGTGCAACACGCGACGCCGATGCTCTTCGTCCGGCCGGGAGCCACGCTCCCCGCCGGCGTGCGTGCGTGGTTGAACGCGGCGGCGAAGGACGCCCCACTGGTGCACCATGCCGACGAACTGCTCGCCATCGCACTGCGGAGCCGGCCCCGCGCGGTGATCTTCGATGCCCGGGTCGACGATGGCGAGGTGTGGAGCGCCCTTCGCCGGCTTAAGGCGGACTCGTTCACGGGAATCGTGCCGGCCGCGGTGCTTGTGGATGACTCCGCGGCGTCGTTCGCGCGGGCACTGGACGCGGGCGCCGACGAGGTGCTGCCGTCCTCGATGTCGGATGCCGAATGCGAGGCGCGCCTGGCGCTGCTCCTGCGGCGGTCCGATCGGGATGTGAACGTGCATCCCTCCACGCGCCTGCCGGGGACCGTGGAAATCGAGGCAGACATTGCGCGCCGCATGACCCGGCAGGAAACTTTCGCGGTCTGCTACGCCGACCTTGATCACTTCAAGGAATTCAACGACCGCTATAGCTACAATGATGGCGATGGCGTGATCCAGTTCCTTTCGCGACTGCTGCGCGATGTCGCGAAGGGGGTCTGCGGGGAGCAGGGCTATGTGGGCCATATCGGCGGCGATGACTTCATCTTCATCGTACCGATTTCCGCGGTGAAGGAGACGTGCGCGGAGATCATCGAGGTCTTCGACCTGCTCGTGCCATATCGCTATTCGGACGCCGACCGGCGCGCGGGTTACTTTTTCGGCAAGGATCGACGCGGCCAGCTGCATCGCGTGCCCCTGATGACCCTGTCCATTGGAGTGGTGACGAATGAACGGCGGATCTTCAAAACGGCGTCGCAGGTGAGCGAACTGGCAACGGAAATGAAGGGCTATGCGAAGACCCTCGAAGGATCGGTGTTCACGGTGGACCGCCGGACCGACGCGAGCGAGGAGGGCCGGGACTCCATGCCGCCCCGACTGCCGCGAGTCATCAGTGTGATCGACGAGTCATGAATATTTCGTGTCCCGACTGCCAATCCATCTTTCGCGTGGACCCCGCGAAGGTGACGAGTGCGAACCTGCGCGCGCGCTGCTCGGTGTGCGGCGGGTTGATCCCCATCGGCGCCAGCATTCGCTGGGCGGACGATTTCCCCAGCGTCACGACGCCGTCCATGCCGGCGGCCCGAAGCCCGGGACTACCCGCTCAAGCGCCCGTCGCTCCGCCCGAGCGCGCGTCGTCCCAACCGGTACCAGCTGCCGCCCCGATCCCGCCGATGCGTGAGGGTACGCCGGCTGGCGGGGTCTCGTTAGGTGCGGCAACGCCCGGGGCATCCAGCCGGCCGGAGGCTTACGCTCCCGCGACAACGCCGTCAGCCCCTCCACCGCCGCCGAGGCCGGCACCGCTCACGCCGACCTTTGGAGCACCCGTCGCGCGCACCGTACCGCGCCCGCTGACGCCGGCGTTCATTCCATCAACGGTCGTCGACGAGTCCCGGTCGGCTCCCGCCGCGCTTCCGTCGCGCGAGTCGCACACGCCCCACTCCGTGCCGGCGTCGCCCGCACGGGGCAGCGAACTTCTCCGCTCGTCAGAATCGCTCTCGACGCCCGCTCCGCAGCGCTCGACGCCCGCGGTCGCCCCATTCGCCTCGTCGCGGATCGTGCCGCCGGCACCCGCCGCGCCCACCGGTCCCGGCGTGCCGGGCGCTCCCGCCCCGCGCCGTTCGGTCAATCCGTTTCTGGCAAATGACCCGAACCAGAAGGCGCGGCGCCTGGCGCGCGCGCTTGTCTCGGACATGGTCGCCTATCATCCGCGGAAGCGGGAGGAGGGTCTACAGAACGGCACGCTGAAGCAACTCTTCCGGGACGAGATCAAGAAGAGCTACGAGGAGTACGTCGAGCAGGTGGGGCGCGAGTTCGCCGATAGCACCGCGCATTTCCAGGACGCGCTGAACGACGTGCTGGCGGGAGGGAAGCGCCTCTTCTGAGACGCGGGGTACAACGCGTCGCGGGCAAGCGCTATTTTGCCGGTGCAGCAGGCAGGCATCCGGACGAGCCGGTCTCCGTGGCGGAGGGCGGCTCGCTTCATGTGTGGACCGGCGGAGAATCGAAACTGATGGCCGAAACCGAACGCGCGCGCACGCTCGCCGGCTACGATGAGCGGCTGGACGAGTTGCGGAGGTATCTTTGACCTCGCCAGCAAGCGCGAGACCCTAACGACGCTCGAGGAGCAGATGACGGGCGCGGGATTCTGGGATGACCAGGACCGCGCCCGGGACGTGGTGCAGCGTGTAAAGACCCTCAAGGCGTGGGTTGAGCCCTTCGACAAGCTCGTCGCGCGCGTGCAAAGCGCCACGGAGCTCGATGAATTGCTGAGCGCCGAGCCCGATGGCGCCATGGAGCAGGACCTCGACCAGGAACTCGGTGTGATTGAGGGAAAGCTCCGCGAATACGAACTCCGCTCCCTCCTGCAGGGAGCCGACGATTTCCGTGACGCGCAGGTTGAGATCTCGGCGGGGGCCGGCGGCACCGAGGCGATGGACTGGGCGCAGATGCTGCTGCGCCTCTACACACGCTGGGCCGAGCGGCATGGCTTCGGCATCGAGATCCTCGACATGTCCGAGGGCGAGGAAGCGGGCCTCAAGGGCGCGGTGGTGGAGATCAAGGGCCAGTATGCCTTCGGGTTCCTGCGGCCCGAGACGGGGGTGCACCGCCTCGTGCGCATCTCCCCGTTCGACTCGAACGCCCGCCGCCACACGAGTTTCGCGTCGGTGTTCGTCTATCCGGTTGTCGACGACACGATCAATATCGAGATCCGCGACGAGGACATCCGCATGGACGTCTTCCGAGCCAGCGGGGCAGGCGGCCAACACGTCAACAAGACCAGTTCGGCCGTGCGGCTGACGCACATTCCGTCGGGTGTGGTCGTGTCCTCGCAGCAGGAGCGTTCGCAGTTCAAGAACAAGGCGACCGCCATGAAGCAGCTCAAGAACCGCCTGTACAAGATCGAGGCCGACAAGCAGGCCGCGAGCAAGGCCAAGCTCGACGCCACCAAGTCGGATGTCTCGTTCGGCAGCCAGATCCGAAGTTACGTGTTTCAGCCCTACACCATGGTCAACGACCATCGCACCGATCTCAAGATTCCCGACGTGCAGCGCATCATGGACGGCGACATCGACGAGTTTATCGAGGCGTATCTCAAGAAATTCGGCGCCGGCGCCGCGGAGGCAGAGTGAGTGAAGATCTCAACTTCGTCCTGAAGGCCAGGCGGGAAAAGCTGGCGCAGCTGGAGGCGTTGGGCGTGGCCCCCTTCGCCTACCGCTTCGATCCCTCGCACGACCTCGTGTCGGCGTTGGAATCGATGCCGGCGGGCGTGGACGAAGGCGCTCGGGTCACGGTGGCGGGCCGCATCGTTGCGTGGCGACCGCACGGCAAGACCATCTTCGGCCACGTGGCCGATACGCGTTCTCGCCTCCAGGTCTACTTTCGCAAGGACGAACTGGGCGAGGACATCTTCGCCCAACTCGCGCTGTATGACATTGGCGACATCGTGGGCGTCACCGGCCCCCTCTTCCGCACGCGCACTGGCGAGACGACGGTGAAGGTGGAGCAGGCGACGATGCTCGCCAAGTCGCTTCGTCCGCTACCCTACGGCAAGGACGAAATCGTCGATGGCAGCGTGGTGCGGCATTCGGGCTTTGCGGATCCCGAGATGCGCTACCGGCAGCGCTACGCCGACCTCGCGGTGAATGCGGATGTGCGGCGGCGCTTCGTGGCGCGCTCGCGCATGGTCACGGAGATCCGGCGCCAGCTGGACGCGCTCGACTACCTGGAAGTGGAGACGCCGGTGTTGCAGCCGCTGTATGGCGGCGCAGCGGCGCGGCCGTTCACCACGCATCACAATGCGCTGGACATGCCGCTGTTCCTGCGCATCGCCGACGAGTTGTATCTCAAGCGACTCGTGGTTGGCGGACTCGATCGCGTCTACGAGATCGGGCACGACTTCCGGAACGAGGGGATCGACCGGACCCACAATCCCGAGTTCACAATGCTGGAGTTCTACGAGGCCTACGCCGACTACACGGTGATGATGGGCCGCGTGGAGCAGCTGCTGGTTGCATCCTCGCATGCCGTGCGCCGGGTGCTGTCCCCGGAGTCGGTACGCGCCGAGGAGCGCCTCCTGCTCACGGACGACGCGTTCGTGGACGTACCGGTGTTCGCGCCGCCCTTCCCTCGTGTCGAATGGGTGCCCTCGCTCAATCAGGCGCTAGGCGCCGATAGCATGGCGGCGGACGAAACCACGTTACGGAACCTGGCGGGGCGCATCGGGGTGTCCAAGGTGGAGTCGCTCAGCCGTCCCAAGTTGCTCGATGAGATGTTCCAGGCGCTGGTGGAGTCCAAGCTCGAGACGCCCACGTTCGTGATCGATTATCCGGTGGAGCTGTCGCCGCTGGCGAAGCCGAAGCGGGGCGTCGAGGGATTGACGGAGCGCTTCGAACTCTTTGCCAAGGGCAAGGAACTCGCGAATGCCTTCAGCGAACTCAATGATCCGCTGGACCAGCGTCTCCGCTTCGAGGCGCAGGCGCGGCTGAAGGCGGCGGGCGACGAGGAAGCGAGCGGCGTGGACGAGGATTATCTGCGCGCGATGGAGTACGGCATGCCTCCTATGGGAGGCGTGGGCATAGGGCTGGATCGCCTGTTCATGTACCTCTCCGCGTCACAGAACATCCGAGACGTGATTCTCTTTCCCACGCTGCGCCCCGAATGAATTCGCTGGAGTTCGACATCGCCTGGCGCTACCTGCGCAGCCGGCGCGGCTCGCGCCTGCTGTCATTCATCAGCGTCATCGCCATCGGCGGCGTGATCGTCGGCGTGAGCGCGCTCATCGTGGTGATGGGGGTGATGAACGGGCTCCAGCGGGACCTGCGCGAGAAGATCCTCATCGGCTCACCGGACATTCGCGTCCTGAGCTACGGCGACGACCTGAAGATCAGCGACTGGCGTTCGGTGATCGATCGCG
>JBDSVW010000261.1:0-21517 GCA_039927015.1 Gemmatimonadaceae bacterium | reverse complement strand
TCGTGGTCGGCCCGGAGCTCAAGCTGCACCAGTGCGGCCTGCCGAAGGCCATGGCGCTCGAGCTCTTCAAGCCGTTTATCATCCACAAGCTGGTGGAGAAGGGCATCGCGGAGACGGTCAAGCGCGCCAAGAAGATCGTGGAGCGCGAGAGCCCCGAAGTCTACGAGATCCTGGAAGAGATCATCAAGGATCATCCGGTGCTCCTCAACCGCGCCCCCACGCTGCACCGACTCGGCATCCAGGCGTTCGAGCCGGTGATGGTCGAGGGCAAGGCGATCCGTATCCATCCGCTCGTCTGCGCCGCGTTCAACGCGGACTTCGACGGCGACCAGATGGCCGTGCACGTGCCGCTCTCGTTCGAGGCACAGCTCGAGGCGCGCCTGCTCATGCTGTCGTCCAACAACATCCTCAAGCCGTCCGACGGCCGCCCCATCTCGGAGCCGTCGCAGGACATCGTGCTCGGTTGCTACTTCGCGACCAAGCAGGCCGGTGACTTCGACAAGATCGCCAAGGATCCGAAGCTGGTCGCCGGACTCAAGTCGTTCGGCTAGGTGGCCGAGGTGGAGATGGCGCTCGCGACGGGACGGATTCGCCATCACGTGGCCATCCGCTACCTCGTCGATCGCGGGGAAGAGAAGGAGTGGGTGGTCACCACGCCGGGACGCGTGCTGTTCAACGCGATCATCCCGTTGGAGGTCGGCTTCCAGAACCGCGACATGAAGAAGAAGCTGCTCGGGGAGCTCGTCTTCGACACGTTCCGCAAGAGCGGGCTGTCCAAGACGGTCGAGTTCCTCGACCGCCTGAAGGAGTTCGGATTCGCCAACGCCACGCGCGGTGGCGTGTCGATCGGCATCGAGGACCTGCACATCCCGCAGGAGAAGGAAACGCTGCTGCAGGAAGCCGCAGAGCGCGTCGAGCGCTTCCAGAAGGCGTATCAGACAGGCAACATCACCAACGGTGAGCGCTCCAATAAAGTCATCGACACGTGGACCCACGCCAATTCGGACGTGGCGGACGCGATGGTGAAGGCGATGCGCGAGTCGAACGCCGGCTTCAACCCGGTGTTCATGATGTTCGACTCCGGCTCGCGAGGCAGCCGCGACCAGATCCGCCAGCTGGCGGGGATGCGCGGACTGATGGCGAAGCCGCAGAAGAAGCTCACCGGCGGCATCGGCGAGATCATCGAGAGCCCCATCAAGTCGAACTTCCGTGAAGGTCTCTCGGTGCTCGAGTACTTCATCTCGACGCACGGTGCCCGAAAGGGTCTGGCCGACACGGCGCTCAAGACGGCCGACGCCGGATACCTCACGCGTCGTCTCGTGGACGTGGCGCAGGATGTCACGATCTCCGAGGAGGATTGCGGCACGATCCAGGGTCTCGACATCGCTGCCCTTAAGGAAGGCGAGGACATCATCGAGGCGCTCTCCGAGCGCATCGTGGGCACGGTCGCCGGCGAGGACATCACCGATCCGCACCTGCGCGACGAAGCGGGACGTGCGGTGGTGCTGGCCGAGGCCGGGCAGCTCATCGACGAGGAGCAGGCGCTGGCGATCGAGGAATCGGGCATCGAGACCGTGCGTATTCGCACGGTGCTCACCTGTGAGGCGAAGCGCGGACTCTGCCGCATGTGCTACGGCCGCAACCTGGCCACCATGAAAATGGTGGACCTGGGCGAGGCGGTGGGTATTATCGCGGCGCAGTCCATCGGTGAGCCTGGCACGCAGCTCACGCTGCGTACCTTCCACATCGGCGGCACGGCGGCCCGCATCGCGGAGCAGACGGCACGCAAGTCGAAGGTGGCCGGCACGATCGAGTTTGGTGACCGACTGGTGCTCGTCACCAACCGCGAGGGCCAGAAGATCGTCACCTCGTACGAAGGCGAGCTCACCATCCGCGCCTCGGCCGACAAGAACGCCGCGGTCGGCGCGCGACTGGCAGTGCCGCTGGGCGCCACGCTGTTTGTGAAGGACGGTGACGAGGTCAAGAAGGACCAGGTGATCTTCACCTGGGATCCCTACACGAACCCGATTCTCTCCGACATCGAAGGAACCATCCGGTTCGTCGACATCGTGGAGGATGAGTCGATTTCCGAGGAGCTCGATGAACTCACCGGCCTGCGTCAGCGGGTCATCATCGAGGACCGTGACAAGAAGCTGCATCCGCACATCGAGATCTGGCAGAAGAAGGGCGGCAAGGAGTCGAAGGTCCGTGACTTCGTGATTCCGGTGGGCGCCGTGCTCGTGGCCAACGATGGCGAGGAGACGCACGCCGGTGACACCATCGCCAAGGTCTCGCGCGAAGCCTACAAGACGCGCGACATCACCGGTGGTCTGCCGCGCGTGGCCGAGCTGTTCGAGGCGCGCCGCCCGAAAGACCCGGCGACGATCTCCGAGGTGGACGGCATCGTGAAGTTTGGCGACATCAAGCGCGGCAAGCGCGAGGTGTTCGTCACCATGGCCCGCGTCGAGAGCGGACAGTGGGTGGTGGACGAAGGATCGGAGGCGCAGTTGTACGAAGTGCCGGCCGGAAAGCACTTGCGCGTGCACGAGGGTGACCGCGTGCGTGCCGGTGACCGCCTCACCGAAGGACCGGTGAATCCGCACGACATCCTGCGCATCAAGGGCCCGCGCGCCGTGCAGGAGTACCTGCTCAATGAAGTGCAGGAAGTGTATCGCCTGCAGGGCGTGAAGATTTCCGACAAGCACATCGGCGTCATCGTGAAGCAGATGCTGCAGAAGGTGCGCGTCGTGGATCCGGGCGACACGGAATTCCTCGAGGGCGAGCACGTGGACAAGCAGGTCTTCCGCGACCAGAACGATCGCGCCAAGAAGCGGAAGGAGAAGGCAGCGACGGCCGAGCCGCTGCTGCTGGGCATCACGAAGGCGAGTCTCACGACACAGTCGTTCATCTCGGCGGCTTCGTTCCAGGAGACCACGCGCGTGCTGACCGACGCGGCAATCCGCGGGGCCCGGGACGACTTGATGGGTCTCAAGGAGAACATCATTATCGGCCACCTCATTCCGGCGGGTACCGGTCAGTACCGGTACAGCGACGTGGACATCGCGGGGACGGAAGTTCCGGTGCCGTCACCGGAGCTGCCCGCCACCGATGAAGCCCTGCCGAGCGTCTTCTCGGCGAGCTTCGCCGACAGCACTTTCAGCTTCGGCGGGAACGACGACCTGACCTAGGCGCCAGCGCTTCGGACGGGGAACACGAAAAAGAGCGCTCGGGGAAAGTCTCCCGGGCGCTCTTTCGCGTCCTCCCCTCCCTTGATTACCCCCTGTCGCCTGTCTACCTTAGTCGTTCTGTTCCGTGCCGCCTGAAAGGGCGATTCACGTAGATGTCGATTCACGAACACCGGTCTTAATGCCAACTATCAATCAGCTCGTCCGGCGTGCGCGCAAGGACGTGGTCAAGAAGGAGAAGTCGCCCGCTCTCAAGGCGAATCCATTCCGCCGCGGTGTCTGCACCCGCGTGTATACCACGACGCCCAAGAAGCCGAATTCGGCGTTGCGCAAAGTCGCGAAGGTCCGCCTCACCAATCAAATCGAAATCATCGCCTACATTCCTGGCGAAGGGCACAACCTGCAGGAGCACTCGATTGTGCTCGTGCGCGGTGGCCGTGTTAAGGATCTGCCGGGCGTCCGCTATCACATTGTGCGCGGAACGCTCGACGCCGCCGGCGTCAACGGCCGCAATCGCAGCCGCTCAAAGTACGGCACCAAGAAGCCCAAGGCCGGAGCACCGGCCGCCGGAGGTAAGAAGAAGTGAGCCGCCGCAAAAAGTCCGTCAAGCGTCCCGTACTGGCCGACGCCCGCTACGATAGCCAGACCGTCTCGAAGTTCATCAACTCCCTGATGTATCAGGGAAAGAAGTCCACCGCCGAGCGCCTCTTCTATGGCGCGATGGACATCGTCGAGGGCAAGACGAGCCAGCCCGGTGTGAACGTCTTCAAGGCGGCGCTCGCCAACCTGAAGCCGGTTCTCGAGGTGAAGTCGCGCCGAGTGGGTGGTGCCACGTACCAGGTGCCCGTCGAGGTCCGGCCCGAGCGCCGTACCGCGCTCGCCATGCGCTGGCTCATCAGCTACTCGCGCGACCGCAACGAGAAGTCGATGGCGGAGAAGCTGGCGGCGGAAGTCATCGCAGCTTCCAAGGGCGAGGGCAATGCCGTGAAGAAGAAAGAGGACACGCACCGCATGGCCGAGGCGAACAAGGCGTTCGCTCACTATCGCTGGTAGCAGCAGTCCCTGAAGCGATACAGCGGGCGACCTTCGGGTCGCCCGCTGTTGCTTTACCGCCTCACGGTGTAGGATTTGCCAGACGCCTTTGCACCTTAGCTCGCCTCGCGCTGGCGCAGGGGCCGAAAGTGGAGCGTCTGAAATCGCGCTTCGTCTCGCGTAATCGGGCACTCTTTCTGCACACTTTAGCGCTATTCGTGGGTACCACTCTCTTCAATGACTCCGTAATGTGACCGGGGACACGGCACCCGCCGCATCTTCCACGATCGAATCGTCGAGCTCGTTGTTCTTTTCCCGATACCCTTGGTATGGTGACGTGCGCAGCGGAGAACATGTAGTGGCGACCAAGGACTGGATCCTGCCCAAGGCGGCAGACACGGCGATCTTCCGCGCCCTTCCCGAGGGAGGCGTGCTGTTCTCGACGGCGAGCGAAGTGTACTTCGGGGTGAACATGGTGGGCGCGCGCATCTGGGAGTTGCTTCCGCCGGCCACGCGTACCTACGAGGAACTCTGCAAGGTGCTGTGCGCCGAGTACTCGGATGTCGGGGCCGAGGTCATCCGGGCCGACGCGCGCCGATTCCTCGAGCAGCTGTTGGCCAACGGGCTCGTGATCGCACTGCCGCCGGAGGGAGCAGCCTCCGATGCGCCTCGCAAGTAAGCTGTGGACGTTGTCGGCGCGCGAGTGGCGCGACCTGCTGGCAGCGCAGTGGGCATTGCTGGCGGCGCAGGGGCGCATGCGCACGCGTCCCACGGGGTCGTTGCTGGACCAGTGGAGCAGCGGCAGCGGCCGGTCGAGCGCTGACGTCGGGCAGCTGCAACGCGCCCGCGAGATCGGCCACGCGGTGCGCCGGGTGGCGCTCTACGGACTCACGCGCCCGCAATGCCTGGCGCGGTCGCTCGCCATCTGCGAGATGCTCGAGACGGAACGCATCCAGGGGGCCATTGTCCGCATCGGCGTCCGACCCGAGGATGCGAGCCTCACCGCACATGCATGGGTGGAGTACGCCGGGGAGCTGATCGGCGACTCGCGGGCCCACGTTCGGCGCTTCGCCGTGCTGGCGACCGCCGGCGGCATGGCCAAGCGTTAGGCATGCGACCGGCGTCGGTCTGCACCCCTGACTCGCGGCCCGGGCGTGAATGGCGGGGCCGGTGAGCCTCGTGCCGGTGAAGGCGCCTGAGCCGGCCATCGCGCCGGCGCCCAGTGCCGCGCTCAGCGTGCGCGTGCAATCCCTCACCAAGGGTTTCCCCGTGCGGCGCGGCTGGGTCGAGTCGCTGCGACACCCGTTCTCGAGCCGATGGGTCACGAGCGTGGACCGCGTGAGCTTCGACGTGAAGCGCGGTGAGTTCTTCGGGCTCCTCGGACCGAACGGTGCGGGCAAGACCACGCTGCTCAAGATGCTGGCGACGTTCATCACGCCTGACGAAGGCAGCGCGCACGTCGAAGGCATCGATGTCGCAGACGATCCCGCCGCGGCGCGCCGCCTTGTCGTGCCGGTCATCGCCAGTGAGCGCAGCCTGTACTGGCGGCTCACCGCGCGCGAGAACCTCGAGCTCTTCGCGCACCTGTGGAACGTGCCGCGCGCGGAGCTCGCCGCGCGCGTGGATGAAGTGCTGGGAGTGGTGGACCTGCGCGAGACGGCTGCGAAGCTGGTGGGACAGTTTTCGTCAGGCATGATGCAGCGCCTGCTCATTGCGAGGGCGCTGCTGGCCGATCCGCGCGTGCTGCTGCTCGATGAACCGACGCGATCACTCGATCCCATCTCGGCCCGCGGCTTCCGTCGCTTCCTGCGCGAGGAGCTCGCCGAGCGACGGCAATGTGCGGTCATCATCGCTACGCACAGCGCCGAGGAGGCGTTCGACCTGTGCGATCGTGTGGCGGTGCTGGATCGCGGTCGCCTGCTCGCCGTGGGTGTGGCATCGGAACTCGCGCGCGAACTCGCCGGTAATCGCTATCGGGCGTGGACGTCGATGCCCGCGCATCCGCGACTGACGGCCCTGGCGGTGCGAGACGATTCGGTGGAGGGAGCGCCCGTGGCGCTGCGTGAAATGGAGGGCTGGACGCCGGTGCTGCTCGAGATTCCGGGCGGACCGGTGGAGGCGGCGGACGTACTGCGCGATCTGGTGCAACAGGGCGTGCCCGTGGCGGCGCTGGAGCGTGTACCGGTCTCGCTGGCGACGCTGATCGAGCGGGTGGTGGGCAGGGGAGGAACGGGCCGATGAGTGTCCGCGCCGTTGTCGCCCTCACGCGTGCCACGCTGCTCACCTCGGCGAGCTATCGCGTCCGGTTCGTGCAGTCGCTGGTCACGTCGTTCCTCACGGTCATTCCGGTTTTCTTCGTCGCCCGCGCGTTGCAGCCGATGATGGGCCCGACCATCCAGACGGAGGGGCGCGACTTCTTCGCCTTCCTGGTGATCGGCTTCGTGGTCATGTCCCTGGTGGTGATCTGCGTCGACTCGCTGCCGTCGCAGGTGTCGGGCGATATCAACAACGGCTTTTTCGAGGCGTTACTGGGCGCCCCCGCCGGCACCCCGGCCGTACTGGTGGGGCTGGTGGCCTTTCCAGCACTGTTCACCTTGCTGCGCGGCAGTCTCATGGTCGCGCTGGCCGCGTTGCTTGGCATGCAATTGTCGTTAGGCAGGTCGCCGGAGATCCTGCTCATCCTGGCGCTGCTCGTCATCGCGCACTTCGGCGTGGGCCTGATCGCCACCGGCCTCATGGTCGCGTTCCGCACGACGCTCTCCATTCCACAGCTCGTCATCACCGCCTCGGGCTTCCTGGGCGGCGTCTACTGGCCCACCAGCGTCATCCCGTCGTGGGTCTACAAGGTCTCGGAGTTGGTGCCGCTCACGTATGGGCTGCGCGCGCTGCGCCAGGCCGCGCTGCACGACAAGTCGCTTGCCCAGATCGGCGATGACGTGCTGACGCTGGCTGCTTTCGCGGGTTTCCTGATCGCGGTGGGCATTCTCGTCATGACGGCGTCGCTGGCATATGCCCGCCGGCGCGGCACCCTGTCCCAGTATTGATGACGACCGCCGAGAATCCCCTCCTCGAGCGGTTACCGGCCGAAGCCCGGCTGCTGCTGCTCGCGGCGGACCCCGCGTCGAGGGACGACGAGGTGGCGCAGCTGCTGGCGCAGCACACACTGGACTGGGAATCGCTGATTGCGCTGGCCGATCGCGAGCGCGCCTCCGCGCTCCTGTGGCGCCGCATCCGCCCCTTCGTGCCCGGCTCGATCCCGGCCGAGATCCGCGAGCGGATGGAGCGGATGGCCATGGTCGCCGATTTTTCCGCGAGCTATCTCGAGCAGCGGATTGGGGAGACGCTGGCACACTTGGAAGCGGACGGGGCGACGCCCATCGTGCTCAAGGGTGCTGCATTGGCAGCTACCGTCTACGGCTCCTTTGCCGACCGGCCGATGGGAGATATCGACCTGATTGTCGAAGCAACCCAAGCGGGCCGGCTTTGGGAGTCGGTGCAGCGCATCGGCTGGCGCTGGGACACCGACCGATATCCATCGGCGCTGTATGCCGGACACCACCACCTGCCGCCCCTCGACGACTCCCGCGGACTCGACGTGCGGCTGGAGTTGCACACCGACCTCTTCGTGTCGGGCAGTCCCTTCCCGCTTGATGCCCCGGCCCTGCGTGCGCGCGGAACCCGCATCGAGTTCGGCAAGGGCCACGCGATCGTGCCCTCCCGCGAGCACCTGCTGCTGCACGCGTGCATCCACTTCACGTGGTCGCACATGATGAGCTTCGGCTCGTGGCGTGCGTTCCGGGACGTCGCGGCCCTTTCCACGGCCGGGCTGGACTGGGAGCTGTTCGAGGCAGAGGCGCGGCGCAACCGGGCGGAGTCGAGCTGCTACTGGACGCTGCGGCTCGCGGAGCGGCTCGTGGGCGCGTCGCTGCCCGAAGGCCTCATGACGCGCCTCCGTCGCTCGACGGATGCGGCGTGGAGTGGGCTCTGCGAGCGACACGTGATCGGCGAGATCTTCCGGTCGGAGCACCGCTGTCCTTCACTCTGGTTGCGGCGCCTGTTGTGGGAACAGGCCATTCAGCCCGGGCGGGCGGGTCACGGGGATGTCCGCCCCTGGCTGCTGGATGACTTGTCGCCTGAGAACCTGACGCCGGAGCGACGGGAGGGGGGGGTGCTGCGGATGCTGCGGCACTTCAGCCGCGCGGGTTCGTGGTACCGCTACGCGCGGGTACTGGCGCGTTGAGTTCAGCGGCGTGAAGCAAGTTGTCCATCAGGGCTAACTGACGGATTGACTTTCATTTCACGTCTGACCAGATTACTTGGCTCGCACGGTCGGGGTAACAAATCGCGATCGTACGCATTGCCTTCGGGCGATGAAGCCGACGAGCTGCGCGTCGGCACTTATGGGCCCGCCAATGGAGCGGGGGGTGCAGGTTGGCCGGCGTTCCCTCCTGGAGTGAGAACGCTTCCGAAAAGTGACGCAGGACAATTAGACGTCGGGCTGATCGTGGCCCGGCGCGCCATGGGTCCCCATTCGCGCAGCAGTGGCGAGTGCACCCGGCGGCTGCGGATGGATACCGGCTCCTGCCATAAGGAGTGTCAAGGTCCAGCCGCGTTTTGTTTGAGTGTAGATCCGGCCGTGCGGGAGTGCCTGCACAGCCTAACGCCTAGAAGAGACCATGCCTCGTACCACTCCGCTCGAACGGTATCGCAATATCGGCATCATGGCCCACATTGATGCCGGGAAGACGACCACGACCGAGCGCATCCTGTATTACACCGGCAAGAGCCACAAGATTGGCGAAGTGCATGATGGCGCCGCCACCATGGACTGGATGGAGCAGGAGCAGGAGCGCGGGATCACCATCACCTCGGCCGCCACGACGTGTTTCTGGAAGCGTCATGGGCAGAGCTTCGACACAGGTGAGGGGCCGGAGTATCGGATCAACATCATCGACACGCCTGGGCACGTGGACTTCACTGTCGAAGTGGAGCGCTCGCTGCGCGTGCTCGACGGGGCCGTGGCGCTGCTGGATTCCGTGGCCGGCGTCGAGCCGCAGACCGAGACCGTGTGGCGTCAAGCCGACCGGTACAAGGTGCCGCGCATGATCTTCTCCAACAAGATGGATCGCGTGGGCGCCAACTTCGAGCGCTGCGTGGAGATGATCCGCGACCGCCTGTCCAAGGCCGCCTACCCGTTGCAACTGCCGGTGGGTTCCGGTTAGCTGTTCACCGGCCACATCGACGTCGTGGAGCGGAAGGAGTACATCTTCCACGACGAGACGTTAGGCAAGACGTTCGACGTTCGCGAAGTCTCCGAGGAGTTCCGTGAGGCCGTCGAGGCCGCGCGCCATGACGTCATCGAAGCCGTGGTCGACCAGGACGAGGTGCTCATGGAGCGCTACCTGGCCGGCGAGGAGCTCTCGGTCGACGAGATTCGCGGGCTGATTCGCAAGGCGACGATCACGATGAAGTTCGTGCCGATCCTGTGCGGCGCCTCGTTCAAGAACAAGGGCGTGCAGGCGTTGCTGGATGCCGTGATCGACTACCTGCCGGCGCCGCTCGACGTCGAGGCGATCCAGGGGCACCTGCCCCACCACGACGAGACGTTCGACACCCGCGCGGTGTCCGACGAGGCGCCGTTTGCGGCGCTGGCGTTCAAGATTGCGACCGACCCGTTCGTCGGAAAGCTGACCTTCTTCCGCGTGTACTCGGGCGTGCTGGCCTCCGGCAGCTACGTGTACAACTCGACGAAGGACAAGCGCGAGCGCGTGGGACGCCTGCTCCAGATGCACGCGAACAAGCGCGAGGAGATTCCCGAAGTGCGCTGCGGCGACATCGCCGCCGCCATCGGGCTGAAGGACACGCGCACCGGCGACACGCTGTGCGACGATGAGAAGCCGATCATCCTCGAGGCCATGAAGTTCCCGACGCCCGTCATCGACGTGGCGATCGAGCCGAAGACGAAGGCCGACCAGGACAAGCTGGGCATTGCGCTCAACAAGCTGGCCGAGGAAGACCCGACGTTCCGCGTGCACACCGATGTGGAGACGGGCCAGACCATCATCTCCGGGATGGGCGAGTTGCACCTGGAGATCATCGTCGACCGCATGATGCGCGAGTTCAAGGTCGACGCGAACGTGGGTCGCCCGCAGGTGGCGTACCGCGAGACCATCCGCAAGCGTGCGGAGAAAATCGAGGGCAAGTTCATCCGTCAGTCCGGCGGCAAGGGACAGTACGGCCACGTGGTCATCAACATCGAGCCGGCGGAACAGGGCCAGGGCTTCGTGTTCGAGGACAAGATCGTGGGCGGCGTGATCCCGCGCGAATACATCGGGCCGGTCGAGCAGGGGATCAAGGAAGCGCTGGAGAACGGCGTGCTCGCGGGCTATCCGATGGTGGACGTGAAGATCCAGCTCATCTACGGGTCGTACCACGAGGTCGACTCGAGCGAAATGGCGTTCAAGATTGCGGGATCGATGGCGTTCAAGGAGGCGGCCAAGCAGGCGTCTCCGTGCATCCTCGAGCCGCAGATGAAGGTCGAGGTCGTCTGCCCCGAAGCGTACATGGGCGACGTGCTCGGTGACCTGTCGTCACGCCGCGGGAAGATCGGCGGCATGACGCAGCGGGGCGAGGCGCAGGTAATTGCTTCCACGGTGCCTCTGTCCGAGATGTTCGGGTACTCCACCAAGCTGCGCTCCATGTCGCAGGGACGGGCGGTGTATTCGATGGAATTCTCGCACTACGAGGAAGTACCGAAGAGCAAGGCGGAAGAGATCATCAGCAAGGTGAAGTAAGCGCGGAGTAGGGAGGCGGGGGGGACAGGAGGCAAACCCCTTCACACTCCCCGTTGAGACAGACTTCCACATCACCAGGAATCGTTGCAATGGCTAAGGCAAAGTTTGACCGGAGCAAGCCGCACGTAAACGTCGGCACCATCGGTCACGTCGATCACGGCAAGACCACCACGACCGCCGCCCTCACCAAGGTGTCGGCGGAGAAGGGATTCGGCACCAAGTACATCGCCTACGACCAGGTCGCGAAAGCGTCGGAGTCGCAGGGTCGCCGCGACGCGACGAAGATCCTCACGATCGCCACGTCGCACGTCGAGTACGAGACCGCCAATCGTCACTACGCGCACGTCGACTGCCCAGGGCATGCCGACTACGTGAAGAACATGATCACGGGCGCCGCGCAGATGGACGGCGCGATCCTGGTGGTGTCGGCCGTGGACGGCCCGATGCCGCAGACGCGCGAGCACATCCTGCTCGCCCGCCAGGTGAACGTGCCCAACATCGTGGTCTTCCTGAACAAGTGCGACCTCGTCGAAGACGCCGAGCTCCTCGACCTCGTCGAGCTCGAAGTCCGCGAGTTGCTCACGAAGTACAACTACCCCGGCGACGACGCCCCGGTGATCCGCGGTTCCGCCACCAAGGCGATCGAAGGAGACCCGGAGTGGGTGGCGAAGATCCAGGAGGTGTTCGACGCGTTGGATAGCTTCATCGAGGAGCCGGTGCGTGAAGTGGACAAGCCGTTCCTGATGCCGGTCGAGGACGTGTTCTCGATCACGGGTCGCGGCACGGTAGCCACGGGCCGTATCGAGCGCGGCAAGATCAAGGTGCAGGAAGAAATCGCGCTGATCGGCTTCGGCTCCGACAAGAAGTCGATTGTCACCGGCGTCGAGGCCTTCCGCAAGCTGCTGGATGACGGCCAGGCCGGCGACAACGTCGGACTGCTGCTCCGCGGCGTTGACAAGAAGGACATCGAGCGCGGCATGGTACTGGCGAAGCCCGGTTCCATCACGCCGCACACGAAGTTCGAGGCCGAGGTCTACGTCCTCACGAAGGAAGAGGGCGGCCGTCACACGCCGTTCTTCAAGGGATACCGTCCGCAGTTCTACTTCCGCACGACGGACGTGACGGGATCCATCGAGTTGCCGGCCGGCACCGAGATGGTGATGCCGGGCGACAACATCCAGATGACGATCGAGCTCATCACGCCGATCGCGATGGACGAGGCGCTGCGCTTCGCCATCCGCGAGGGTGGTCGTACGGTGGGCGCCGGCGTCGTTACCAAGATTCTGGCGTAGGGGCAGAGGACGAGATGACGGGAAGACGAGAGGACGAGATCTCTGTGGCACTCGTCTCATCGTCGTCGCGCATGACGCATCTCGTCTTCTCGTCTTCTCGTCTTCTCGTCTTCTCGTCCTCTCGTCCTCTCTTTCACCACCTGAGACACGCAACATGGCAGGAAGAATTCGTATTCGACTGAAGGCCTTCGACCATGCGGTGATCGACCTTGCCGCGGGTGACATCGTGCGCACCGCCGAAAAGACGGGCGCCCAGGTGTCGGGGCCGATTCCGCTGCCGACCAAGACGCGTCGCTGGACGGTGCTCCGTTCGCCGCACGTGGACAAGAAGTCGCGGGAGCAGTTCGAGCTGAAGACGCACATGCGAGTGATCGACATCCTCGATTCGCGTGCGCAGACGGTCGAGGCGCTCACGAAGCTGGATCTTCCAGCTGGCGTGGACGTCGAGATCAAGGTGAACTAGCAGTAGCTGGCGGTACCGCAGGGTACCGCAGGGTACCGCAGGGTACCGCAGGGTACCGGGCAGGACCTGGTCCAACGGTCATTGAACGAGGCGCGCCGAACGGCGGCCCGGACCGCGACTGACATTCGAGGGCGACATGTTAGGCATGATTGGCAGGAAGCTGGGCATGACCCAGATCTTCAACGAGCAGGGACACCAGATCCCGGTCACGGTGGTGGAGGCAAAGCCCAACCCCGTGGTGCAGGTGCTCGAGAATGAATATGACAAGGGCAGCTACAAGGCCGTGCAACTCGGTTACGGCATGCAGAAGCTGCGTCGTGAGTCGAAGAAGGGCGAGCGGGATCCGCGCGGACGTCGCGCCAATAGCGCTGAAGTGGGACATGCAGCGAAGGCGGGACTGTCGGCGCCACCGCGGGTGTTGCGCTCCTTCCGGCTGGACGATGCGCCCAAGGGCACGGAAGTGCCGGCCTACAAGGCGGGCGACATGATCGACGCCTCGATCTTCGCGGCTGGTGAATACGTCAAGGTCACCGGCACGTCGAAGGGTCGCGGATTTCAGGGCGTGGTGAAGCGCCATGGCTTCCACGGCGGTCCCAACACGCACGGAAACACGAAGCACCGCAAGCCTGGCTCGATAGGGCCGGGTACCGATCCGTCCCGCGTCATCAAGGGCAAGAAGATGCCTGGGCAGTACGGAAACGAGCGGCACACGCAGGTCAATCTTCGTGTCGAGAAGATCGATACGGAGCGGAACCTGATCTACATCCGCGGCGCGATTGCCGGGCCGACCAACGGCATCGTGCTCGTGCGCAAGCAGGGATAATTCATGTCAGAGTCAGAGCAGACGACATTCGACGCCGGCGCGTACACGGCGCTCGGCACCGCGCGCGAGAAGGTGACGCTCCCCGTCGAGACGTTCGACGGCACGGTGAACATGCCCGCCATGCACCTGGCGGTGAAGGCGTACCTCGCCAACCAGCGTCAGGGCACCGCGTACACCAAGACGCGCGGGCTGGTGGTGGGCGGCAACCAGAAGCCCTGGAAGCAGAAGGGGACGGGTCGCGCCCGTCAGGGCTCGATTCGCGCGCCGAACTGGCCGGGCGGCGGTACGGTCTTCGGACCCCACGGCGACCGCAACTATCATGAGGACCTGCCGCGCAAGGTGAAGGCGCTGGCCCGCCGCAGCGCGTTCAACGCGCGGGCGAGCGAGGGCGACATCTTCGTCATCGATGCGTTCACGTACAGCGAGCCCCACACGAAGCAGCTCAAGGCGCTCGTGGAGCGGCTCGGGCTGGGCGCCCGCAAGGTGCTCGTGCTCACCGACGGCGTGAAGCAGGCGGTGCACCTGAGCGGCCGGAACCTGCCCAACGTCCACGTGATGCCGTACAGCGACGCGGCGGCGTACCATGTGCTGTGGTCGGATGCGGTGCTCATCGAGGGCACGGCCATCGGACACACGCTGGAGCCGATCGCGGAGAAGGAGACCGCGCCGGTGAAGACCAAGCGCGCGACCGCGGCGAAGACGGCGTCGGCGCCCAGGGCCAAGAGCGCGCCGAAGGCGAAGAGCGCGACCAAGAGATCCAGCAAGAGCTCCAGCAAGAGTTCCAGCAAGAGCTCTGGCAAGAGCTCCACCAAGAGCGCGGCGAAGACGAAGAGCGCCCCCAAGGCGAAGGCGGCCAAGAAGGCCGATGCGTCCGCCAAGGCGACCACCGCAAAGAAGCCGGCGGCGAAGAAGCCGGCGAAGAAGAAGGGAGAGTAGACGATGGCGACGCTGCATCGCACCGTCGTGCGCCCGATCGTGACCGAGAAGACCTCCTCGCGCTACCAGGAACATGGCGAGTACGTCTTTGAAGTGGCGAATGGCGCGACGAAGCCGGCCATCCGGCAGGCGATTGAAAAGTTGTTCGGGGTGAAGGTGACCGGGGTCTGGACCATGAACATGCGCGGCAAGCCGCGTCGTGGCATGGGGAAGACGGCCGGGAATCGCCCGAACTGGAAAAAGGCGATCGTGACGCTGCAGTCTGGCGACAAGATCGACATCTTCGAGGGCTAGCGCGATGGGCATTCGTCAATTCAAGCCGGTGACGAAGGGAACGCGGTTCCGTTCGATCTCCGATTTCGCGGAGATCACGCGGAGCACGCCGGAGAAGTCCCTCGTCGAGCCGCTCAAGAAGTCGGGTGGACGCGACAACCACGGGCACATCTCGATGCGCCGTCGTGGTGGTGGCCACAAGCGCCAGTACCGCGTCATCGATTTCCGCCGCAACCGTTATGGCCTGCCGGCCGTGGTGCAGACGATCGAGTACGATCCGAACCGCTCGGCGCGCATCGCGCTGGTGCAGTACGCCGATGGGGAGAAGCGCTACATCCTGCATCCGAAGGGTCTGTCGGTCGGCGACACCGTGGTGTCGGGACCGGGCTCGGACGTGCGGACCGGCAATGCCTTGCCGTTAGGCGAGGTGCCGCTGGGTACGTCGGTGCACAACATCGAGCTGCTGCCGGGCAAGGGCGGCCAGATGGCGCGCTCGGCCGGGATGTCGGCGGAAGTGGTGGCGAAGGAGGGCGAATACGTCACGTTGCGCATGGGTTCCACGGAAATGCGGCGGGTGCACCAGCGCTGCCTTGCGACCATCGGGTCGGTTGGCAACGCGGAGCACGAGCTGCAGTCGTGGGGCAAGGCCGGAAAGTCGCGCTGGCTGGGACGCCGTCCCAAGGTGCGCGGCGAAGTGATGAACCCGGTGGATCACCCGCACGGCGGTCGTACCCGCGGTGGTCGCAACGTGGTGAGCCCGTGGGGCAAGAAGGAAGGCGTCAAGACGCGCAACAACAAGAAGCCGTCGCAGCGCCTCATCGTGCGCGGCCGCAAGCGCGGCAAGGCGACGCAGTCGGGGTTCTAAGTCTCGAGAAGACGGGAAGACGAGAAGACGGGAAGACGAGAGGACGTAGCTTGCGTCTGACGTTGCTGGCATGACCTAACGACACACGAAGAGTTTTCCATGGCTCGTAGTATCAAGAAAGGCCCGTTCGTCCAGGAAGCGCTGCTGAAGAAAGTGGCGGGGATGAACGCGCGTAACGAGAAGCGCGTGATGAAGACTTGGTCGCGCGCCAGCACGATCCTGCCCGACTTTGTCGGCCACACGTTTGCCGTGCACAACGGGAACAAGTTCGTTCCCGTGTACGTGACGGAGAACATGGTCGGTCACAAGCTCGGCGAGTTCGCGCCAACCCGTCTATTCCGTGGGCACTCGGGCAACCGGCCGACGGACAAGAAGGCGCCGTCGCCGTCGGCTGCGCCAGCCCGGGGAGGGAAGTAACCGATGGCTACTGAAGCTCGCGCGATTCAGCGCACGACACGGCAGTCGCCCTACAAGATGCGGCTGGTCATCGACCAGATCCGCGGCCTGATGGTGAACGACGCCCTGGCGCTGCTCAAGTTCTCGAAGAAGCACGCGGCGGTGCAGATCTCCAAGACGCTGGCGTCTGCGGTGGCGAACGCCGAGCAGACGGCGCGCGCGCAGAACGACGCGCTGGACGTCGACCGCTTGTTCATCAAGAAGGCGATCATCAACGAAGGACCGAAGCTCAAGCGCTGGATGCCCGCGGCCATGGGGCGTGCAACGCCGGTCGTGAAGCGTACCAGCCACGTGGAAATCGTCGTGGCCGAGAAGGAAGGACGCTAATGGGACAGAAGACTAATCCGATCGGGTTCCGCCTCGGCATCACGAAGCAGTGGCGCTCCCGCTGGTTTGCCAACCGTGACTTCCCGCAGCTCCTCAAGGAGGATGCCCTGCTCCGGAAGTACCTGAAGACGCGACTCGCACACGCCGCGATCTCGGACATCCACATCGAGCGCAAGCCGGGGAAGGTCGTGGTGACCATCCATACGGGCCGCCCGGGCGTGGTGATCGGGAAGAAGGGTGCGGAAGTGGACAAGCTGCGCGACGAGCTGGCCCAGCTGACCGGGAAGGAAGTCGGGATCAACGTCGAAGAGATCAAGCGTCCCGAGCTGGACGCCCAGCTGGTGGGCGACAACATCGCCAATCAGCTCTCGCAGCGCATCTCATTCCGCCGCGCGATGAAGCGGGCGGTGCAGAGCGCGATGCGCATGGGCGCGCAGGGCATCAAGGTGAAGGCGGGTGGCCGCCTGGGCGGCGCGGAAATCGCGCGCGTCGAGGGCTACCACGAGGGTCGTGTGCCTCTGCACACCCTTCGCGCCGACATCGACTACGCCACGTCCACTGCGAAGACCACCTTCGGTACCATTGGTGTGAAGGTCTGGATCTTCAAGGGTGAGGTGGTCGAGGATCGCCGTGGCAAGACGTACAGCACCGGCGTCTGACCTAACGAGATAGAGATATGCTGAGTCCTAAGCGAGTAAAGTTCCGGAAGATGTTCAAGGGTCGTACGAAGGGGTTGGCGACGCGTGGCGCCGAGATCTCTTTCGGACATTTCGGCCTGCAGGCGCTCGAGCCGGGGTGGGTGACCAACCGGCAGATCGAGGCGTGCCGCGTCGCGATGACGCGTCACATCAAGCGCGGCGGCAAGGTGTGGATCCGGATCTTCCCTGACAAGCCGATCACGAAGAAGCCGGCCGAGACCCGAATGGGGAAGGGCAAGGGATCCCCAGAGGGATGGGTCGCCGTCGTGAAGCCCGGTCGCGTGATGTTTGAGCTGGAAGGGGTGAGCCGCGAGGTCGCCGAGAAGGCGATGGGGCTGGCCGCCGCGAAGCTGGGTGTCAAGACGAAGTTCATTTTCCGCGAGGAGGCGCACACCGATGCGAGCTGAAGAGATTCGCGAGATGAGCCCGGCGGACATCCAAGCCCGCATCGACGAGTTGGAGGAGGAGCGTTTTCGCCTCCGGTTCCGCGGTGCGACCGAACCGCTGGAGGATCCGCTGCAGTTGCGCGCGATCCGCAAGAACATCGCGCGCCTGCGGACGGTGCTGCGCGAACTGCAGCTGGCCTCTACGGCCCAGCGCTAGCCAGGAGCATGAGCTGATATGGCCGAGATGACCAAAAACGGGTTGGACGCATCGTCACGAGGCGCGCGCAAGGTGCGTGTGGGCGTGGTGGTGAGCGATAAGATGCAGAAGACGGTGGTGGTGCAGATCGACCGCCGCATTCCGCACCCCTTGTACGGGAAGATGGTAACGCGCACACGGCGCCTGAAGGCACACGACGAGGAGAACTCGGCGAAGCTGGGCGACACCGTGCGCATCATGGAGACGCGTCCCTTGTCCAAGGACAAGCGGTGGCGAGTCATCGAGATCGTCGATCGGGCGCGCTAGGAGAACTGAGCGATGATCCAACAGGAATCAGTCGTCAAGGTGGCGGACAATTCGGGGGCCAAGAAGGCGCTCGTGATCCGCGTGCTTGGCGGGACCAGACGACGGTATGCCGGCCTGGGCGACAAGGTGATTGTGACCGTGAAGGACGCGCTGCCCAACGGAACGGTGAAGAAGTCCGAAGTGGCGCGTGCCGTGGTGGTGCGCACCGTGAAGGAGACGCGCCGGAAGGACGGCAGCTACATCCGCTTCGATGAGAACGCGGTGGTGATTATTGACGAGAAGGGCGAACCGAGAGGGACGCGTATCTTCGGCCCGGTGGCGCGCGAACTGCGCGACAAGCGGTACATGAAGATCGTCTCGCTGGCGCCGGAGGTCTTGTAAGATGCGAGTGCTCAAGTACCGGAAGACGGCGGGCAAGCGCCTCGGCGCCGGCCGTCACAACCGCAAGGCCGAGCGCGTGTCGATGCCTGTCACCAAGGGCGACGCAGTGCGTGTGCTCCGTGGCGAGGACAAGGGCAAGGAAGGGAAGGTGCTTCGCGTCTTCACGAAGACGGGGCGCATCACGATTGAAGGCATCAACATTGTGAAGCGGCACCGGAAGGCGCGTCGCGCCGAAGAGCAGAGCGCGATTATCGAGATGCCGGCGCCGGTGCATCATTCCAACGTGATGCTGCTCGATCCCAAGTCCGGGAAGCCGACGCGTACGCGCCGGCGCATTGACACCGATGGCACGAAGGAGCGCATCAGCGCCCAGAGCGGGGATGCCATCCCGCGGAACCGCTGACGCGAGGACGATAGATTATGGCCACGAAGAACACGAAGGATAAGAAGGGCGGCGCGCCGGCCAAGGGCGGCAAGGCGCCAGCGGGCAAGACCGCACCGACCAAGAGCACGACGCCGAAGGGCGGCGAGCGCAAGTCGATGCTGCCCAAGGGCCCGCATGCGGGCGCCGGCTTGCCGGTGCCCCCGCCGCGCCTGTTCGGGTACTACAAGGGCACGGTGGTGTCGAAGCTGATGTCGCAGTTCGGGCTCAAGAACGTGCACCAGGTGCCCAGCCTCTCGAAGATCGTGATCAACGTCGGCCTTGGCGAGGCGATCAAGCAGCCCAAGCTGCTCGATTCCGTCGTCGAGGAACTGGCGATCATCACCGGCCAGCGCCCGATCCGGAAGAAGGCGAAGAAGTCGATCGCCAACTACGGGCTGCGCGAGGGACAGGAGATCGGGGCCTCGGTGACGCTGCGCGGCACGCGCATGTGGGAGTTCCTCGATCGCTTCCTGAACAGCTCGTTGCCCCGCGTCCGCGACTTCCGCGGCCTCGGCACGCGGTCGTTCGACGGCCGCGGGAATTACACGACCGGGGTCAAGGAACAGATGATCTTCCCCGAGATCAACTACGACATGGTCGATCACATTCACGGTATGGACGTCACGTTCGTCACCACGACGGACAAGGACGACCAGGCGTTTGCCTTGCTGCGCGAACTGGGCATGCCGTTCCGCGGCGATGACAAGCCCATCGTCGTCGCCTTCTCCAACTGATTCGTTAGGCAGCCATGGCCAAGACGTCCAAGATCGTCAAGAACGAAGAGCGCAAGGTGCTCGTCGCGCGCTACGCCGAGAAGCGGCAGGCGCTGCGCGATATCATCAAGAATCCGAAGACCACCGACGAGGAGCGGGTGGCAGCGTACGCCAAGCTGCGCAAGTTCCCCCGCAACTCGGCCAAGGTCCGCATCCGCAACCGCTGCTCCATGACGGGGCGCGCGCGTGGCTACGAAGGCTACTTCGGCCTCTCCCGTCTCGCGCTCCGCGAGATGGCGTTGAACGGGCTCATCCCCGGCGTCCGCAAGGCGTCCTGGTAAGAGTCGCACTCCCGTTGGTCGTATTCCCCTAATTCCTCCACGTCCGTACCCGGATACGAGAGGAGCGAGACACATTCATGAGCATGACAGACCCGATCGCCGATATGCTCACGCGGATTCGCAATGCTTGCGGATCGAAGCACCGTCGCGTGGACATGCCCGCATCGAAGGTAAAAGCAGAAATCGCGCGAATCCTGAAGGCGAACCATTACATCCAGGATTACCGCATGGTGGAATCGGAAGCGGGACACAAGCTGTTGCGTGTCATCCTGCGCTACGCGGGCGACCAGCCGGTGATAAGGCAGCTGAAGCGCGTGTCGACCCCCGGCCTGCGGAAGTACGTCGCGGTGGGCGATATACCGCGCGTCCGCAACGGCCTCGGCATGGCGATCGTGAGCACGTCGCGTGGCGTGATGTCCGACGCCGATGCACGCAAGGCCAACACGGGCGGCGAACTCCTCGCCCTCGTCTGGTAAGGAGACGTCACGATGTCACGAATTGGTAAGCACCCGGTCCCCGTGCCAAGCGGTGTGACGGTGCAGTTGGATGGATCGACGCTGACGGTGAAGGGCCCGAAGGGCGAGCTCTCGCGGACCTTTCATCCCGACATGATCCTGACGCACGAAGGCAGTGAGCTGAAGGTGAACCGCCCGTCCGACGAGTCGCGCCACAAGGCGTTGCACGGCCTGTCGCGCACGCTCGTGGCCAACATGGTCGAGGGCGTCACGGCTGGTTACACGCGGCGGCTGGAGATCTCGGGCGTCGGCTACAAGGCCGAGGTGAAGCCCTACGGACTGCTGATGTCGCTGGGATATTCGCACACGATTGAAGTCAAGGCGCCGACGGGCGTGAAGCTCTCCGCGCCGGTCCCGACGCAGGTCTTGGTCGAGGGCGCCGACAAGGAGATCGTCGGGCGCGTCGCATCGGAGATCCGCAAGCTGCGCAAGCCGGAGCCGTACAAGGGCAAGGGCGTGCGCTACGCGGGTGAAGTCATTCGCCGCAAGGCCGGCAAGGCGGGAGGCAAGTAAATGCGCAGAATGGGCATTCCGAAGACACGTCCGGAGCTCCGCTACCGTCGTCATCTTCGTATTCGCAACAAGATTTCAGGCACCGCGGCGCGTCCGCGCCTGGTGATTTTCCGTTCGCTCAAGCACATCTACGCTCAGTTGGTGGACGACGTCGCACAGCGCACGTTGCTCACCATTGGCGATCGCGAGCTGACGGGAGCCAAGAGCGAGAAGGCGGTCGCGGTGGGCAAGAAGCTGGCTGAGGCGGCCAAGGGTGCCGGCATTACGTCGGTAGTCTTCGATCGCGCGGGATATCGGTATCATGGTCGCGTGAAAGCGTTGGCCGACGGCGCCCGTGAGGGCGGACTGGAGTTTTAAGACATGGCTGAGAATGAGCAGACAGGAGCGAGCGCCCCGCAGCGTCCCGCAGGCGGTGGTGGCGCGCGCAGCGGTCGCGGCGGCGGCGGAACGGGTCGCGGCGGCGGTGGCGGTCGTGGGCGCGGTGGACCCGGCGGGCCTGGCGGACCGGGCGGTCCGGGCGGTCCGGGCGGTCCGGGCGGACGCGGTCGTGGTGAAGGCGGCGGACCTGGCGGTGGTC
>JBDSVW010000260.1:0-3060 GCA_039927015.1 Gemmatimonadaceae bacterium | reverse complement strand
GCGATCGGCACGTGCCCCCCGACGATGCCGTGCCCGCCGAGGAAGTTCGTGTTGCGGTCGAAGATGTGCATCGAGCCACCCTTGCCGCGGGCCACGCCATCGCTGCGGCCGAACAGCTCGGCCATGATGGCGCGTGGCGAGATGCCGCGCGCGAGGGCCTGGCCATGATCGCGATAGGTGGTGATGACGTAGTCATCCTCGCGCAGCAGCGAGATCGCCCCCGTGCCGCACGCTTCCTGTCCGATGTAGAGGTGGCAGAAGCCGCCGATGCGGCCTAACGCGTACGCCTCTGCGGTGCGTTCCTCGAAGCGGCGCTGGAGGAGCATGGAGTGGAGCAGTGCGGCACGCTCCGGCTTGTCGGTCGCGCCGAGTTTCTGCGCGGCGCTGCTCGCGCTCTTGCTCGCAGCCTTGCTCGTGCTCGGAGCCTTGCTCGAGGTCTTGCTCGCGCCTTCGCTCTTGCGGGCGCGCTTCGGCTCGGACTTGGGCACAGTTTTCTTCTTCGCCATGGTCATGTGAGTGGTAGCCGGCCATTGCGGCCCGGACCCGGAGCGCACACCCTGGCGCGCTCGGTGATGAACACAGGGGGACGGCCGTGGTCTCCCTGGCAGAGACCCGGCTCCCGTGCTGCCTGATCTACACGCCGGCGGCCTGTACCTGCTCCCAGGCGTGATAGCTGGAACGAACGAGCGGACCCGCCTCAACATGCCGGAAGCCGAGCGACATGCCGATGGTGCGCAATGCAAGAAACTCGTCGGGCGTGTAGTAGCGATCGAGCGGCAGGTGGCCGTCGGACGGACGCAGGTACTGGCCTAACGTGAGAATATCGACATCGACCGCGCGCAGGTCGTGCATCACGGCCACGATCTCTTCCTTCGTCTCTCCCAAGCCGACGATGATGCCCGTCTTGGTGGGGATGTGCGGCGCCACTTCCTTCGCGAATCGGAAGATCTTCATCACCCGCTCGTAGCGGCCGCCGGGACGGGCACGCTTGTACAGGCGCGGCACCGTTTCCGTGTTGTGGTTGTAGATCTCTGGCTTGGCAGCGAGCACGGCGCGAATCGCATCCTCGTTGCCCTGAAAATCGGGCACGAGCACCTCGACGGAACAGCCGGGGAGGCGCTCGTGGATCTGCCGGATGGTCTCGGCGAAGATGTAGGCGCCGAAGTCGGGGAGGTCGTCGCGGTCCACGGAGGTGATCACTGCATGTTGCAGGTTCATCTCCGCGATGGCGGCGGCCACGCGGTTCGGCTCATCGATGTCGTATTTCGGCGGGCGTCCATGCGACACGGCGCAGTACCCGCAGTTGCGCGTGCAGACGTCGCCCAAGATCATGAACGTGGCGGTGCCGTGCTCCCAGCACTCGCCCACGTTAGGGCAGTGCGCTTCCTCGCAGACCGTATGAAGATCGAGCTCCTGCATGAGGCCTTTGAGGCGCGCGTAGTTGGCGCCACCGGGCGCCTTGACCTTCAGCCAGGAGGGCTTGCGCTCCGGCAGAGGCTCGGAGCGGTGTCGCCCCATGATCTGGTACAGCGTGTCCGACATTGACGGTTCCTGTACGCGCCGAGCCCCTGACGAGGCGAAGTGTGAGACAGCCCTCGCGGGCCTCCCCGACATATCGGGGACAATCTATCGCACCGCTCTTGGCGCGGCCAACGGGTGATAACCGGCGTCGGCTACGGCAAGGGTTACGAAATTGCGAGTTCGCCGGGCGGGAAGCGCGAGATACGGAAGGGCGCCAGGGAGAGGGAGGGCTCGCGTCCCGCGATAAGCGTCGCCACCACATCGGCGGTCAGGGGGGCCATGAGGATGCCGTTGCGGGAGTGACCGCAGGCGTAGATGAGCGCCTGCTGGTCCGGATCACGATCGAGAATCGGGAGCCCGTCCGTGGTCATGGGACGGAGGCCAGACCAGGAGCGAAGTTCGTCCGCCCGCGCGAGGCGTGGCGCGAGCGAGGCCGCCACCTCCCGGAAGTCGCGCAGTGCTGCATCGGTAGTACCGACCGCGTAACCCACTGATTCGGAGGTACTGCCGACGACGGTGAATCCGTCGCGGTGGCGCGGCGCCAGATATCCACCGAATCCATACACCGGACGCCGAACGGGGGCAACCGCGAGCGCGAGCATCTGCCCGCGCAGGGGGGCGACAGGGATGGGGCGGGGCAGGCCCTTTAGTTGACCCACCCAGGCGCCGGCGGCGAGGACCACGTGGCCGCAGCGCAGCCGGTCGCCGTTCGACAGCTCGACGACCGGATTCGTGCCCGAAAAGTCGAGGCGATCGGCGTCAGCCGTCTGGCGGGTCACCCCCGCTGCGTCGATGGCGGCCTCGAGGGCTGAGAGCAGCCGGATGTTATCCACCATGCCATCCTGGGCGTGCAGCAGGGCTCCCAGCGATGCGGCGAGGGCGGGCTCGAGCGCGCCGACTTCCTTGCTGGAGATCCAACGGGCATGCGTGCCGGCCTCGGCCTTGAGAGAATCGACCTCGGCGTCGTGCGCCGGAACGCGGAGGATCCCGTCCAGGTCCATGGGGACGTGGATGCCGCTGGAGGATTCCAGTTCGTCCAGATAGCCGCGGTATCGATCGCGGGCCGCGACTGCGAATGCGAAGGCTGGCCCGGGAGCAGATTCGATGGTCGGGGCGAGGAGTCCAGCGGCCGCGGCGGAGGCGAAACCGGGGCGCCGGCGCCCGAGAAGCACCACCGAGGCACCGAGCGCGGCCAGGGAGCGCGCGCAGGCGAGGCCGACGATGCCGTCGCCCACGACCACGACGTCCGTCGAATCACTGGACGACATCGCGATCACCCCTCAAGATTGCGGGTACCATCGAGCGCTGCGTTTCCGAAGGTTGAAACACTGGAAACGCGGAGTGCGTAGGGTAGCCAGACCTCGAATTGGAGCACGGACGTATGCTTCGCACCATTTTCATGATTGGGCTATTCGCCATTGGCGGATTGTTCCTGCTCAAGTTGTTCTTCGGCATCTTCGGCATGTTCTTCGTCCTGATGCTGGGACTCCTCGGGCTGGCGGTGAAGATCGCTGTGGTAGGTGGCGTGGTCTACCTCGT
>JBDSVW010000259.1:0-4397 GCA_039927015.1 Gemmatimonadaceae bacterium | reverse complement strand
TGACATCCGCCATCTCGCGGAAGTGCGGCATGTTCACGCCGGGCATTTCGATGGACGGCATGATGTTCGCGGCCGACTCGAGCGCCCGGTTGGGATCGCGCTTCAGCACGCGCTCGAAGATCGCGCGATAGAAGACGTAGTGACGCGCCTCCTCCTTGGCCACGTTGGACAGCACTTCGCCGATGAGCGGCTCGTGCACGCTGGCCACCTTGCCGGTGTTCGCGTGGCTCACCTGCGTCGCGCGCTCCTGCAACGTCGTGTACACGAACACGCGATACGGGTCCTTGTCCCAGGTGGGCTCGAAGCCCGCCCTGAGATACTCGAACTGCATCCGTTCCATCACCGGATTGTCAAGAATCCGCGAGTCGCGCGTGTAGTCGTGGAGAATGGCCCCGTGCCGGTCCTCCTCCGCCGTCCAGAGGTTGTTCCACTTGGACCAGATGGAGTCGGCACCGAGGTATTGCGAGATGAGGCGGTGAAAGTGCGGCAGCCCTTCCTCGGTCAGCGTGTTGAGGCAGAGTGCGACGCGTGCGGGCAGCGAAATGCCTTCAGCGCGCTCCCGAAGCTGGCGGATGAAGCTATCCGGGTCGGTGTCGGGCTCCGGCGACAGGAGGTCGCTCGGAAACCAGAGCAGACGCTTGGCTTCGTGCGCCTCCATAAGGACGTTGACATCGGCCTCGAGGTCGGCAAGCACCTCGACCTTCGCCATGGTCTCGTAGTCGGCGGCAGGTTTCATAGTAGGTATGCGGGAATCGGCAGGCAGTGATGGAACCATGGGCCGTGGAGCGCGTCGCCGACGGACGACTCCGTTGCGGGAGTCCGGGGCGCGCTCCCTTGAGGCTAGTAGCTGTGAGCGAACTTCGCCACTCTTGTTGAACCCCGGCGTTCCTAACGAACTGTGTCGTCAGTGGTTACGGCCGGCCTCGCCCAACGCCGCCACGAGGGAATCGCGGGCTGGCAATGGTATTTGGGCGCTCAGGTGGTGAACTTCCTTAGTCGCCCTCCGGATGGTCCGGATTGGGCGTCTCGCTTTTCTTCTCAGGATTTCGCGTGGCTTTTACCTCGCTCGCTCTCGACGCCAGTCTACTTCAGGGGCTCAAGGAGCTCGGATTCACACGGCCCACGCCGATCCAGAGTGATGCGATTCCGCACGCGATGGCCGGTCGCGACGTGCTCGCCTGCGCAGTGACTGGCAGCGGCAAGACGGCGGCGTTCCTGCTACCGATTCTTCACCACCTGCTGACGAAGCCGCGCGGCACCACGCGCGCGCTGGTCCTTACGCCCACGCGCGAGCTGGCGGCCCAGATCCTCGAAGACCTGAATGACCTCGCCGTGCACACGCCCATCACCGGTGCGGCCATCTTCGGCGGCGTCGGCATGGGGCCGCAGGAGCACGCGTTCCGCAGCGGTGCAGATGTGCTCGTCGCGACGCCGGGCCGGCTGCTCGACCACTTCTCCAAGTCGTACGGCAAGCTGAACGGCCTGGAGTACCTCGTGCTCGACGAAGCCGACCGCATGCTGGACATGGGATTCCTGCCGGATATCCGGCGGGTGCTGCGACACATCCCCACCCAGCGACAGACGTTGTTCTTCAGCGCGACCATGCCCGACCCGATCGCCAAGCTCGCGCACGAGATGCTCAAGACGCCGGCGTCGATCAACCTGGAGCGGAAGTCGGCGCCCGCGATCGGCATCACGCAGGCGATCTACCCTGTCTCGCAGGACCTGAAGTCGTCGCTGCTGCTGGAACTGCTGTCGCGCGGCGAGATGGAGGAAGTGCTGGTGTTCACACGCACAAAGCATCGCGCCGATCGCCTGCAGAAGTTCCTCGTGAAGAACAACATCGCGGCCGAGCGTATTCACGGCAATCGGTCGCAGCCGCAACGCACCGAGGCGCTGGCCGGCTTCAAGAGCGGGAAGTACCGCGTCTTGGTGGCCACCGACATCGCCGCACGCGGCATCGACGTGGAAGAGCTGGGACACGTGGTGAACTTCGACGTGCCGATGGCCCCCGATGACTACATCCATCGCGTCGGTCGTACGGGCCGTGCGCAGGCCACCGGCGACGCCTTCACCTTCGTGTCGCCGGAGGAGCAGTCAGACCTGGCGGACATCGAGCGCAAGGTGGGACGCCGCCTGCCCCGCGTGACCCTGCCCGACTTCGACTACACGGCAAGGCCGGCCGCCAAGCTCGAAGTGTCGCAGGCCGAACGGACGGCCCAGTGGCGGGCGCAGAAGGCGAAGGAGCGCGCCAACGTCAAGCTGAAGGCCGACCGGAAGTCGCAGCGTGAAGTCGAGGAGAAGGCGAGACTCGAGTCGCCGCGCAACCGAAACGCAGCGGCGCGCGGGCCTCGACGCCCCGAGTCGCGGCCCACGGGCGCGTCGCCTAACAATTCCGCCGGCGGCGCCGCTGGCGCCCGCGATCGTGCCCCGCGCAGCTCCAGCCCCTACGCCCCGGATCGCCGTGGCGGCAGCTCGCGCGGCAGTGGCGGCGGCAGTGGCGGCGGCAGCCGTGGCGGAAAAAGTGGGGGCGGCGGTAGAAGTAGCGGCGGAAGTTCGTCGCGATAGCAGGGATGATCCGCGAGCCGGGCGGGACGAAATCCTGCTCGCGGGATCGGCGGTATCAATTGCAAGCACACTCCGCTGAAACTGCTGCACTCGTCACGCGAATTGTGTGTGACGAAGCGATACGGGTAACGGGCAGGCTCGGGCGTCTTGTGATTGTGCGACGCGCACCGGCGTCGCGCGCAAATCTGAACGAGAACTTCCATGTTGCGCTCCCGATTCTCTCACAGCCCCGCCTTCACCCTCATCGGCGCGCTGAGCCTTGCGGCCTGCATGCAGCTGCCGGTGGAAGGCGAATTTCCCTCGCCTGATGCGCCCGCCCGCCTGGTTCGCGAATCCGTCGGCGGCATTGCCTCCCTCCGGGTCCGCACCGAGATCGACAGCGCCAGCCGCGTGTGGACCTTGGTCACCTGCGCCATGAACATTCCCGTGGCCGAGTGTGGCGCCAAGGGACATCGCTCCACAGGCAGCCTCAGTGTGGCAACGATCGCGCAGCTCTTCGCCGACACACAGAAGCCGGAGTTCCGCGCCCTCGCCGCCAAGTATCCGAGCGGCGTGGTTGTGGCTGACGGCATGGGCCACACGGTGGTTGTGACCGCGAACGGATTCACGCGCACGATCGAGTGGGAGGATGGCGCCACCGTGCCGGCCCCGCTGGAGCAGTTCTCCAGCGACATGATCACCGCCACGCGTTCGGGCAACCCGCAGTAGCAGCTGGTCGTGGTGCCCGGCCGCTGGCCGGGCGCCCGAACCATCCGACTCCCCCGTCCGGTATCGCCCGGTCGGGTGGGCAACCGGCGGCGCGCCTCAGCGCGCCCGTTGCGCCTTGCGCCGGAGGGCGGCCTCGAGGATGCGCCACGCGAAGAGGAAGCCGAAGAGCGCCGTGAACAGCAGGGGATCGGTGATGTCCTTCTTGACGGCCATGTAGTAGTGGATCATCCCGAGCACCACGGTGCCGAAAACGGCCCGGTGCAGCCAGTGCCAGCGCGCACTGCCCAGCCGGCGGATCCAGCCCTTGGTGGACGTGACGGCCAGGGGAATGAGCAGCACGAATCCCGCCATGCCTAACGTAATGTAGAGCCGCTTGGACACGTCGGCCACCATGTCGGCCCAGTTCAGTTCCACGTCGAGCGCCGCGTAGATGCTGAGATGCGTGCAGACGTAGAAGAAGGCGAAGAGCCCGAAGGTGCGGCGGTACTTGATGAGCCATCCGCGGCGAAACGTCTTCACCGCGGGCGAGATGCTGAGCGACAGCAGCAGCATCCGCATCGTCATCTGTCCGGTGAAGTGCTCCGCTTCCTTGATGGGATTGGAGCCCAGCAGGCGTGTGCCCTGAAAGAAATCGGAGGCGATGGCCGCGACGACGTAGATCCAGGGGGACAGCGCCGCGACGAACACGACGGGATAGAGCCACCGGGGCTCCTTGCTGAACCGCCCCTTGGCGCGACGCTTCGCGCGGCCCGCGCCAGCTCTTTCCTCGCCCGCGGTGAGCGAGTCTGGCCCTGACGAGTCGCGCGCCGGGCGGTCCACCCCCAGCGCACCCGACGGCGCGACAGCCATGGCCTAGTAGTTCTTCCGCAGGTCCATGCCGCTGTACATCGATGCGACATGCTGGGCATAGCCGTTGAACATCAGCGTCTCGCGACGGCGGAACTCCCCGATGCGGCGCTCCTTCGACTGCGTCCAGCGCGGATGATCCACCGTGGGATTCACGTTGGCGTAGAAGCCATACTCGCCAGGATTGGCGATATTCCACGCGGTCTTGGGCATGGTCTCGCTGAAGCGGATCCGCACGATCGACTTGCCGCCCTTGAAGCCGTACTTCCAGGGCA